>CALDYW010000169.1 GCA_937944395.1 uncultured Paracoccaceae bacterium | reverse complement strand
ACCGAACATGCAGGCGGGCCCATGTCTGGTCCGGAAATATCCTCGGGGGGTGAATTGGCCCGGAACGGGCCAAGAGGGGGGCAGACAGCCCCCCTGCGCCCGCGCGGGGTCAGAGCGGCGGCGGGCGTCGGGCGGGCCAGTCGGTGGCGCGGTGCCAGGCCTGGCCGAGGCGCAGGATCGCGCGGTCTGCCCCCTTCGGTCCGAACAGCTGGAGCCCGGTCGGCAGGCCGGCGGGACCGAAGCCCGCCGGCAGCGCGAGGCAGGGGACGCCGGCGAGGCTGACCGGCACGGTCACCGCCATCCATTCGTGGTAGGTCGTCATGGTGCGGCCGCCGACCGCCCCGGGCCAGCGCAGCCCGGCGGGGAAGGGCCAGACCTGCGCGGCGGGCAGCGCCAGCGCGTCGCAGGTCTCGAACAGGGCCGCAAGCCGGGCGAACCAGGCCGAGCGGAGGACGCTCGCGCGGTGCACCGCGAGGGCCGACAGCGCGCGGCCGCGGTCGATCTCCCACAGGAGTTCGGGTTTCATCCGGTCGCGCGCGGCGGGATCGGTGCCGCGCGCGCCCTGGCCGGCGGCGATCGCCCAGGATCTGAGGTCGAGCCACGCCTCCCAGAGCGCGTCGAAGGGCATCGGCGGGGGCAGCGGGACGATCCGGGCGCCGAGCTCCTCGAAGCAGGCGAGCGCGCCCTCGCAGGCGGCGAGGATGCCGGGTTCGGTCGGGACCGCGCCGCCCCAGTCGCCAAGCCAGCCGATGCGGGTGCCGGCGATGTCGCGGTCGAGGTCGTCGGCGAAGGGCTCGGGCGGGCGGCCGAAGGGCTGTCGCGGGTCGCACCCCGCGATCACCGCGAGCAGGCGGGCGAGATCCTCGACGGTGCGGGCCATCGGGCCCTCGGTCGAGATCGTGTGCAGGAAGCTGTCGTCGGCGCCCGGCGGTCCGGGATCGGCCGGAACCAGGCCCCAGGTGGGGCGGAAGCCGTAGACGTTGCAGAAGGCGGCAGGGTTCCTGAGCGAGCCCATCGTGTCGGACCCGTCGGCGACCGGCACCAGCCGCGCCGCCAGCGCCGCCGCCGCCCCGCCCGAGGAGCCGCCGGCGCTGCGCGACAGGTCGTAGGGGTTCCGGGTGGTGCCGTGGACGGGGTTGAAGGTATGGCTGCCCAGCCCGAATTCGGGGACATTGGTCTTGCCGATCAGGATCGCGCCTGCGGCGCGGATCCGCGCCGCCAGCAGTTCGTCGGTTTCCGGGACGTGCCCGGCGAAGAGCGGCGAGCCCCGGGACGTGGCGATGCCGGCGGTCGCCACGAGATCCTTCACCGCGAAGGGGAGCCCGTGCAGCCAGCCCCGCCGCGGCGCGGCATCGGCGGCGGCCGCCTCGGCCATCAGCGCCGCGCGCGGCCGCAGCGCGACGAGGGCGTTCAGCGCCGGATTGACCGCCTCGATCCGGTCGAGGTGGGCGGCCATGATCCCGACGGCCGAGACCTCGCCCCGGGCAAGCGCCCGGGCGAGGTCGGAGGCGGAGAGCGCGGTCAGGTCGATGCGCCCGGGCCGCCTGCGCCGCCGCGCGGGGACGGCGGGGAACGGCGCCCCCGCCCGCGGTCTCACTTCTGCAGCTCGGTCCAGATCTGGGTGTAGATCTGGGTCGCCGAGGCCGGGCAGGTGGGCAGGAAGTGCCCGGCGGACACGAACTCCTCGGGGATGACGATCTCCGGGGCGGTGCGCATGTCCTCGGGCATGAATTCCTCCGACCCGGCGATGCCGTTGGCATAGCGCGAGTAGGCCGAGATCATCGCGGCGTTCTCGGGCGCCATGATGAAGTTCAGGAAGGCATAGGCGTTGTCCACGTTCTGGGCATCCGCGAGCAGCCCGACCGAGTCCATCCACAGCGGGTAGCCCTCGCGCGGGTAGCCGTAGGCCACCGCGGGGTTGTTGATCCGCGCCCGCATGGTCGCGCCGTTCCAGAGAACCGAGGCGGCGACGTCGTTGTTCGACATCCGCTCGACCATGCCGTAGTCCATCGACATCCACTTCGGCTTGGCGGCCATCAGGGTGTCGCGCACCCGGCGCAGCACGGTCAGATCCTCGGTGCAGGCCTCGCCGCCCTCGTAGAAGATCGCGAGCGAGATGATGTCGTTCATCTCGGGCACGACGTTGACCTTGCCGACGAGCTCCTCGGGCGGGTCGAGGAAGATGCCGGAGGTGTTGATGTCGCCGCCGTAGACCGAAGTGTTGACCGCCACCCCGGTCGTGCCCCACTGCCAGGGCACGGTGAAGCGCCGGCCGGGATCCCAGGCCACGTCCACCCATTGGGGGGCGATGTTGCCGATGTTCGGAAGCCGCGCATGGTCGAGCTCGGCCAGAAGCCCCTTCTCGACGAAGATCGGCACGTAGTTGGCCGAAGGCACGACCAGGTCGAAGCCGTGCCCGCCGGCCTCGACCTTGGCCAGTGCGGTGTCGTTCGAGTCGTAGTCGGTGATCGTGACCTTGATGCCGGTCTCGGCCTCGAACTTGGCGATCATCTCGGGGCTGGTGTAGTCGCCCCAGTTGTAGAGGTTCAGCACGCCCTCGGCCCGGGCCGCGGCGGCCATCGCGGCCAGAGCCGCCGTTGTCAGCAGGATCGTTCGCATCGGTCTCTCCTTGTCCTCTCCTTGTCGGTGACGGGCGCGGGGTTCGGCCCCGCATTTCAGCCCCGCTTTCTGGTGAGCAGGAAGAAGGCGGTGAGCAACAGCACCGTCAGCCCGAGCAGGGCGGTCGAGATCGCGTTGACCTCGGGTGTGATTGCACGGCGCAGCTTGCCCAGCATGTAGGTGGGAAGCGTGTCCTGCCCGGCAGACTTCACGAACTCGGTGATGATCACGTCGTCGAGCGAGATCACGAAGGCCAGCATCGCGCCCGCCGCGATTCCCGGCGCCATCAGCGGCAGGGTGACGCGGCGGAACGTCTGCCACGGTGTGGCGTAGAGGTCGGCCGCGGCGGTCTCGAGCGAGAGGTCCATGCTCTCGAGCCGGGCCCGGATCGGCAGGTAGGCGAAGGGCACGCAGAAGGCGGAATGGGCGAGGATCAGATAGCCGAGGCCCTGATAGCCGGTCGCCACCTTGATCGCGGCGAAGAAGATCAGCAGCGCGACCGCGGTGACGATCTCGGGCACCATCAGCGGCTGGTTGATCATCACATAGATGAAGGTCTGGCCGGGGAACCGGCCGCGCCGGGTGGTCCCGAGCGCGGCCATCGTGGCGACCGTGGTCGAGATCGCGGCGGCGAAGCTCGCGATCAGGAGCGATCGCAGGGCGGCATCCTTGACCTGCTGGTTCGCCCAGGCGTCGGCATACCATCTGAGCGAGAACCCGCCCCAGACCGAGATCGTCGGGGCGTCGTTGAAGGAATAGACGATCAGCGTCGCGATCGGCGCGTAGAGCAGGACGAACACGGTGACGGCGACAAGGCCGAAGCCCGGAAGCCGGGTCACCGAGAAGGCGCGTCCGGGGCGGCGCGCAACCCTCCGGGCGGGCGCGCCCGCCCTGTCGGCGGCCGCGGTGCCGGCGTCGGGCACCGCCATCAGCGCACCACGTCGCCGCGGGCGGCGACCCGGACATAGACGAGCAGCGCGATCATGACCACCGCGAGCAGCACCATCGACAGCGCCGAGCCGAGCGGCCAGTTGCGGCCCTGGCCGAACTGCAGTTCGATGAAGTTGCCGATCATCATGTTCTTTCCCCCGCCGAGCAGCCGCGGCGTGACGTAGGCGCCGAGCGAGGGCACGAACACCAGGATCGAACCCGCCACGATCCCGGGCCGGATGATCGGCAGGATGATCCGCCGCAGCACGCGCATCCGCGAGGCATAGAGGTCGTAGCCGGCCTCCATCAACCGCAGGTCGAAGCGGTCGATCGCGGCGTAGAGCGGCAGCACCATGAGCGGCAGGTAGACATAGGCCATGCCGATCAGGATCGCGGTGTCGGTGTAGAGGATCTGCACGGGGCGGTCGATCAGCCCCAGCCCCATCAGCGCCGAGTTCAGGATGCCTTCGTTGCGGATCACCTCCATGATCGCGAAGGTGCGGATCAGCAGGTTGGTCCAGAACGGGATGGTGATCAGGAACAGCCACATCGCCCGCCGGTCGGGCGGCTGCATGGCGATGAACCAGGCGGTGGGCAGGCCGGCCGCGAAGGTGATCGCGGTGGTCAGCAGCGACAGCCGCACCGACCGCCAGAAGATGGTCAGGTGCGCGTCGGCCCATCCCAGGGTGCCGTCGAAGATGTCGCGCTGGAACAGAACCTGGAACCAGGCCTGGCCCGAGAACTCCCAGATCACGCCCGAGTATTCGCCGGGCTTCAGGAACGAATAGGTCACCACGATCAGGAGCGGACCCGAGGCGCCGACGATCAGGAGCACGAGCGCCGGCAGCGACAGCAGCCAGCCGTTGCGCGCCCGCGCCCGGTCCCGTCCGCTTTCGGTGGCCAGACTCACGGCGTCAGTCCCCCAGCACCTGCACCGCGCCCTCGGCGAAGCGCAGTCCGACCCGCGCGCCGGGGGCCAGGCCGATCTCGCCCGAGGGCGGCGACTGCAGCCGGGCGACGACCTCGGCGCCGTCCGCCAGCGCGAGGTGGCAATGCGTGTCGGTCCCGAAATAGACCGCGTCGGTCAGGGTGGCCGCGATCGTCCCGGGTTCGCCGGCCGCGCCGATCCGGACCTGTTCGGGCCTGACCGCGATGGTGACGGCGGTGCCTTCGGGCGGCAGCCCCGGAACCGACACCAGATCGCCCGAGCCGAGCCGCACCGCCCCGCGCTCGACCCGTCCGGGCAGGAAGTTCGATTCGCCGATGAAGTCGGCCACGAAGCGGTTGACCGGGCGGTTGTAGATCTCGCGCGGGGGCCCGACCTGCAGCAGCCTGCCCGCGCTCATCACCCCGATCCGGTCGGACATCGTCAGCGCCTCTTCCTGGTCGTGGGTGACGAAGACGAAGGTGATCCCGGTCTCGTGCTGGAGGCGCTTCAGTTCGCCCTGCATCTCCTTGCGCAGCTTGAGGTCGAGCGCCGACAGCGGCTCGTCGAGCAGCAGCACCTGCGGCGCCGGGGCCAGGGCCCGCGCCAGCGCGACCCGCTGCTGCTGCCCGCCCGAAAGCTGCTGCGGCCGCCGGCCGGCCATCGCCTCGAGCTTGACCAGCGCCAGCATCCGCTCGACCGTCGCCCTGACCTCGGCCATCGGCCGGCCCAGCATCTCGAGCCCGAACCCCACGTTCTGGGCCACGGTCAGATGCGGAAACAGCGCGTAGGACTGGAACACCGTGTTCACCGGGCGCCGGTTCGGCGGCTCTGCGGTCACGTCGCGCCCGCCGATCAGGATGGCGCCCGCGGTCGGGCTCTCGAAGCCCGCGATCAGGCGCAACAGGGTGGTCTTGCCGCAGCCCGAGGGCCCGAGCAGCGTGAAGAACTCGCCGCGACGGATGGTCAGCGAGACACGGTCGAGCGCGCGCACCGCCTGTTCGCCCGCGCCGAAGGTCTTGACCGTGTCGCGCGCCTCTACGGCGGCAGGTTCGCTCACGTTCCGCTCCCCGTCGGACCTTTGCCCCATGCTGCGCCGGGCGGGGGCGGCTTGGCAAGCGCCGCGAGGCGCAGCGGCGGGCGGCGGCGGAACCAGGGGCGCGCCTGCTCGATCTCGGCGCAGAGCGCGATCAGCGTCTCGTCCGCGCCGAAGCGCGCCGCGAGCTGCACGCCCACGGGCAGGCCCGCGGCCGTCCAGTGCAAGGGCAGCGAGGCCGCCGGCTGGCCGCTGGCGTTGAAGGGGGCGCAGAACGGCGAATAGTCGAACACCATGCCCGGACCCATCCGGTAATGCGCGAAATCGGCGAACTCGGGCCGGGAATGGGCGAAGCGGCCGATCTCGGCCGGCGGCTCGGCCAGCGTCGGGCTGAGCAGGATGTCCCACCGCTCGAAGAACGGCGCGAGCGCGCGCCCGTAGGCGTGGATCGTGCCCACCGCCTCGAGATAATCGGCCCCCGACAGGCCCGCCGCCATCGCCAGCGCGCCCTCCGCCACGGTCTCGATGTCGCCGGGGCCGAGCGCCCGGCCGCGCCCGGCCAGCGCCGTGCGCACCGTCAGCGCCGTGCCGCAGGCGACGATCCGCGTCCAGGCCGCCATCATCCCGCGGTGATCGGCCTCGGGCCGCGCCTCCTCGACATGATGGCCGAGCTCGGCCAGAAGCCGCGCCGCATCCTCGGCGGCGGCGCGGCAGTCGGGGTGGACGGGGCGGCCGTCGAAGGTGGTCGGGCAGAAGGCCACCCGCAGCCGCGCCGGCGGCCGGGCAAGGGCGGCACGATAGCCCTGCGCGAGCGGCGGCGCCCGGTAGGGGGCGCCGGGGTCGGGGCCCTCGCAGAGATCCATCAGCAGCGCGGCATCGCGCACCGAGCGGGTGAGGAACCCGTCGATCGCCATTCCCGCCCAGCCCTCGCCGGCAGAGGGGCCGTCGGGGAAGCGGGCGCGGGTGGCCTTGAAGCCGAACAGGCCGCAGCACGAGGCCGGGATGCGCACCGAACCGCCCCCGTCCGAGCCGTGCGCCGCCGGCACGATTCCGGCCGAAACCGCCGCCGCCGCCCCGCCCGACGAGCCGCCCGGCGTGTGCGCGGGGTTCCAGGGGTTGCGCGTCGGCCCGCCGTAGACGGCGGCCTCGGTGACCGGGCCGATGCCGAACTCGGGGCTGGTGGTGCGCCCGAAGAGCACCAGACCGGCGGCGCGCAGCCGCTCGACGATCGCGCTGTCGCGGCCCACCGTCGCGTGCATCGTCAGCCGCGATCCGCCGTGACTGGGGAAGCCCACCGCCTCGGCGCCGAGATCCTTCAGCAGGAAGGGCACGCCGGCCAGGGGCCCTTCCGGCAGGCCGCTGCGGATGGCCTCGCGCGCCGTGCCCTCCTGCAGCAGCACCACCGCATTGAGCGCCGGGTTCAGCGCCGCGACCCGCCCGAGCGCGGCATCGAGCAACTCGCCGGCCGTCGCCTCGCCGGCCGCGACCCTTGCAGCCAGCGCCGTGGCGTCCTGATCCTCGTAGTCGTCCATCGGTCCCTCGCTTCCGGCCCGACTCCGCAGCTAACGGAATTTGTCACGAATTGCCATCTTCCCCTGGGCGGTTGCGGGTGCGATGGTCGGCGGCATGGAGGGTGCGCTGGCCGTGTGCCCGTCGATCACGGAGGATACGATGTTCCGCAACCGCATGGCGCTGGCGCTGGCAACCTCGGCTCTGGTGGTGCTGGGAAGCGCCGCGACCGCCGAGGAGGATCGCAGCGGCACCAACTTCGGCCAGGTCGCCGAGGGCGCGGGCGGCGCCGTCGCGACCCTGGCGATGGCGCAGGATCTCTACGCCTGGGGCATCGCCAACGACGATGCGCTGTCGGTCCTGGCCGCGGCGCGGATCATGGCCTCGATCGATGTCAGCGATGCCGACCGCACGCCCACGACCGCCCCGATCGAGGGCGCCGAGACGGCCGAAGCCGCGGCCGAGGGCGCCGATGCCCCGCCCGACGCCGCGGCGATGTTCGCCGCCGCCCGCGCGCTCGCCGGCGACGACGCCGAGCTTCTGGCGATGATCGACGACGCCGAGGCCGAGGGCAGCCGCGGTCGCGTCGGCGGCCCGTCGCGGACGCTGAGCCGGCTGCGGGCCGGCTACTACGACATCTGGGAGATCGCCTTCTACGGCGGCCGGCCGGCCGAGATCTGGATCGCCGGCGACGGCGACGCCAACCTCGATGTGGTGGTAACCGACGAGAACGGCAACATCATCTGCTTCGACGTGAGCCCGTCGGACAACATCCTGTGCTCGTTCCAGCCGATCTGGACCGGCAACTTCTACGTCCGCGTGGACAACATGGGCCGGGTCCGCAACAGCTATTACCTGGTCACCAACTGATCGCGGGCGGGCTGCGGGCCCCGGTCCTGCAGCCCGTTTCCCGCAGACCGCTTCCCGCAGCCCGTTTCCCGCAGCCCGGTCCGCCGGCTTTCCGGGGGCGCCCGGGCATGCGCATCTCCCCCCGGCCCGTGCCCGGTGCGTTCCGGTGCGTTCCGGCACGGGCCCGTTCGCCCCTCCGGCCGGGCCGGGTGCTGGCCAGAACCTCCGGGCGCGGCTAGACTGCGGCAGAATCCCAAGGGGGAGGTTCCGCCGATGCCCGCACGCCTGATCCGCGCCGCCCTTCTCGCCCTGGTCGTCGCCCTGCCGGCCGCCGCCGAGCCGCCCGAGGCGATCCGCCTCGGCATGGTGCTCGAACCCCCCAACCTCGACCCGACGGCGGGCGCGGCCGCGGCCATCGACGAGGTCGTCTACGCCAACATCTACGAAGGCCTCACCCGCTTCGCCCCCGACGGGTCGATCGTGCCCGCGCTCGCCGAGAGCTGGAGCACGAGCGCGGACGGCCTGACCTGGACCTTCCGGCTGCACGCCGGCGTCACCTTCCACGACGGCACCACCTTCGACGCCGAGGACGTGAAGTTCAGCCTCGACCGCGCCCGCGCCCCCGACAGCGTCAACGCCCAGAAACAGCTCTTCGACGGCATCCGCGAGGTGCGGGTGATCGACCCGCTGACGGTCGAGATCGAGCTTTCGGCACCGAACGGCAACCTGCCCTTCAACCTCGCCTGGGGCGATGCGGTGATGGTCGCCCCCGAGAGCATCGGGCGCGCCGCGACCGAGCCCGTCGGCACCGGCCCCTTCCGCTTCGTCCGCTGGGTGCAGGGCGACCGCGTCGAGCTCGAGCGCAACCCCGACTACTGGGGCCCGGCGCCGGCGCTCGCCCGCGCCACCTTCCGCTTCATCGCCGACCCGAACGCGGCCTATGCGGCGATGATGGCGGGCGACCTCGACGGCTTCCCGAACTTCCCCGCCCCCGAGACGCTCGACCAGTTCCGCGCCGACCCGCGCTTCCGCGTCGTCGTCGGCTCGACCGAGGGCGAGACGATCCTGGCGATGAACCACGCCCACCCCGCGCTCGCCGACCGCCGCGTGCGGCAGGCGATCGCCCATGCGATCAACCGCCAGGACATCATCGACGGCGCGATGTTCGGCCAGGGCACGCCGATCGGCACCCATTTCGCCCCGCATCACCCCGACTATCTCGACCTCACCGATCTCTCCGCCCACGATCCCGAACGGGCGAAGGCGCTGCTGGCCGAGGCAGGGGTTCTGCCGCTCAGGCTGCGGCTGTTCCTGCCGCCGCCGCCCTACGCCCGCCGCGGCGGCGAGATCGTGGCCGCGCAGCTGCGCGCGGTCGGGATCGAGACCGAGATCCGCAACATCGAATGGGCGCAGTGGATCGAGCAGGTGTTTCTGGGCAAGGACTACGACCTGACCATCGTCAGCCACACCGAGCCCTTCGACATCGGCATCTACGCCCGCCCCGACTACTACTTCAACTACGACAACCCGGACCTGCAGGAGGTCATGGCCGAACTCGACGTCGAGGCCGACCCGGCGGCGCGGCGGGCGCTGGTGCAGACGGCGCAGCGCCTGATCGCCGAGGACTACGCCAACGGCTTTCTCTTCCAGCTCGCCCTCGTCGGGGTCTGGGACGCGCGCCTCGAAGGCTACTGGGAGAACGCGCCGGCCCAGGCCAACGACCTGACCGCGGTGCGCTGGGCGCAATGACCGCCGACACCCCCCTCTTCCTGCGCCTCGCGGCCGCCGGCGCGCCCGAGGTCACCCGGCCCGATCCCGCGCGCGTGCTGGCCGGCGACCCCGTGCACCGCACCTGGAACCTCGAGGCGCGCGACGGGCTCTGGGCCGGGGTCTGGGAATCCACCCCCGGCATCTGGCGCATCGCCTACGACGAATGGGAATACTGCCGCATCCTCTCGGGCGTCTCGATCCTCACCGAGGACGGCGGGCCTGCCCATCGCCTCGGCCCCGGCGACAGTTTCGTCATCCGGCCGGGCTTCTGCGGCACCTGGGAAGTCGTCGAGACGACGCGCAAGGACTACGTCATCCGCGCCTGACCCCGGGGCCGACGGGGGGCAGCGCCCCCCCCCTCTCTCCCACCGGGGGCCGGCGGGCGCGCCCTTCCGCCTGCGCCCGCCCCCCCTCCGCGCGTCCGCGCGCGCGCGCCACGCGCCGCCCTGCCCCTTGTTCTCCTCCATGTCCGGTCCGGAAATATCCCGGGGGGAGTCCGCGCCTTGCGCGGACGGGGGGCAGCGCCCCCCTCTCTCTCTCCGGGGGGGCCGGCGGGCGCGCCCTCAGGCGGCGTCGGGGCCCAGCAGCTCCTCGGGCGGGATGATGCGGGCGGGAAGCTCCACCCCGCGGTTGGCCATCGCCTCGCCCTCCAGCCGCACCGATTCCGCGTAGCTGCGCACGCGCACGCGGGTGCCCACCGGCACGCGGTCGTAGAGTTCGATGACGTCGTGGTTGAACAGCCGGATGCAGCCCGCGGTGCCCGAATTGCCGATCGCCTCGAGGTCGTTCGTGCCGTGGATCCGGTAGCGCGAATCGGCGCCGCCGCGATACAGGTAGAGCGCACGGGCCCCGAGCGGGCTGCGCAGTCCGCCGGGGATGCCGCCGCGGAAGGGGCCGTAGACCTCGGGCTCGACCCGCAGCATGTTGGCCGTCGGCGCCCAGCCCGGCCAGACGCGCTTTTCGCCCACCACCGAGGCGAAGCGGAAGCCCCGCCCCTCGCGACCCACCGCGATCGGATATCGGATGGCGCGGCCGTCGGGCTCGACGAGGAAGAGGAACTTCGCGTGCGGGTCGATCACGATCGTCCCCGGCGCGTCGCTGCCGGCGAAGTCCACCTCGGCCCGCCGGTTCGGCGGCTTTAGGAACTGCGCCGGGATCGGCGGCAGATTGTAGCCGTGATCGGCCAGATAGCCGTAGCCCGGCACGATCTCGGGCTCAGGCGGATCGACGACCCTGGGCCGGCGCGCGCAGCCAGCGACCGCGAGCGCCGACAGCCCCAGCACGACGCTGCGGCGGCCGGGCCGCCGGTAATCCGTGCTCGCCATGATCGGCCCCTCTCGCCGCGCTACGGACTGCGCGCGCGACCCTAGCACCGTCGTCCGGCCCGTCAAACGGAAACTCCTTGGGTGGCAAAGTCTTGCCGCTGGCGGCGCGGAACGCCCCGCAAGCGCGCAGCGTGCAGCGTGTCGCGTGCAGCGTGCAGCGAGCGCGTGGCGCGCAGGCCGCGCGGCGAGGCCGGCCGGGGGCGGATCGTCGCGCCTCTGGCCCGCCGCCGCCGGGATGCGTAGGCTCGACGCCATGCCCGGCTACCTCGCCTCGCGTCTCCTGTCGCTCATCCTCAGCCTTGCGGTCGCAAGCCTCGTGATCTTCGCGGTGATCGAGGTGATCCCGGGCGACCCCGCGGCCTTCATGCTGGGGCTGAACGCGCGCCCCGACACGGTGGCGGCGCTGCGCGCCGAGCTCGGGCTCGAGGGCACGCGGCCGCAGCGCTACCTCGCCTGGGTGGGCGGGATGCTGACCGGCGACCTCGGGGTGTCCTACACCTACCGCGTGCCGGTGGCCAAGCTCGTCGCCGACCGGCTGGAAGTGTCGCTGCCCTTGGCGCTGATGGCGCTCGCGCTGTCCACCGCGATCGCGCTGCCGGTGGGGGTCTTCGCCGCGGCGCGGCGGGGGCGGGCGGCCGACCGGCTGGCGATGGGGCTCGCGCAGA
This sequence comes from uncultured Paracoccaceae bacterium, assembly GCA_937944395.1. Classification (GTDB taxonomy): domain Bacteria; phylum Pseudomonadota; class Alphaproteobacteria; order Rhodobacterales; family Rhodobacteraceae; genus CALDYW01. The sequence goes on along the minus strand of CALDYW010000169.1, from coordinate 4,827 downwards.
TCGGCATCGCCCTGCCGAACTTCTGGTTCGCCATGCTGCTGGCGCTGGTGTTCGCGGTGAACCTGCGCTGGGTCTCGGCGGGCGGGTTTCCGGGCTGGGAGGCGGGGCTGCTCCCCGCTCTCAAGGCGCTGACCCTGCCCGCGGTGGCGCTGGCGCTGCCGCAGGCGGCGATCCTCACGCGCATCCTGCGCTCGTCGCTGATCGAGACGCTGGGGCAGGATTACATCCGCACCGCCCGCGCCCGGGGGCTGTCGCGCGGCCAGGCGCTGCGCCGGCACGCGCTGCGCAACGCCCTCATTCCGGTGCTGACGATCCTCGGCCTGCAGTTCGCCTTCCTGATCGCCGGGGCGATCGTGATCGAGCGGGTGTTCTTCCTGCCCGGGCTCGGCCGGCTGATCTTCGAAGGGATCACCCAGCGCGACCTGATCGTGGTGGAATCGGTCACCATGCTGCTGGTCGCCACGGTGATCGTGGTGAACTTCCTTGTCGATCTGGCCTATGTGTGGGCCGACCCGAGGCTCAGGCGGCGATGAGCGGGCGCAGGACGCTGATCCTGGGCGCGGGGCTGGCGGCGCTGTTCCTTGTCCCGGCGCTGGTGTCGCTGGTCTGGACGCCCCACGACGTGGCGGCGATCTCGGTCGGCGACAAGTTCCTGCCGCCCTCGGCGGCGCATCCGCTCGGGACCGACCACCTCGGCCGCGATCTTCTGTCGATGCTGATGGCGGGGGGGCGCACGTCGCTCGCCGTGGCGCTCGTCGCGGTCGGGATCGGCGTCGCGGCGGGGGTGCCGCTCGGGCTGCTCGCCGCCGCCGCCCGGGGCCGCCTGATCGACGAGATCGTGATGCGCGGCAACGACCTGGTGTTCGCCTTCCCCTCGCTCGTCATCGCCATCCTGATCACCGCGGTCTGGGGGCCGTCGGCGGTGAACGCGATCCTGGCGATCGGCATCTTCAACATCCCGGTCTTCGCCCGCATGAGCCGCGGCGCGGCGCTGAGCCTCTGGACGCTCGACTTCATCCGCGCCGCGCAGGTCTGCGGCAAGGGCCGGGCGCGGATCTCGGCCGAGCACATCCTGCCCAACATCCTGAACCTGCTGATCGTGCAGGCGACGATCCAGTTCTCGCTCGGCATCCTCGCCGAGGCGGCGCTGAGCTACGTCGGGCTCGGGGCGCAGCCGCCGACGCCGTCCTGGGGCCGGATGCTGGCCGAGGCGCAGACGCTGATCTACACGCAGCCGATGCTCGCCGTCCTGCCCGGGATCGCGATCGTGGTGACCGTGCTCGGGCTCAACCTGACGGGCGAGGGGCTGCGCGACCTGACCGACCCGCGCCTGCGGCGCGTGCTGCCGTGATCGCCGTCCGCGGGCTCCGCCTTGCGATTTCCGGGCAGCCGATCCTGCACGGGCTCGACTTCGGCATTGCCGCCGGCGAGGTCTTCGGGCTCGTCGGCGAATCGGGCTCGGGCAAGTCGCTGACGGCGCTGGCGCTGCTCGGCCTTCTGCCCGAGGGGGCGCAGGTCTCGGGCCGCGCGCTGTTCGAGGGGCGCGACCTTCTGGCGATGACCGAGGCCGAGCTCTGCGCCGTCCGCGGCGCCGGTATCGGACTGATCAGCCAGGAGCCGATGACGGCGCTGAACCCGGTGATGACGATCGGCGACCAGGTGGCCGAGACGCTGATCGTCCACGGCGCGGCGCGGCCGCGCGCCGCGCGCCGGATCGCCGCCGAGCGTCTTGCCCGCGTCGGCCTGCCGCCCGGGCGGATCGACCCCGGCCGCTATCCGCACGAACTTTCCGGCGGGCAGCGACAGCGCGTGGCGATCGCCGCGGCCATCGCGATGCGCCCGCGGCTGCTGATCGCCGACGAGCCCACCACGGCGCTCGACGTGACCATCCAGGCGCAGATCCTCGCGCTGCTGGGCGGGCTGGTGCGCGAGGAGGGGATGGGACTTCTGCTCATCACCCACGACCTGGCGGTCGTCGCCGGCATGGCGCGGCGGATCGCGGTGATGCAGGCGGGCCGGATCGTCGAGGAGGGGGCCGCCGAGGCGGTGTTCCGCGCCCGCCGCCACCCCTACACGCGCGCCCTGATCGCGGCCTCGGCGCATGTTCCGGCGCGCCGGCCCCTGCCGCCGGGCGAGGTGCTGCTGACGGTCGAGGGCGCGGCGGTGGACTACCGCCTGCCGCGCCGCCACCCCTTCGCGCGCGCCCCGCGGTTCCGCGCGCTCGATCGCGTGAGCCTCAGGCTGCGGGCCGGCGAGAGCCTGGGGATCGTGGGCGAGTCCGGCGCGGGCAAGTCCACGCTCGCGCGGGCGATCCTGGGGCTCGAGCCGCTGACGGCGGGGGCGATCCGGCTTGCGGGGCGGCCGGTGCGCGCCGGCGACCCGCGGATGCAGGCGGTGTTCCAGGACCCCTACGGCAGCTTCGACCCGCGCCTGCCGGTCGGCCGGTCGCTGGCCGAGCCGTTCCATGCCCTCGGGCCGAGCCGCCCCCGCGACGGCTCCGCCCGGGTGGCCGAGGCGCTGGCCGAGGTGGGCCTGAAACCCGGCGACGCGACGAGGTTCATCCACGAGTTCTCTGGCGGGCAGCGGCAGCGGCTGGCGATCGCCCGCGCGCTGATCGCCCGGCCCCGGCTGATCCTGCTCGACGAACCGGTGTCGGCGCTCGACGTCTCGGTGCGCGCGCGGATCCTCGACCTGCTGGCCGGGCTGCAGGCTCGCCACAGCCTGAGCTATCTCTTCATCACCCACGACCTGACGGTGGTGCGGGCGATCACCGACCGGGTGGCGGTGATGCAAGGGGGACGGATCGTCGAAGAGGGGCCGACCGCCGAGGTTCTGGCCCGGCCGCGTCACGACTACACCCGCAGCCTCGTCGCCTCCGCCCCCGCGATCCCCGGCGACTGGACCGCAAGGAGCGCCCATGCCTGACGACCCCCTCGCCTTCCCCGAGGCCTGCGCCTTCGTCGGCGGCGACTGGCACGCGACCGCCGGACGCCTGCCGCGCGAGGATCCCTCGACCGGCCAGGTCGTCGGCGCGATCGCCGGCGGCGGCGCGGCCGAGATCGACGCCGCCGTGACGGCGGCTGGGGCGGCGCTGGCCGGCGCCTGGGGCGCGGCGGCGCCGGCCGAGCGCGGGCGGTTGCTGCTCGGCCTCTCGGCGCTGGTGCGCGCGCAGGCCGACAGGCTGGCGCGGCTCGAGGCCGAAGACGTGGGCAAGCCGCTTGCCCAGGCGCGGGCCGATGCGCTGGCGCTCGCCCGCTACCTCGAGTTCTACGGTGGTGCTGCCGACAAGATCCTGGGCGAGACCATTCCCTACCTGCCCGGCTACGCCGCCTTCACCTGGCGCGAGCCGCACGGCGTGACCGGCCACATCGTGCCCTGGAACTACCCGATGCAGATCATCGGCCGGTCCGTCGGCGCGGCGCTGGCGGCCGGCAATGCCTGCGTCGTCAAGCCCGCCGAGGACGCCTGCCAGACCGCGCTGGCCTTCGCCGCGCTGGCGCGGGCGGCGGGATTGCCGCCCGGGGCGGTGAATGTGGTGCCCGGGACCGGCGCCGAGGCGGGCGCGGCGCTTGCCGCGCATCCGCGCGTGCGGCACCTGAGCTTCACCGGCTCGCCCGAGACCGGCACCGCGGTGCAGGCGGCCGCCGCGCGCAACCACGTTCCGGTGACGCTGGAGCTCGGCGGGAAGTCGGCGCAGATCGTCTTCGCCGATGCCGACCTCGACCGCGCCCTGCCGTTCCTCGTCGGGGCCGGCATCCAGAACGCCGGGCAGACCTGCTCGGCCGCCGCGCGGATCCTCGTCGAACGCGCCGCCCTCGCGCGCGTGACCGCGGCGATGGCGGCGCGCTACCGCGCCCTGCGAGCGGGGCCGGCGCTGGAGGATCTCGACCTCGGGCCGCTGATCTCGGCCCGGCAGAAGGCGCGCGTCGAAAGCTATCTCGCCCGCGGCGCCGGGCTTGCCCGTGCCGCCCAGGGCCGGGTCGCCGACCATGCGCCGGCGGGCGGGCATTACCTCGCGCCGGTCCTGTTCGCGGGCGTGCCGCCGGACCATGTGCTCGCCCAGGAGGAGATCTTCGGGCCGGTGCAGGTGCTGATCCCCTTCGACGACGAGGACGAGGCGGCGGCGATCGCCAACGGCACCCCCTACGGCCTGGTCGCCGCGGTCTGGACGGCGGACGGCGCGCGCGCGCTGCGCCTTGCCCGGCGGCTGCGCGCGGGGCAGGTCTTCGTCAACACCTACGGCGCCGGCGGCGGGGTGGAGCTGCCCTTCGGCGGCAGCGGCCGGTCAGGGCACGGGCGGGAGAAGGGGCTCGAGGCGCTGCGCGGCTTCACCCAGCTCAAGACGGTCGCGCTCTGGCACGGCTGACGGCGGCGGCGGCCGCCCGGCACCCCGGCGGGGCGCGCGCCCTCGCGCAGCAGGCCGACCGCCCCGGCGCGCGTCCGCTCAGTCCTGGCGGAAGGTCATCGGCACGGCGAAGCGGTAGTGCGGCGCCTCGAGCCCGGCCGGCGCCGGCGGCAGCCGGCCGGCCCGGGCCACCGCGTCGAGCGCGGCCCGGTCGAGCGCGGCACTGCCCGACGAGGCGGCGACGCGGGCGCCGGTCACCCGGCCGTCGCGGGCGACCGTGAGCTCCACGCGCACCGTTCCGCTGCCGTGCCGCCCGGCCGGATAGCGCTGGGCGCGGGCGAGACGGGCAAGGATCGCGGCGCCCCATTCCGCCTGCAGCGAGGCCGCCGACCGTGCCGCCGGGGCCGCGGCCGCCTGCCCTGCGCGGCCGCGCCCCGCACCCGTGCCCGCCGCCGCCGCCCCCGCCGCCGCCGCGGCCGGCG
>CALDYW010000168.1 GCA_937944395.1 uncultured Paracoccaceae bacterium | reverse complement strand
CCGGGGGTCCGGGGGCGGAGCCCCCGCCCGCCCGTCGCCGACCGCCCCGCCCGCGCCCCGGCGGCGTCAGAGGAAGCGGTTGACGAGGTTCTCCAGCCGCTCCTGCCGGCCCGAGCGCGGCTCGGGTTCGACGCCCCCGGCCTCGACCCGCGCCGCCGCCTCGGCGAGCGTGCCCGCAAGCATCGCCTGCGCCTCGGCCATCTGCCAGCCGGCATAGCGTTCGGCCCGCAGCCGCTCGAGCGTGCCGTCGGCCAGCATTGCCGCCGCCGCCTTGAGGGCGCGGGCGCAGACGTCCATCGCGCCGACATGCGCGGCCACGAGGTCGACGGGGTCGAGGCTCTGGCGGCGGATCTTGGCATCGAAGTTGGTTCCGCCCGTGGTGAAGCCGCCGGCGCGCAGGATCTCGTAATAGGCCGGCGCGATGTCGGCGTGGCTGTTCGGGAACTGGTCGGTATCCCAGCCCGAGGTCCAGTCGTTCCGGTTCATGTCGATCGAGCCGAAGATGCCCAGCGCCGCCGCCAGCGCGATCTCGTGCTCGAAACTGTGCCCGGCGAGGAAGGCGTGGCCGTGCTCGATGTTGACCTTGACCTCGCGCTCGAGCCCGAAGTCCCGCAGGAAGCCGTAGACGGTGGCGACATCATGGTCGTACTGGTGCTTGGTCGGCTCCTGCGGCTTCGGCTCGATCAGGATCGTGCCGCGGAAGCCGATGCGGTGGGCATGGTCGACCACCTGCTGCAGGAAGCGCCCGGCATGGGCGCGCTCGGCGGCGAGATCGGTGTTGAGCAGCGTCTCGTAGCCCTCGCGCCCGCCCCAGAGCACATAGTTCTGCCCGCCGAGGCGGTGGGTGACCTCGAGGCAGAGCTTCACCGTCGCCGCGGCATAGGCATAGACGTCGGGGTCGGGGTTGGTCGCGGCGCCGGCCATGAAGCGGCGGTGGCTGAACAGGTTCGCCGTGCCCCAGAGCAGGCGGGTGCGGTGGGTCGCCATCTTCTCGCCGATGTAGTCGGCGATCTCCTCGAGGTTGCGGCGGCTCTCGGCGAAGGTCGCCCCCTCGGGGCGCACGTCGGCGTCGTGGAAGCAGAAGAAGGGCACGCCGAGGATCTCGAACAGCCGGAAGGCGGCGTCGGCCTTGGCGCGGGCCTGCGCCATGGTGTCGCCGAACCAGGGCCGCAGGAAGGTGGGGCCGCCGAAGGGGTCGCCCCCTTCCCAGGCGAAGCTGTGCCACCAGGCCACCGCAAAGCGCAGATGGTCCTCCATCCGCTTGCCGAGGATCACCGCATCGGGGTCGTAGTGGCGGAAGGCGAGTTCGCTGTCGCTCTCGGGCCCTTCGTGGCGGACGGGCTCGATCCCCGCGAAATAGTCGGTCATGGCAGGCTCCGGAGGAAGGCCGCGGCGGCGCGGTAACGCGCATGGGCGGCGTCGAAGGCGGGGATCAGGGCCTGGTCGGGCTCGATCCGGCGGGCGATGGCGGGCGGCGTGGCGATCTCGGCCCCGGCGCCGGTCGCGGCCATGAGGCCGAGACGCGCGGCGCCGAAGGCGGCCCCGAAGTCGCCGGCTTCGGGCACGAGGAGGGCGGTGTCGAGCGCCGTGGCGATGGCCGCGAGCCAGTAGTCCGAGCGCGCGCCGCCGCCGAGCGCGATCAGCGTCTCGAGCCGCGTGCCGGTCGCGGCCAGCGCGTCGCGGCAGTCGCGCAGCGCGAAGGCCACGCCCTCGAGCACCGCACGGGTCGCCGCCGCCCGGTCGGTCGCATGCTCGAGCCCGAGGAAGGCGCCGCGCACCCGGGCATCGTTCCAGGGCGTGCGCTCGCCGCCGAGATAGGGCAGGAACAGCGTCCGGCCCGGCGCCCGGAGCGGGCCCAGCGCCGCCGTCAGCGCGGCGGCTTCGGCGCCGGCGAGCGCCGCGAACCAGTTGAGCGAATCGGTCGCCGACAGGATCACGCCCATCTGGTGCCAGGTCGCCGGCAGGGCATGGCAGAAGGCGTGCACCGCCGTTTCGGGCGCGGGGGCGAAGCCGTCGGTCGCCGCGAACAGCACCCCCGAGGTGCCGAGGCTGACGAAGCCCTGCCCGGCGCGCACGACGCCCGCGCCGATGCCGGCCGCGGCGTTGTCGCCCCCCCCGCCCGCGACCGGCAGGCCCGGGCGCATCCCCCAGCGCGCGGCCAGCGCCGGCCGCAGCCCGCCCGAGACCTCGGGGCCCTCGACCAGCCGCGGCATCTGCGCCCGGGTGAGCCCGGTCGCCGCCAGCAGCGCCTCCGACCAGTCGCGCGCGGCGACGTCGAGCCAGGCGGTGCCGGCGGCATCGGACATCTCGGCGACGTGTTCGCCGGTCAGCCAGAGGCGGAGATAGTCCTTGGGCAGCAGCACCTTCGCCACGCGGGCGAAGTTCGCCGGCTCGTGCCGCGCCACCCAGACGAGCTTGGGCGCGGTGAAGCCGGGAAAGACGATGTTGCCGGTGAGCCGGCGGAACATCGGGTCGCCGTCGAGCGCGGCCGCCTCCCCGGCGGCGCGGCTGTCGTTCCACAGGATGCAGGGGCGGATGACCTCGTCGGCGGCGTCCAGAAGCGTCGCCCCGTGCATCTGCCCCGACAGGCCGATGCCCTGCACGCCCGACAGCGGATGCGCCGCCGCCAGCGCGTCGAGCACCGCCTCGGCCGCCGCCAGCCAGTCGGCCGGCGACTGCTCGCTCCAGCCCGCGGCCGGGCGGCTGACCGCCAGCGGCGCCGTCGCCTCGGCCAGAAGCCGCTGGTCGGCGCCGATCAGCACCCCCTTGAGGGCGGAGGTTCCGAGGTCGAGCCCGAGGAAGGTCATGCTGCCAGAGTGTCCGGCTTCTTGCCGAGGATGATCATGCCGAGAAGGTCGTCTTCGCTGACCTCGTCCACCCTGACGATGCCGACGAGCTGGCCGTTCTTCATCACCGCGGCGCGGTCGCAGAGCTCCTTCACGGCATGGATGTCGTGGTCGATCAGGAAGATCCCGAGGCCCTGGCGCTTCAGCTCGCCGATGAGCTCGGCCACCATCTGCGTCTCCTGCGGCCCGAGCGCCGCCGTGGGCTCGTCCATGATCAGGATCTTGGCGTTGAAATAGACCGCGCGCGCGATCGCCACCGACTGCCGCTGCCCGCCCGACAGCGCCGAGACCGGCGCGTTGAACTTGCGGAAGTTCGGGTTGAGCCGGCCCATGATCCTGCGCGTCTCGGCCTCCATCCGCGCCTCGTCGAGGAAGCCGAAGCCGGTGGTCAGCTCGCGGCCGAGGAACAGGTTGGCGGCGGCATCGAGGTTGTCGGCCAGCGCCAGCGTCTGGTAGATCGTCTCGATGTTGAGCGCGCGCGCGTCGCGCGGGTTCTCGATCTCGACCTTCCGGCCGTTGATCCGGATCTCGCCCGAATCCTTCCGGTAGGCGCCCGACAGGCACTTGATCAGCGTCGATTTCCCCGCCCCGTTGTGGCCGAGCAGCCCGACCACCTCGCCGGGGTAGAGATCGACGCTGACGTGATCGACCGCCTTGATGCCGCCGAAGGCGATCGAGATGTCGATGAGTTCGACGAGGGGGGTCATTGGCGCATCCCCACGCGCTTGCGGTACTGGATGTCGATCCACACCGCCAGCACCAGCACGCCGCCGACGACGATGTTCTGGAACGGCGTGTCCACGCCCACCATGCCCATGCCCGACTGCAGCGACTGCATGATCAGCGCGCCGAGGATCGCGCCGTAGATCGTGCCCACCCCGCCGGCGAGCGCCGTTCCCCCGATCACCGCGGCGGCGATCACCCGCAGTTCGTCGAGCGTGCCGATGTCGTTGGGATGCGACTGCAGCCGCGCCTGCGCCACGATCGCCGACAGGCCGCAGAGGAAGCCCATGATGCCGAACACCTTGACGGTCAGCAGCCGGGTGTTGATGCCCGACAGCTCCGCCGCATCGGGGTTGCCGCCGGCGGCGAAGATGTAGCGGCCGAGCCGCGTCTTGCGCGCCACCACCGTCATCACCACCGCGACCAGCAGCAGGATCAGCACCGAGATCGGCAGGCCGTGGCCGATGCTGTAGCCCTCGGGCATCACCTCGCCGCGCGCCTCGAACATCCGCCGCAGCTTGGCCGCGGGGACGGGATAGGCGTTGAGGACGGCGACGAAGCCGAGGATCGCGCCGGTGACGAGGGCGGCCAGCGCCGTCTCGGCCCAGACCGGCTTGACGCGGAACCCGTGCGCGAGCTTGGCCCGCCGCCCCGACCAGATCGCCCAGACCGCGCCGAGGGCGGCGAGCGCGCCGAGGATCCACGACCAGGCCGGCCCCAGCGTGCCCTCGGCGCCGCCGAACATCAGGAAGGTCGGATCGAGCGGCGCGATCGTCTGGCCCGAGGTCGTGTACCAGGCGACGTTGCGCCAGACCAGCAGGCCGCCCAGCGTGACGATGAACGCCGGGATGCCCTGGTAGCCCACCAGCCAGCCGTGGAACAGCCCGATCGCGGTTCCCACCGCCAGCCCGGCCAGCATCGTCAGCGGCGCGATCAGCGGGCTGCCGAGCGGCAGGCCCGCGACCTTGATGAGCCACCAGGTCTGCGTGACCCCCATCACCGCCGAGGCCATCGCCAGCACCGCGCCCACCGAGAGGTCGATGTGCCGGGTGACGATGACGAACACCATGCCGCTCGCCATGATCGCGACGCTGACGGTCTGGATGGTGATGTTGAAGATGTTTCGCGGCGTCAGGAAACGTCCGTCGGTGACGAGGTTGAACGCCGCGCAGAGCAGCACGAAGGCGCCGATCATGCCGAGCAGGCGCGTGTCGAGCTCGAGCGCGTCCATCAGGCCGCGCCGGGGTTCGGTGGCATCGAGCCGCTGGGCGGTGTCGGGCATGTCGGAACCTTCCGGTCGCGGGAAGGGAACTTCTGCGCCTGTGCGGGGCGCTCCGCATGAGCCCCGGCGCGCGCCGCGCGCCGGGGTCCGTCAGAAGCCGCCGGCGGCTCAGTCGCAGGGTGCGGGACCGCCCGAGACGCCCTGGCAGAGCGCCTCCTTGCTGATCCAGCCGGCATCGACCACGACCGATAGGTTGTCGCGGGTGATCGGGATCGGCGCCAGGAACATCGCGTTGACCTCGATTCCGCCCGGGGTGGTGAACTTCACCGCGCCCGGGATCGACGCGGGATCGGCCCCGCCGGCCAGCGCCACGGCGATCTCGCCCGCGGCCTTGCCGAGCTCGCGCGCGTCCTTCCAGACGCTGACGGTCTGCGTGCCCAGCGCCACGCGGTTCAGCGCGGCATGGTCGCCGTCCTGGCCGGAGACGGGGATGCCCTGCATGCCCTGCGCGGTCAGCGCCGCCACCACGCCGCCCGCGGTGCCGTCGTTCGAGGCGACCACGGCATCGACGCCGTTGTTCGTCTCGGTCAGGATCTGCTCCATGTTGCGCTGGGCGTTGGCCGGCAGCCAGCCGTCGGTGTAGGCCTCGCCGACGATGGTGATCTTGCCGGCATCGATCGCCTCCTGCAGCACCTCCTGCTGGCCGCCGCGCAGGAAATCCGAGTTCGGGTCGGTGGGCGAGCCCTTGATCATCACATAGCGGCCCTCGGGCGCCGCGGCCAGCACCGCGCGGGCCTGCATCCGGCCGACCTCGACGTTGTCGAAGGTCAGGTAGAAGGCGCGCGCATCCTCGATCAGCCGGTCGTAGGCGATGACCGGGATGCCCTCGTCGGCCGCCGCCTGAACCGCCGGGATCACCGCCTGGGTGTCCTGGGCAAGGATGATCAGCGCATCCACCCCCTGGGCGATCAGCGATTCGATGTCGGAGAGCTGCTTGGCCGAGGACGACTGCGCGTCGGCCGACACATAGGCCGCGCCGGCGGCCTCGAGCGCGGCCTTGATCGCCGCCTCGTCGGTCTTCCAGCGCTCCTCCTGGAAGTTCGACCAGCTGACGCCGACGGTGATGTCCTGGGCGAGGCTTGCGGTCGAAAGGCCGGCCGCGGCAACCGCGGCGGCCAGAATCAGTCTGTGCATCCTGTGACCTCCCTTGTGGCACGGCCTGCGCCACAGACGCGCAGGGCCGGTTCGGCAGATTCGCCGTAACTCTCGCAAGAATGGCCTCTATAAATTCAGTTGTCAAATTAATTGGCGCGCGGCATCCTTCGGTCGCCCGGGGGAGCCCCGGATCCCGCCGGATCCCGCCGGATCCCCCGCGTCCCCACCCGCGGGCATCTGCCGCGTGCCTGCCCGCGAAACGGTCTGTTCATCGGGTCTGGCGGTGGTTTCCCGGCGGTTTAACTTCGGGAGGCTGAATTAATGGCGCCCTTCGGCGGCCCCGCGCGCAGCCCCCGGGACGAGCCTCAGGGCGTCGGGCCGCTGTTCCCGCCGCTGGGCGAGGGCGCGCGCCCGCTGCGGCTGCAGGTCTTCGAGCGGATCCGCGCCGCGGGCGCCGTGCCGCGGGTGCGGATCGCCCGCGAGCTCCGCGTCAGCCCCGCCTCGGTCACCGCCGTCACCTCGGAACTGATCGAGGCCGGGCTGATCGAGGAAGTCGGCGCGCCGCCGCGCCCGGAGGCCGATTCCGCACGCGGCCGGCCGCCGGTGGCGCTGGGCGTGCGGCCCTCGGCGCATCTGGTGGCCGGCATCAAGCTTTCGGACCGCGAGCACACCGCCGTCGTGGTGGATTTCGCCGGCCGTCTCATCGCCTCGCTCGCCGTGCCGCAGCGGCCGGGGCCGCAGGGGCTGGCCGGGCTGCTCGAGGCGGCCGAGACCCTGCTCGAGGGCGTCGTCGCGCGCGCCGGGATCGGCCGGTCCGCGCTCTCGGCGGTCGGGCTCGGCGTGCCGGGCTTCGTCGAGGCCGGCGCGGGGCGGGTGCTCTGGTCGCCGGTGCTGACCGAGCGCGACGTGCCGCTGGCCGCCGCCGCCGCCCGGCGGCTGGGGGTGCCGGTCCACATCGACAACGACGCCAACCTCGTCGCGCTCGCCGAACTCTGGTTCGGCGTCGGGCGGGCGCTGTCGGATTTCGCGGTGGTGACGATCGAGCATGGCGTGGGCATGGGGCTCGTGCTCAACCATCGCCTGTTCCGCGGCACCCGCGGGCTCGCCACCGAACTCGGCCACACCAAGGTGCAGCTCGACGGCGCGCTCTGCCGCTGCGGCCAGCGCGGCTGCCTCGAGGCCTATGTCGCCGACTATGCGCTGGCGCGCGAGGCCACCACCGCGCTCAACTGGACCCACCGCGAAGGCCAGCCGGTTTCGGTGCTGCTCGAATCGCTGTTCGACCATGCCAAGGCCGGCAACCCCGCCGCCCGCTCGATCTTCCGCCGCGCCGGGCGCTTTCTGGCGGCGGGGCTGGCCAATGTCGTCAACCTCTTCGACCCCGGCCTGATCATCCTGTCGGGCGAGCGGATGCGCTTCGACTATCTCTATGCCGCCGAGACGCTCGCCGAGATGGAAACGCTGATGCTTCCGGCCGGTCGCCCCGGCCCGAAGATCGAGGTGCACGCCTGGGGCGACCTTCTCTGGGCGCACGGCGCCGCCGCGCTGGCGCTGTCGGAGGTGACGGAGGCGCTTCTCGGCGCGGGCCGCGACGAGACCGGCTAGCCGGCCCCCCGGCGGCCGCCCGGATGCCGCCGCAGCCAGACATAGAAGGCCCCCTCGCCGCCGTGGCGGCGATGCGCGGGCACCGCCTGCACCACCGCCGCCGACAGCGGCGGGCGCCCGAGCCAGATCGGCACCTGCGCGCGCAACAGACCCTGACGCGCCGGAATCGGACCGATCTCGGCGCCCGTCCGGCCCTTGCCGGTGATCACCAGCACCAGCCGCCGCCCCGCCGCCTGCGATGACAGCACGAAGCGCGCCAGCGCCGGCTCGGCCTCGGCCAGCGTCAGCCCGTGCAGGTCGATCCGCGCCTCGGGGTGCAGCTTGCCGCGGCCGAGCTTCGCGAAGGCGCGGGCGTCCATGCGCAGCGGCCCGGAGGGCAGGCTCGCGCCATAGGCGGGCACCAGCCCGTGGCCGGGCGACGGGGCACTCTCTCCGGCGCGTTCGCCGATGCGGAACGGCGGGATCGGCGCCGCCGGCGGCGGCGGGGCGGCCGAGGCTGCGGCGGGGGACGCGGGCGGGGTCGCGGGCGGGGCGGGCGGCTCGCCGCCGGTGTCGGGCGGATGCGGCGGCGGCGGTTCGGCCGTGCGACCGGGACGAAGCGGGCGCACGGTCTGCGCCACGCGGTGCCACAGCGCCGCCTCCTCGGGGTTCAGCCCGCGCGACCGCCGCCGCGTCACGGGGATCAGTCCTCGCGCGCGAGCGCGTCGGCCAGCGCGACCGGCAGCAGCACCACCATGCGGCCCGCATCCTTCACCACCCCGGCGCGGCGGCCGGCGGCCGCACCGGTGCCGAAGAAGATGTCGCCCCGCTGCGCCCCCTTGATGGCCGATCCCGTATCCTGCGCCACGAGAAGCCGCCGCATCGGGTCGGCCCCCGCCGTCTCGATCCAGACCGGCGCGCCCAGCACCACATGCCGCGGGTCCACCGCCAGGCTGCGCAGCGCCGTAAGACTGCGCCCCATCGCGCCGACCGGCCCCTTTTCGGGCGGAACCCCGGTCACCTCGCGGAAGAACACGAACGCGGGGTTGCTGCGCAGAAGCTCGGCCCCCGCGGCCGGGTGGCGGCGCACAAAGTCGCGGATGGTCTCGGCCGAGGCCTGGTGCGGCGCGATCAGTCCGCGCGCGATCATCTCGGCCCCGACCGACCGGTAGGGATGGCCGTTGTGCCCGCCGTAGCCCACCCGGATCACGCCGCCGTCCGGCAGCCTGATCCGCCCCGACCCCTGGATCTGCAGGAAGAAGGCCTCGACCGGATCCTCGAGCCAGGCGATCTCCAGGCCGCGGCCCTCGAGCAGGCGGCGGCGCTCGATCTCGGCCCGGGTGAACCACGGGCCGGCGCCCGCAAGTTCCGGCGGGCGGCGGTAGAGCGGCACCCGGAAGCGCCCCGAGGGGCGGCGGGCGCCGTCGAGTTCGGGCTCGAAATAGCCGGTGAACAGCGCCGGCGCCTCGCCGCCGATCAGCACCGGACGGAACAGCAGTTCGAAGAAGGCCCGCGCCCCGCCTTGCCTGGCCGCCTGCCGGGCCAGACCGCAGAGCGCCGGCCAGTCCGATCCGCGCGGCAGGTCGCAGGTCTCGAGAAAGGCGGACAGGGCGGCGGCATGATCGTCCTGCGCCCAGCCCTGCAGCGCCTCGAAGGGCAGGATCCGCCGCGTCGGTTCGGCCGCGCCGGGGCCGGCGCCGGCCATGGCCAGAAGGCCCAGCCCCAGCGCGGCCAGCGCCGCCCTCATTCGCCGGTGGCGACCAGCTGCCAGTTCGGATCGCCCGTTCCCATCCTGCGGGCGAAGGTCCAGACGTCGCGCTGCTGCCGGATCGCCGTCGTCGAGCCTTCGACGATCTCGCCCGCCGCATTGCGCACGGCCGAGGTCAGCTCGCCGGTGAAGCGCACGGTGATCTCGGCCTCCTGGCTGCCGCGGTCGAACTCGGCATCGGCGATCAGGATCTCGCGCAGGCCGACGAAATGCGCCTCGACCGTCAGCCCCGCGCGCTCGCGCGCCTCGACCACCTCGGCGAAGCTTTCGTAGACCTCGGGCGACAGGAACGGGCGCACCGGCTCCAGATCGCCGCGCTCGAAGGCCATCAGGATCATCTCGTAGGCCTGGCGCGCGCCGCGCAGGAACTCGCTCACGCTGAACGTGGGCTCGACGAGCTTCATCGCCATCAGCGCCTTGGCCGCTGCCGTGCCCTCGGCGACATGGTCGGTGATGTCGCGGTCGGGGCCGCCCTCGATCACCTCGAACTCGCGCCGGCCGCGGGCCCGGCCCTCCGCCGCGCCCGGCATCGGCAGCGGCGGTTTCTCGAACCCCTCGCGGGTGCCCAGCACGTTCCTGAGCCGCAGGATCAGGAACACGGCAATGGCCGCCAGCACGAGCAGTTGGATGATGGCGGAACTCATGGACACCTCGGGCGGCGGGTTGGCAGGCGGAGCCGTCCGCCCATATGTAAGGGGTCGCCCGGCGCGAGTCCACCGCAGGGGCGGTGATTGCCGGAGGTGCGCCGATGTGGCTTATCGTCCTGTTCCTCGCCGTGCCGCTGGTCGAGATCGCGCTGTTCATCCGGGTGGGCGGCTGGATCGGGCTGTGGCCGACGCTCGGCCTCGTGGTGGTGACGGCGGTTGCCGGCAGCCTGCTGGTGCGCGCGCAGGGCGCGCGCGCGCTCGACGACCTGCGCCGCTCGTTCGAGCGGCTGACCGATCCCGCGCGCCCGCTCGCGCACGGTGCGATGATCCTGATCGCGGGAATGCTGCTGCTCACGCCCGGCTTCTTCACCGATGCGCTGGGGCTGCTGCTGCTGCTGCCGCCGGTGCGCGATGCCGTGATCGCGCGGCTGCGCGAGCGGGTCGCGAGGCAGGGCCTGCGCTACGGCCGGCCCGGCGGCGACCCCGGCGGCAACCCCGGCGGCGTGACGATCGACGGCGAGGCCGAGGAGGTGACCGGCCCGATGCCGCGCCCGACGCACGATCCGCCCTCGCGCCTGCGGCACTAGGCATCGGCCCGCCGGGCCGGGGGCCGGTCGGGCGGGCCCGCGCCCGCATCGCCCGGCGGCAGGTGCCGCGGTCGGCCGGGGCTGCCGGGCGCGGCCTGCATTGAGGCACGGGGGGATCCCTGCTAGACACCCCGGCGGAGACCTGAGGCCAGCGCGAAGGGGATGCGCCAGATGACCGAACCGAACGGACCGAACCCGCTTCTTGGCCAGCCGCCCGCCCCCGACGCCAAGCCGATCCGCCTGCAGATCCTCGCGCAGTACGTCCGCGACCTGTCGTTCGAGAACGTGCTGGCGCAGAAGGGCGTGCAGGGCGAGGTGCAGCCCGACGTTCAGGTGCAGGTGAACCTCGACGCCAAGAAGCGCCCGGCCGAGAACCAGTACGAGGTGGTGATGAAGTTCCGGATCACCTCGAAGACCAAGACCAGCGGCGAGACGCTGTTCCTGATCGAGGTCGATTATGCCGGTGTCTTCCTGATCGAGAACGCGACCGATGCGCAGCTTCACCCGCTGCTGCTGATCGAATGTCCGCGGCTCATGTTCCCCTTCGTGCGCCGCATCGTCAGCGACCTGTCGCGCGACGGCGGCTTCCCGCCGCTCAACATGGAGGTGATCGATTTCGTCTCGATCTACCGCCAGGAGCTTCAGCGCCGCGCGGCGCAGGGCCAGCCCGGGTCGCCGCAGGTCAGCTGAGGGGGGGCGATCCGAACTCTGCCCAGGCCGCTCCGGGGCCGAGCCGCGCCACGAAGGCCGCATGCGCGGCAAGTTCGGTCTCGCTCAGCCGGGGCGGCAGCGGCACCGGCCGCGGGCGCGGCCGCCAGGGGCCCGAGGGCGCTTCGGCGCGGCCCGCTTCGGCCGGGCCGAGCCCGAAGGCGGGCTGGCGACCGCCCACGAGTTCCAGATAGACCTCCGCCAGCAGCTCGGCATCCAGCAGCGCCCCGTGCCTGTCGCGCTGCGCGTTGTCCACGCCGAAGCGGCGGCACAGCGCGTCGAGCGAGGCGGGCGCTCCGGGAAACCGCGTGCGCGCCATCGCCAGCGTGTCCACCGCCCGGTCCGGGGGGATCGGCGCGTGGCCGAGCCAGCGCAGTTCGGCGTTCAGGAACTTCATGTCGAAGGCGGCATTGTGGATCACCAGCCGGGCGTCGCCGAGGAACTCGAGGAAGGCGTCCGCGATCTCGCGGAAGGGCGGCTTCTCGCGCAGGAACTCGTCGCCCAGACCATGAACCGCGAAAGCGTCGGCCGGCATCGCGCGCTCGGGGTTGATGTAGGCGTGGAACACCTGCCCGGTCGGCAGATGGTTCCAGAGCTCGACCGCCCCGATCTCGACGATCCGGTCGCCGGCCTCGGGGTCGAGCCCGGTGGTCTCGGTGTCAAGCACGATCTCGCGCAAGCGCCCTCTCCCGCAGCACTGCGATGAGGCGGTTGACCTCGCCGCGCGTGGCTTCCCTGTCAACCGCCTCGATCAGGTGATCGGCGCGGGTGCGCTTCTCGGCATCGGGCATCTGCCGGGCGAGCAGCGCATCGAGGGCCGCCGCGGTCATCCCCGGCCGCGCCAGGACCCGCGCGCGCTGCACCTCCGCCGGCGCGGTGACCACGGCGACCGAGTCGACCGCGCGGTCGAGCCCGGTTTCGTAGAGCAGGGGTACATCCAGCACCACAAGCGCCTCGGCCGCTGCCGCCGCGCGGCCGAGAAAGGCGGCGCGGTCGGCCGCGAGCAGGGGATGCACCGCCGCCTCGAGCCGCGCCAGCCGGGCGGGATCGGCGGCCAGCCAGGCGCGCAGGCGCGCCCGGTCCACGCCCTCGGGGCCGACCGCATCGGGGCAGAGCGCCGCCACTGCCTTCGCCCCGGCGCCGCCTGCGGCATAGAGGCGGTGCACCGCGGCATCGGCATCCCAGACCGGCACGCCGGCGTCGCGGAAGAACCCCGCGGCCGTGGACTTGCCCATGCCGATCGAGCCGGTAAGCCCGAGGATCCAGGGCCTCATGCGGCCAGCACGGCGGCGCGGGTCGCCTCGTCCACCACGGGGCGGCGGCCGAACCAGCGTTCGAACCCCGGCACCGCCTGGTGCAGGAGCATCCCGAGCCCGTCCACGGTGACGCAGCCGATCGCCGCGGCGGCTTCGAGGAAGCGGGTGCGCAAGGGCGCATAGACCAGATCGGCCACCACCGCCGAAGGCGACAGCGCATCGAGCGGCACGCGCAGCTCGGGCTTGCCGGTCATCCCCAGGGCGGTCGTGTTCACCACCGTCGCGGCATCTTCCAGCATGGTGCCGGCCTGCACCCAGTCCCAGACCACCACGCGGTTGCCGAAATCGGCGCGCAGCGCCTCGGCGCGCGCGCGGGTGCGGTTGGCCACCCGCACCTCCGGCGCGCCGAGTTCCACGAGCGAGGCCAGAACCGCCCGCGCCGCTCCGCCGGCGCCCAGCACCGCCGCCGGGCCCGCCTTCGCGCTCCAGCCCGGGGCATTCTGGCGCAGGTTCTCCACGAAGCCGTAGCCGTCGGTATTGTCGGCGTGGATCTTGCCGTCGGCGCGGAAGATCAGCGTGTTCGCCGCCCCGATCAGGGCGGCGCGGTCGCTGACCAGATCGGCCATGGCCAGCACCGTCTCCTTGTGCGGAATGGTGACGTTGACGCCGACGAACCCGAGAGCCGGCAGAACCTCGAGCGCCCGGCGGAGGTCGGCATAGGCCACGTCCATCGGGATGTAGTATCCCGCGATCCCGTAGGTCCGAAGCCAGTGGCCGTGCAGCGCGGGCGACCGCGAGTGCGCCACCGGCGAGCCGATCACGCCGGCCAGGGGAATCCGGTCGCCGCTCATCCCTCGATCGCCCCTCCCTGTGCAAGCCAGGCGAGGATCTCGACCAGCGGCAGGCCCTGGACGGTGAAGCCGTCGCCCTCGATCCGCGCGAACAGACGCACGCCCTCCTCCTCGATCCGGTAGCCGCCGACCGTGCCGGTCAGCCCCGGTCCGTTGCGGCGAAGATAGCCCGCCAGGTAGGCGTCGGAAAAGTGCCGCATGGTCAGCCGGGCGGCGCCGATGTGGCGCCAGAGCGGGCGGCCGTCGGCGGCGACGACCGCGGCCGACCAGAGCCGGTGCGTCTCGCCGCGCAGACGCCGCAGCTGCGCCTCGGCCTTGGCCAGGTCGGCGGGCCGGAACAGCGCCTCGCCGCGATGCTCGAGCACCTGGTCGCAGCCGAGGACCAGCGCGCCGGGATGGCGCTGCGACACCTTGAGGGCCTTCGCCTCGGCCAGCGCGTCGGCGAGGTCGCGCGGGGGGGTGCCTGCGGCGATCAGCCCCGCCGCCAGCGCCGCCTCGTCCACCCGGGGCGCCGCCACCTCGAAGGCGATTCCGGCGCGAGCCAGCAGCGCCGCGCGGATCGGCGAAGTCGAGGCGAGGATCAGGGCCATGCCGCGACCTGTGGGCAAGTGGCGCGCAAGCCTGTGCGCCCCGATCCGCGGTTGGGGATCGATCGGCCATCCCCCGGACGGCGCCGCGCCTGGCGCCGGTCTCGGCGCGGGTCGTCCCGCTGGGGATGGCCGCCGCGACCGGCTGGGGAGAATTCGGCCCGCCCCCTGCGGCAGCCGCGATCATCCACAGCCCGCTGCCTCGGACACGGGGGGCGAAGTCTTTGACTGACGCGCGTTTGCTGCATCGTCCCGGAACGCTCCCGCGGTTGTGCCGGAATTGTCCCCGGCGCCGATGTCATCGGGATGACACCGGGGACGGGTGGAAAATCCCCGCTGTCCACAGCCGCAACAGCCTACATCCTCTTTTCCTTTTCTCGTTCCTTGGTCTAAGGGGAACGCGGTCCGGCGGGGGACAGGCGGGATGAGCGGCTTTCTGGCAGAGGCCTATCCTTGGGTGAAGTCGCTGCATGTGATCTCGGTGATCGCGTGGATGGCAGGACTGTTCTACCTGCCGCGGCTCTACGTCTATCACGCCGAGCGGGTGGCGCACGGGTCGGAAACCGACCTGCTGTTCCGCACGATGGAGGTGAAGCTGCTGCGGCTCATCATGAATCCCGCGATGGTCGCGGCCTGGGCGTTCGGCCTGATGCTGGTGTTCACGCCGGGGATCGTGGACTGGGGGTCGGTCTGGGCCTGGGCCAAGGCGGCGGCGGTCGTGGGGATGACCTGGTTCCATCACTGGCTCGGCCGTCGCAGGAAAGAGTTCCTGACCGGTCCCTCCCCGGTCAGCGGCCGGAGGTTCCGGCTGATGAACGAGGTGCCGACGCTCCTGATGGTCGTGATCGTCGTCGCGGTGATCGCCCGGCCGTTCTGAGCCCGCGGTTGACAGCCCGCCGGCGAGCGCCTATCAGCGGGGGTCAGGCGGCCGTCCGGCCGCCGATCCTCCCCCCCTGATCGACCGCAGGCCCCCGGGGCCGCGACAGGACGTTTCCCATGACCGACGACCGCCTGAACCTTGCCGACCTGAAGGCCAAGACACCGGCCGACCTTCTGGCGATGGCCGAGGAGCTCGAGATCGAGAACGCCTCGACCATGCGCAAGGGCGAGATGATGTTCTCGATCCTGAAGGAATATGCCGAAGAGGGCTACGAGATCGGCGGCGACGGGGTTCTCGAGGTGCTGCAGGACGGGTTCGGCTTCCTGCGTTCGCCGGCGGCCAACTACCTTCCGGGCCCGGACGACATCTATGTTTCCCCCGAACTGATCCGGCAGTTCTCGCTGCGCAGCGGCGACACGGTCGAGGGAAGCCTGCAGGCCCCGCGCGAGAACGAGCGCTATTTCGCCCTGACGCGGGTGACCCGCATCAACTTCGAGGATCCGGAGAAGGCGCGCCACAAGGTGGCCTTCGACAACCTGACGCCGCTCTATCCCGACGAGCGGCTGAAGATGGAGATCGAGGATCCGACGATCCGCGACCGGTCGGCCCGGATCATCGACCTGGTGGCCCCGATCGGCAAGGGCCAGCGGGCGCTGATCGTGGCGCCGCCGCGCACCGGAAAGACGGTCCTGTTGCAGAACATCGCCCATTCGATCGAGGTCAACCACCCGGAGTGCTACCTGATCGTGCTGCTGATCGACGAGCGGCCCGAGGAGGTCACCGACATGCAGCGCAGCGTGAAGGGCGAGGTCGTGTCCTCGACCTTCGACGAGCCGGCGACGCGGCATGTGGCCGTGGCCGAGATGGTGATCGAGAAGGCCAAGCGCCTGGTGGAACACAAGCGCGACGTGGTGATCCTGCTCGATTCGATCACCCGCCTCGGGCGCGCCTACAACACGGTGGTCCCGTCCTCGGGCAAGGTGCTGACCGGCGGGGTGGACGCGAACGCCCTGCAGCGGCCCAAGCGCTTCTTCGGCGCGGCGCGCAACATCGAGGAGGGCGGGTCGCTCACCATCATCGCCACCGCGCTCATCGACACCGGCAGCCGGATGGACGAGGTGATCTTCGAGGAGTTCAAGGGCACCGGCAACTGCGAGATCGTGCTCGACCGGAAGGTCGCCGACAAGCGAGTGTTCCCGGCGATGGACATCCTGAAGTCGGGCACGCGGAAGGAGGAATTGCTGGTCCCCAAGAACGACCTGCAGAAGACCTACGTGCTGCGGCGGATCCTGAACCCGATGGGAACGACCGACGCCATCGAGTTCCTGATCTCGAAGCTGAGGCAGACCAAGACGAACGCCGAGTTCTTCGAATCGATGAACGCCTGAGGCGGCGGCCGGCCTGTGGCCGGCGCCGCCGGCGTGGAGCCTCGCGCCATGGAGGCGACGGAGACGATCTTTGCCCTGGCCTCGGCCCGCGGGCGTTCGGGCGTGGCGGTCGTGCGCGTGTCCGGCGCGCGGGCCTGGTCGGCCGCCGCCGCGCTGGCCGGTCCGCTGCCCGAGCCGCGCCGTGCGGTGCTGCGCACGCTGCGCACCGCAGAGGGCGAGGCGATCGACACCGCGGTGGTGCTGCTGTTCGCGGCCGGGGCGAGTTTCACCGGCGAGCCGGTGGCGGAGTTCCAGGTGCACGGCTCTGCGGCGGTGATCGCGGCGCTGCTTGGCGCGCTCGGGGCAATGCCCGGCCTGCGTCCGGCCGAGCCCGGCGAGTTCACCCGCCGGGCGCTCGAGTCCGGGCGGCTCGATCTCGCGCAGGTCGAGGGGCTCGCGGACCTGATCGCGGCCGAGACCGAGGCGCAGCGGCGGCAGGCGCTGGCGCTGGCCTCGGGGGCGCTCGGCCGCCGGGCGGAGGGATGGCGGGTGCGGCTGGTGCGGGCGGCGGCGCTTCTGGCGGCGACGATCGACTTCGCCGACGAGGACGTGCCCGAGGACGTGATGCCCGAGGTCCGGGCGCTGATCGGCGAGGTGGCGGGCGAGCTCGCGCGGGAGCTGGCCGGGGCGGATGCCGCCGAGCGGATCCGCGAGGGGTTCGAGGTGGCGATCGTGGGCGCCCCGAATGCGGGCAAGTCCACGCTGCTGAATGCGCTCGCGGGCCGCGACGCGGCGCTGACCTCGGACGTGGCGGGAACCACGCGCGACGTCATCGAGGTGCGCATGGACATTGCCGGACTGCCGGTGACGCTGCTCGACACCGCCGGGCTGCGCGCGGCGGGCGACCGGGTGGAGGCGATGGGGGTGGCGCGTGCGCTCGAACGGGCCCGGGCGGCGGACCTGCGGGTGTTCCTTCTGGGCGGCGAGGGCGATGCGAGGGCGATGCTGGCGCCCGCGCCGGGGGACCTTGTGGTGCGCGGGAAGGCCGATCTCGGCGCGCCGGACGGGGGGCTTGCGGTGTCGGGGCTGACCGGGGCGGGGCTCGGGGAGCTGGTGGCGGCCATCGGGTCGCGGCTCGAGCCGCTGGCGGCAGGGGCGGGCCTGGCCGGGCGCGCGCGCCACCGCGCGGCGCTGGGGCGCGCGGCGGCGGCGCTGGAAGCGGCGGCCGCCGAAGCCGCGCGCGGTGCCGGGCGGGCCGAGCTTGCGGCGGAGGAGCTGCGCCGGGCGACCGGGGCGCTTGAATCGCTTGTCGGCCGCGTCGATGTGGAGCATCTGCTGGACGAGATCTTCGCGTCCTTCTGCATCGGCAAGTGACGGGATCGGCAAGGGACGGGGTGTTTCACGTGAAACAGGACGGTTTCGACGTGGTGGTGATCGGCGGGGGTCATGCCGGGTGCGAGGCGGCGCATGCCGCGGCGCGGATGGGCGCGCGGACCGCGCTGGTGACGCTGCGGCGCGAGGCGATCGGCACGATGTCGTGCAACCCGGCGATCGGCGGCCTCGGCAAGGGGCATCTCGTGCGCGAGATCGATGCACTCGACGGGCTGATGGGCCGGGTCGCGGACCGGGCCGGCATCCAGTTCCGGCTGCTCAACCGGCGCAAGGGGCCGGCGGTGCAGGGCCCGCGCGCGCAGGCCGACCGCGCGCTCTACCGGGCGGCGATGCAGGCGCAGATCGCGGCGACAGCGGGCCTGTCGGTGATCGAGGGCGAGGCGGCCGACCTGCGCATGGCGCAGGGCCGGGTGGCGGGTGTGGTGCTGGCCGACGGCGCCGGGATTGCGGCGCGGTCGGTGGTGCTGACCACCGGAACCTTCCTGCGGGGGGTCATCCACATCGGCGACCGCCGGCAGCCCGGCGGCCGGATCGGCGAGGCGCCCGCGGTTCGCCTCGCGGAGCGGATCGAGGGCTTCGGGCTGCCGCTCGGCCGGCTGAAGACCGGGACGCCGCCGCGGCTCGACGGGCGGACGATCGACTGGGCGGGGCTCGAGATGCAGCCGGGCGACGCCGAGCCGGTGATGTTCTCGTTCCTGCACCGGGCGCCGTTCGTGCGGCAGATCGCCTGCGGGATCACCCACACCAATGCGCGGACCCACGCGATCATCCGCGAGAACCTCGCGCGCTCGGCGATGTACGGCGGGCACATCGAGGGCGTCGGGCCGCGCTACTGCCCCTCGATCGAGGACAAGGTGGTGCGCTTCGCCGAGAAGGAGGCGCATCAGGTGTTTCTCGAGCCGGAGGGGCTCGAGGATCCGACCGTCTATCCCAACGGGATGTCCACCTCGCTGCCGGCGGAGGTGCAGGAGGCCTATGTGCGCACGATCCGCGGGCTCGAGCAGGCGGTGATCCTGCAGCCGGGTTATGCCATCGAATACGACTATGTCGATCCGCGCGCGCTGGATGCGCGGCTGGCGGTGCGCGCGGTGCCGGGGCTGTGGCTGGCGGGGCAGATCAACGGCACGACTGGCTACGAGGAGGCCGCGGCCCAGGGGCTGGTGGCCGGGCTCAACGCCGCCGCGGCGGCGCTCGGGCGCGAGGGGGCGGCCTTCTCGCGCGCCGACAGCTACATCGGCGTGATGATCGACGACCTGGTGACGCGCGGGGTCACCGAACCCTACCGGATGTTCACGAGCCGTGCCGAGTTCCGTCTGTCGCTGAGGGCCGACAATGCCGACCAGCGGCTGACGCCGCTGGGCCTGCGGCTCGGGCTCGTGGGCGCGGCGCGGGCAGAGGCCTTCGCGGCGAAGGCCGAGGCCCTGGCGGCGGGGCGGGCGGCGCTCGAGGCGGTGCGGGTCACGCCGCGGCAGCTCGCCGCCGGGGGCGCCGCGGTGGCGCCGGACGGTCCGCGCCGCAGCGGCTTCGAGGCGCTGTCGCTGCCCGGCGTGGATGTCGCGCTGCTCGAACGGCTGGCCCCGGAGCTCGGAGCCGTCGCGCCCGAGATCCGCGAGCAGCTGGCGCGGGATGCGCTCTATGCCAATTACCTCGCCCGGCAGGAGGCCGATGTCGCGGCGCTGCGCCGTGACGAGTCGCAGCCGATCCCGGCGGATTTCGACTATGCGGGCCTGCCCGGCCTCTCGGCGGAACTGCGGCAGAAGCTCGGCCGGCTGCGCCCGGCGACGCTGGCGCAGGCGGGCCGGGTCGAGGGAATGACGCCGGCGGCGCTGACGCTGATTCTCGCCCGGGTGAAGGCGGCAGAGCGGCGGCGGGCATGATCGGCGACGCGGCCGGCGCCGCCGACCCGCAGCGCGCCGCGGTGCTTTCCGCGCTCGATGTTTCACGTGAAACCGCGGCGCGGCTCGACGCCTTCTGCGCCGCGCTGGGCCGCTGGGCGCCGCGGATCAACCTCATCGCGCGCGGCACGCTGCCCGATCTGTGGCAGCGGCACATCCTCGATTCGGCGCAGCTCCTGCCGCTGGCGCCGCCGCAGGCCCGCAGCTGGGCCGACCTCGGCAGCGGCGCCGGGTTTCCGGGCCTGATCGTGGCCATCCTCGCCGCGGAAGTGGCGCCCCGTCTCGAGGTGACCCTGGTCGAGAGCGATGCGCGCAAGGCCGCCTTCCTCGGCGAGGCGGCGCGGGCGGCAGGGGTGGCGGTGCGGGTGATCGCGGCGCGGGCCGAGGCGGCAACCCCGCTCGGGGCCGAGGTGGTCTCGGCCCGCGCGCTGGCGCCGCTGCCGCAGCTCCTGCCGCTCGTGCACCGCCACCTTGCCCCCGGCGGCACGGCGCTTCTGCCCAAGGGCGCGACGCATCGGCGCGAGCTCGACGACGCGCTTGAACGCTGGCGGTTCTCGGTCCAGAAACATCCCAGCCGAACCGACCCCGCGGCCGTCGTCCTTGCCATCGGAGACCTCGCCCGTGCCTGACCCCACGCGCCCGCAGGGCCCCCGGATCATCGCCATCGCCAACCAGAAGGGCGGCGTCGGCAAGACGACGACAGCGATCAACCTAGCCGCGGCGCTGGCCGAATGCGGGCGGCGGGTGCTGATCGTGGACGTCGACCCGCAGGGCAATGCCTCCACCGGGCTCGGCATCGGGGCGGCGGACCGCGGCCGGACCACCTACGACCTGATCCTCGACGCGGCACCGATCGCCGAGGTCGTGCGGCCGACCGCGGTGCCGGGCGTGCTGATCGCCCCGGCCACGACCGACCTGAGCTCGGCCGATATCGAGCTCGTGGCCAACGAGAAGCGCAGCTTCCTTCTGCACGACGCGCTCAGGCAGCGGGCGATCGACGACTTCGC
This sequence comes from uncultured Paracoccaceae bacterium, assembly GCA_937944395.1. Lineage (GTDB taxonomy): Bacteria > Pseudomonadota > Alphaproteobacteria > Rhodobacterales > Rhodobacteraceae > CALDYW01. The sequence continues at coordinate 6,516 of CALDYW010000168.1, read as the reverse complement.
GCTCGACTACATCCTGATCGATTGCCCGCCGTCCCTGAACCTTCTGACGGTCAACGCGATGGTCGCCGCGCACGCGGTGCTGGTGCCGCTGCAGTCCGAGTTCTTCGCGCTCGAGGGGCTCAGCCAGCTCATGCTGACCATCCGCGAGGTGCGGGCGGCAGCGAACCCCGGCCTGAGGATCGAGGGCGTGGTGCTGACCATGCACGATTCGCGCAACAACCTGGCCCAGCAGGTGGAAGCCGACGTGCGGGCGACGCTGGGCGAGGTGGTGTTCCGGACCGTCGTGCCGCGCAACGTGCGCGTGTCGGAGGCGCCGTCCTACGCCATGCCGGTAACCGCCTATGATTCGGCCTCGAAGGGAAGCCAGGCCTATCGCGCGCTCGCGCGCGAGATCCTCGGCCGGCACGAGGCGGTGACGGCGTGAGGACGAAGCGATGACCGAGCGGCGGGGCGGGCTGGGGCGCGGGCTTTCGGCGCTGATGGGCGACATCGCCGCCGATCCGGCGGCGGCGCCCGGCACGCCGCGCAGTGCCGACCGCTTCGTGCCGATCGAACAGGTCCGGCCGAACCCGAACCAGCCCCGGCGCGCCTTCCCGCCCGAGGCGCTGGAGGAACTGGCCGCCTCGATCCGGGCGCGCGGGATCCTGCAGCCGCTGATCGTGCGGCCGCGGCCGGAAGGCGGATTCGAGATCGTGGCGGGCGAGCGCCGCTGGCGAGCGGCGCAACTGGCACAGCTGCACGAGGTGCCGGTTCTGGTGCGCCGGCTGAGCGACGACGAGGTGCTGGAAGTCGCGCTGATCGAGAACATCCAGCGGCAGGATCTGAACCCGGCCGAGGAAGCCGAGGCCTACCGCATGCTGATGGACCGTTTCGGCCATACCCAGGAGGCCCTGGCCGAGGCGCTGGGCAAGAGCCGCAGCCACGTGGCCAACCTGCTGCGGCTTCTGACCCTGCCCGAAGCGGTGCAGGCGCATCTGCGCAGCGGCCGGCTGACGGCCGGCCATGCCCGGGCGCTGGTCGGCCGCGAGGATGCCGAGGCCCTGGCCGAGCGCGTGATCGAGCGGGGCCTGTCGGTGCGCGAGACCGAGCGCCTTGCGCGCCGCCCGGAAGCGCGGGAGAAGCCGGCGCCGACCCCGCCGAAGGATGCCGACACGCGGGCGCTCGAGGCGGAACTGTCGGCGAACCTCGGGATGTCGGTCAGCCTCGACGTGGTTCCGGCCAGGGGCTCGGGGACCCTGACCATCCGCTTCCAGACGCTGGACCAGCTCGACGATCTCTGCCGGGTGCTGACCGCCGCGCCGCTCGCCGCCCCGGGCTGACCGGCGCCATCGGCGCCGCCCGCCGGCGCGGATGGTCCCCGGGGGGCTGCCGGACGGTCCCGAAGCGCCGCCTAGTCCGGCAGAAGCTCGCGCAGGAGCGCGTTCAGCACCGCGCGGCCCTGCTGCGTCGCCGCCAGCCGCCGGCCGTTCGTGCGGATGAGCCCGAGCTCCGCAAGCCCGGCCAGACGGCCGGGATCGAGGGGGGCACCCCCGAGGGCGGCGTGGCGCGCGAGGTCGATCCCCTCGGCGAGCCGCAGCCCCATCATCAGGTGCTCCGCCGCGCGATCCGCCGGGGACAGCGGATCCCGCCCGCACTCGCCGCTGCCGGCGGTTTCCACCGCGGCGAGCCAGGAAGCGGGATCGCGCAGCGTCAGGGTGGCGAACCGTTGCCCCGAGAGGGTCAGGCGGCCATGCGCCCCGGGACCGATGCCGGCCCAGTCGCCCGAGCGCCAGTAGATCAGGTTGTGCCGCGACTCCGACCCCGCCGCCGCGTGATTGGACACTTCATAGGCCGGAAGGCCGGCCGCGTCGCACAGCTCCTGCGTGATCTCGAACATCTCGGCCGCGCGGTTCTCGTCGGGCAGGCCGGGCAGCCTGCCGCGCGCGCGGCGGTCGCCGAAGGCGGTGCCCTCCTCGATGGTGAGCTGGTAGAGCGACAGGTGATCGACCGCCAGCGCCAGCGCCTGCCCGAGTTCCCGCCGCCAGTCCGCCGGCGTCTGGTGCTGGCGGGCATAGATCAGGTCGAAGCTCACGCGCGGGAACACCGCGCGGGCGGCCTCGAAGGCAGCGCGGGCCTCGGCCGCGGTATGCCGGCGGCCGAGCGCGCGCAGGCCGGCGTCGTCGAGCGCCTGCACCCCCATCGACAGGCGGTTGACGCCGGCCGCGGCATAGGCGCGGAAGCGCCCGGCCTCGGCCGAGGTCGGGTTGGCCTCGAGCGTCACCTCGAGGTCGTTGGCGACCGGCCATCGCGCCCGGATGCGTTCGAGGATCGCGGCCACGAGGTCGGGCGCCATCAGCGAAGGCGTGCCGCCGCCCAGAAAGACGGTGGACAGCACCCGGCCGCGGGTTTCCGCGGCAGAGCGGTCGATCTCGGCCAGATAGGCGCGCTGCCAGCGCGCGGTGTCGATCGCCGCGGCGACGTGGCTGTTGAAATCGCAGTAGGGGCACCTGGCCGCGCAGAACGGCCAGTGCAGGTAGAGGCCGAAGCCGGCGGCGCGCCAGTCCTCGCCCGCCTCGGCCGCCGATGCCGCCTCGGCCGGCCCGGCCGCGCCGGCGGGTGCGGTTCGGGGATCAGTCAAGGCAGGCGGCGCGCAACCGGGCGAAGGCGCGGGCGCGGTGGCTCAGGCGGTTCTTCGTCCAGCGGTCCATCTCGCCGAAGGTCACGTCGTGACCGTCGGGCAGGAAGATCGGGTCGAAGCCGTGGCCCCGGTCGCCGCGCGGCGGCCAGACGATGCGGCCTTCGACGCGGCCCTCGAACAGCTCGTCCGAACCCTCCGGCCAGGCCAGGCAGAGGGTGCAGACGAAGGCGGCGCGGCGCGGTTCCGGGGCGCCCGCGGCCTCGAGCGCTTCCCAGGTCCGCCGCATGGCAAGGGCGAAGTCGCGCCCCGCCGGCGTCTCGGCCCAGTCGGCGGTCCGCACGCCCGGTGCGCCGCCGAGGGCGGCCACCGCAAGCCCCGAATCGTCGGCGAGCGCGGGAAGCCCGGTGGCCCGCGCCGCGGCATGGGCCTTGAGGCGGGCATTCTCGGCAAAGGTCGTCCCGGTCTCCTCGGGCACCGGCAGGCCGAGGTCGGCCGCCGCAACGACGGCGATGCCGAGGTCGGACAGCAGGTCGGCGATCTCCTCGACCTTTCCCGCGTTGTGGCTGGCCACCAGCAGCCGCCCGCCGGCGAGGCGCCTCATGCCAGCGCCGCGCGCTGGGCGGCGACCAGAGCCGCCACGCCCGCCTCGGCGAGCCCGACCAGCGCGTCGAGCTCGGTGCGCGAGAAGGTGGCCCCCTCTGCCGCCATCTGCACCTCGATCAGCCGGCCGCGGCCGGTCAGCACGAAGTTCCCGTCCACCCCGGCGGCGGAATCCTCGGCATAGTCGAGGTCCACCACCGGCTGTCCGGCATAGATCCCGCAGGAGACGGCGGCGACATGGTCCACCAGCGGGTCGGAGGTGACCAGCCCCGCCGTCATCAGCCGGTTGATCGCAAGGCGCAGCGCCACCCAGCCGCCGGTGATCGCGGCGCAACGGGTGCCGCCGTCGGCCTGGAGCACGTCGCAATCGACGGTGATCTGCCTTTCGCCCAGCGCCGCACGATCGACGCCGGCACGCAGCGCCCGGCCGATCAGGCGCTGGATCTCCTGGGTGCGGCCCGACTGCCCTTCCTTCGCCTCGCGGCGCATCCGGGTATTGGTGGCCCGCGGCAGCATCCCGTATTCGGCGGTGACCCAGCCGAGACCGGTGTTCTTGAGGAACGGCGGCACCCGCTCGTCGATGGTGGCGGTGCAGAGCACATGGGTGTCGCCCATGCGGATCAGGCACGAGCCTTCGGCGTGCTTCGAGACGCCGGGCTCGATTGAAACCCTGCGCAGTTCTCCTAAATCTCGGCCGGATGGGCGCATCGGCAGCCTCCCGCTGGATCGCCGCCTGAGTGCCGCGCCGCGCCGGCGGATGCAACCCCGATTGACGCGCCGCCGCCTCCTTCCCTAAGGTCGGGCGCCCCGCGCGAAGCCTGCGATGACCGACGCATCGAAACTGCTGGCCGAGATGAACGACCGGAGCCGCGAGGTGTTCCGGCGCGTCGTCGAGGGCTATCTGGCGACCGGGGACCCGGTGGGCTCGCGCACGCTGACGCGCACGATGAGCGAGAAGCTGAGTGCGGCGACGATCCGCAACGTCATGCAGGATCTCGAGCATCTGGGCCTTCTCGGGCATCCGCATGTCTCGGCCGGGCGGGTTCCCACGCAGCTCGGGCTGCGCATGTTCGTGGACGGGCTTCTCGAGGTCGGCGACCTCGACCGCGAGGACCGCGAGCGCATCGACGCGACGCTGGCCGACAACGAACGCGACGTCGGCGCGCTGCTCGACCGGGTGGGATCGGTCCTCAGCACGATCACCAAGGGCGCGAGCCTGGTGCTGGCGCCGAAGCGCGACGCGCCGGTGAAGCACATCGACTTCGTGAGCCTCGGGCCCGACCGCGCGCTGGTCGTGCTGGTGTTCGCCGACGGCCATGTGGAGAACCGCGTGTTCACCCCGCCGCTCGGGCAGACCCCGTCGTCGCTGCGCGAGGCGGCGAATTTCCTGAACGCGGTCGCCGCCGGCAAGACGCTGTCGGAGGTGCGGCTTGCGGTCGAGCGCGAGATAGCGGCGCGGCGGCAGGAGCTCGATTCGCTCGCGCGGACGCTGGTCGAGAGCGGGCTGGCCCTGTGGCAGAACGCGGGCGAATCGTCCGAGCGGCTGATCGTGCGCGGCCGCGCCAACCTGATCGCGGGAAGCCCCGAGGCCGAGGAGCTCGAGCGGGTCCGGGCGCTGTTCGACGATCTCGAGCGCAAGCGCGACATCGCCGAGTTCCTGGCGCTGGCCGAAGAGGGCGAGGGCGTGCGGATCTTCATCGGGTCGGAGAACAAGCTCTTCTCGCTTTCGGGTTCCTCTCTGGTGGTCTCTCCCTATATGAACGCGGACCGGAAGGTCATCGGCGCGGTCGGCGTGATCGGGCCGACGCGCCTCAACTACGGCCGCATCGTCCCGATCGTGGACTATACCGCGCAACTCGTGGGGCGGATGCTTTCGGACAGGACATGAGGACATCGGGCATGGCGGAAGCGAAGAACGAAGCGGTCGGGGACGTTGCGGAAGGGGCGCCTCCCGGCATGGCGGAAGGCGGCGCGGACTATGCGCCGGGTCCGTGCGAGACGCCGCAGTCGCCCGAGGCCCTGCTGATCGCCGAGCTGACCGCCGAGCGCGACGAGCTGCGGGACAAGTGGATGCGCGCGCTGGCCGAGGCCGAGAACGCGCGCAAGCGCGCCGAGCGCGACCGCCGCGAGGCCGAGAACTACGGCAGTTCGCGGCTGGCGCGCGACATCCTGCCGGTCCACGACGCGCTGCGCCGGGCGCTCGAGGCGGCCACCGACGAGACTCGGGCGGTCGCCGGGCCGCTGGTCGAGGGGGTGGAACTGACGCTGCGCGAGCTGACGAATGTCTTCGCCCGGCACGGCATCACCGTGATCGCCCCGCAGCCGGGCGACAAGTTCGATCCGCAGCTGCATCAGGCGATGTTCGAGGCGCCGGTGCCGGGCACGCGCGCGGGCGAGATCATCCAGCTGATGGCCGAGGGCTTCCTGATCCACGACCGGCTGCTGCGGCCGGCGCAGGTGGGGGTATCGTCCACGCCGGCGTCGTGACCCGCGCGGCGCGGCTCAGACCCCCAGCGCCCGGCGCAGGAGGTTGAGCCCGGTCAGCGCCAGCACGATCAGCGTCCAGCGCCGGAACCGCTCGTGGTCGAGCCGGTCCTGCACCGCGTAGCCGGCCGCGAGCCCGAGCAGCGCCGGCACCGCCAGCACCGCCGAGAAGGGCAGGGTGGCGGCGTCGAGGATGCCCGAGCGCAGGTGCGCGACGAACAGCGCGATGCCGCCGATCAGGAAGGTCACGCCCTGCACCCGCAGGGTCTCGGCCTTGGCCGAGCCGATCGACACCAGGTAGATCAGGATCGGCGGCCCCCAGATCCCGGACAGGCCGCCGAGGACGCCGGCGACCGCGCCGACCCCGGCCTCGACGGGGCCGCGGGGTTCGGCGGGAAGCCGCAGCCGCCAGCCGGCAAGCTGCGCCGCGGCCCAGAGGGTGATCGGCACGCCCAGCACCGCGAAGAACAGCGCCTGCGGAATCGCCAGCACCAGCTGCGCCGTCGCGCCGATGCCGAGGATCAGCGCGAGGATCATCAGCCGGAAGCGGCGCACCGAGCCCCAGGCCTCGCGCCAGCCCTGGCGCAGCGACTGCGACACATTGGTGGCGAGAATCGGAACGATGATCGCCGCCAGCGCCAGCTGCGGCGGCATGAACGACCCGAGCGCCGAGATCGCGATCATCGGCATGGCAAAGCCGATGACGCCCTTGACGAAACAGGCGGCAAACATCACCGCGGCGGCGGCGGCGAAGGCGGCGGGCGAAAGCCCGGCGGCGAATGTGTCCATCTGGCGTCTCCGCTTGCGCGGCCGGC
>CALDYW010000167.1 GCA_937944395.1 uncultured Paracoccaceae bacterium | reverse complement strand
CGACCGGACCTGTGCGCACCGGGGCTTTCCCGGGCTTCCCGGGGCTTCGCGGCCCCGGCAGCGCCGCATCCGCGCCGGCCGGCGGCCCGCGTTCAGTCGGCGACGGCGGCGACGGCGCGGGCGAGCACCGGGATCGTCGCCTCGCTCAGCCCCGCCACGTTGATCCGGCTGTCGCCGACCATGTAGATGGCGAAGTCGCGGCGCAGCCGCTCGACCCGGTCGGGGGCGAGGCCGAGGCGGGAGAACATCCCCCGGTGCGCGGCGACGAAGCCGAAGCGGTCGGAGCCGGTGGCGGCGGCGAGCGCGCGCGCGAGCCGTTCGCGCAGGCCGATCATCGTGGCGCGGATCTCGGCGAGTTCGGCCTCCCAGTCGGCCCGCAGGGCAGGATCGGTCAGCACCGTCGTCACCACCCGTGCGCCGTGGTCGGGCGGAAACGAGAAGTTGACGCGGTTGAGCGTGGCGAGAGTGCCCTGCACCACGTCGCGCCGGCGCGCATCGCCCGACAGCGCGAGGAGGATGCCCGTGCGTTCGCGGTAGATGCCGAAGTTCTTCGAGCAGGAGGCCGCGATCAGCACCTCGGGACAGGCGGCGGCGAGCATCCGCGTCGGCGCGGCATCGGCCTCGAGCCCGTCACCGAACCCCTGGTAGGCGAGATCGACGAGCGGGACCAGGCCGCGCCCGGCGATCTGTCCGGCGATGTCGCGCCATTCGGCCGGCGTCGGGTTCGCTCCGGTCGGATTGTGGCAGCAGCCGTGCAGCAGCACCACATCGCCGCTTGCCGCGCCAGCGAGGTCGGAGCACAGGCCCGCGACATCCGCGCCGCCGGTCGCGGCGTCGAAGTAGCGGTAGCTGCGCATCGGCAACCCGAGATGGCCGGCGATGGAGACATGGTTCGGCCAGGTCGGGTCCGGGAGCCACAGGGTCGCCCCGGGTGCCGCGATCCGCACGAGCTCGAGCGCCTGGCGCACCGCTCCGGTGCCGCCCGGCTGGCCGGCGAAGGCGGTGCGGGCGGGGTCGTGCGCGGGCCCGAGGATGAGCTCGGCCATCGCCGTGCCGAAGGCGGGTTCGCCGGCGAGCGCGGTGTAGGTCTTGGTGGTCTCGGCTTCCCAGATCGCCCGTTCGGCGGCGCGCACCGCGCGCATGACCGGCGTGCGCCCCGAGGCGTCGCGCCAGACCCCGACGCCGAGGTCGATCTTGTCGCTCCGCGGGTCGTCGCGGAACATCTGCATGAGCGCGAGGATCTTGTCCTGCGGCGGCGGGGTCAGGCGTTCGAACATCAGGCCGGCCCCGTGGCGACGTCGAGATCGGCGTACATCCCCCATTCGGCCCAGGACCCGTCGTAGAGCGCGTGGCGCCGGCCGAGGATCTCGAGCGCGAGCGACAGGATCGCCGCGGTGATCCCCGAGCCGCAGGTGGTGATCACGGGCTTGCCGGGATCGACCCCCGCGGCCGCGAAGGCGGCGGCGAGCGCCGCGGGCGGCTTCATCGTGCCGTCGTCGTTCAGCAGCAGCCGGTAGTGCAGGTTGCGCGATCCCGGGATGTGGCCGGGCCTCAGGCCGGGGCGCGGCTCGGGCTCGGTGCCGGCGAAGCGCCCCGGGCTGCGGGCATCAACGATCTCCCAGTCGCCGAGCTTGGCGGCAGCGGCGACCTGGGTCACGTCGCGCACGAGGTGGTTCTGCCGCGTCGCGGTCATGTGCCGGTCGCGGATCACCGGCGGGTGGTCCTCGATCTCGCGGCCCTCGGCGCGCCATTTCGGCAGCCCGCCGTCGAGCACCGCCACCTCCGTCTTGCCCATCAGACGGAACAGCCACCAGACGCGCGCGGCCGAAAACAGCCCGGCGCCGTCGTAGACCACGACCTGATGGCCGTCGCCGACGCCCAGCGCGCGCATCCGGCTCATGAACTTCTCGGGCGCGGGCGCCATGTGCGGCAGCGCCGAACGGGCGTCGGAGATCTCGTCGATGTCGAAGAAGCGCGCTCCGGGAATGTGGCCGGCCGCGTAGTCCGCCCGCGGATCGCGCGCCGCCTCGGGCAGGTACCAGGAGCCGTCGAGGATGCGCAGGTCGGGGTCGCGCAGGTGGCGCGCCAGCCAGTCGGTCGAGACAAGCGTCCGCGGGTCGTCCATGCCGCGCCTCCCTGCGCGCATCCTTCCGCCCCGCTTAGCCGCCGGCTGCCCGGCACGCAAGCGGGGCGCGGGGGCGTTCCGCCCCTCCCGGCAGGCGGGATCCCTTCGGCTCGCCCCGGGCTCAGCCCCGCTCGCGCAGGAGCCGCGCCTTCTGCCGGTCCCAGTCGCGCTTCGCCTCGGTCTGGCGCTTGTCGGCGAGCTTCTTGCCGCGCGCGATCCCGAGGCGGAGCTTGGCGATCCCCTTGTCATTGAAGTAGAGCCGCAGCGGCACCAGCGTCATGCCCTCGCGCCGGGTGGCCGACCACAGGCGTGCAAGCTCGCGTTTCGAGACCAGCAGCTTGCGCCGGCGCCGTTCCTCGTGGCCGAACAGCCGCGCCTCGGGCAGGGGCGCGATGTAGCCGTTGATCAGCCAGAGTTCCCCGTCCTCGACGCTGGCATAGCTGTCGGCGATGCTGGCGCCGCCCCGGCGCAGCGACTTCACCTCGGAGCCGGTCAGGACGATGCCGGCCTCGAGATCGTCCTCGATGGCATAGTCGAAGCGGGCGCGGCGGTTTTCGGCCACGAGCTTCGCGTTGGGGTCGGCGGGGCGGGCCATGACCGGCGCTGGATAGTCACGCCGGCCCCGGCTGTCCAGCCCGGCCGCGGGCGATCGGCGCGGACGCCGCAACGGCCCGGTCGGCAACGCGCGGCGGGGCGTGGCATGGTGGCGCCCGCGCCCGCGGTCCGGCGGGCCCGATCGGGGAGGGCTGCCCATGATCCCAGTTGACGGCGACTTCATCCGCGCGGTCGCGCCGCGCTTCACCGGCGCCCGCGCCGCGGCACAGGCGCGCATCATCGGCGCGATCTCGGGGGCCTTCGCCCCCACCCTTGCCGCCTATGCGATCTCGACGCCGCTGCGGATCGCGCATTTCATGGGGCAGGTCACCCACGAATGCGCCGGTTTCCGCACCACCGAGGAATTCGCGAGCGGCGCGGCCTACGAGGGGCGGGCCGATCTCGGCAACACCCGGCCGGGCGACGGCCCTCGCTACAAGGGGCGGGGGCTGATCCAGCTGACCGGTCGGGCGAACTACCGCCGGATCGGTGCCGCCCTCGACCTGCCGCTCGAGGACCGGCCCGAACTCGCCGCGGATCCGCTGATCTCGCTGCGGATCGCCTGCGAGTACTGGCGCAGCCGCGACATCAACACCCCGGCCGACGCCGACGACCTGCTGACCGTCACCCGGCGTGTCAACGGCGGGCTGAACGGGCTCGAGGACCGGCGCGGCTTCCTGCGCCGGGCGAAGGCGGCGCTGGCAGCGATCCAGGCGACGGTGATCGCGGCGGGGCAGGGCGGGGCGATCACCGTGCTCCGCCGCGGCTCGACCGGCGACGCGGTGGGCGAACTGCAGGGGCTCTTGCGCGCCCGGGGCTTTCCCCTCACCGTGGACAACGACTTCGGGCCGGCCACCGAGCTTGCGGTGATCGAGTTCCAGCGCCGGAGCGGGCTGGCCCCCGACGGCATCGTGGGACGGCTGACCTGGGCCGCCCTGCGCGCTTGAGGGGCGCGCGCCCCGCCCCCGCTTTCCGGTCCGGAAACATCCCCGTGGGGTGAAGGGACGCGCGGTCCCGCGCGCCCCGAGGGGGGCAGACGGCCGCCATTTCGGGCCCCGCCGCCCGGGCGCGCGCGGGCTCAGGCGCCGTGCACCACCCGCCCGCCGGCGATCGTCATCCGCACCCCCAGCGCCGCCACGGCATCGGCCGGCGTTGCCTCGATCTCGCCGCCGAGCAGCACGAGGTCGGCCGCGAGCCCTTCGCGGATCGTTCCGGTCAGATGCTCGCGATGCGCCGCCCAGGCGCCGCCGGCGGTGTAGGCGCGCAGCGTCGCCATCAGTCCCACCCGTTCGTCGGCGGCGCCCTCATAGGGGCGGCGGGTCAGCGCCGCCTGCACCGAGCGCAGCACGTCGAGGTCGGCCACCGGCCAGTCCGAGGCGAAGGCCAGCGGCGCGCCGGCCTCGTGCAGCGTCCGCCAGAGATAGGCCGTCGGCCAGCGCGCCCGCCCGATCCGGTCGAGCGTGGGCACGAGGGGGAAGTCCATCGCGCCCGGCGGGTGCGAGGGCTGGACCGAGGCCGTGACCCCGAGCGCGGCCAGCCGCGGGATGTCCTCGGGGTGGATCATCTCGATGTGCTCGATCCGGTGGCGCGAATCGCGCGGGCCGTTCGCGGCGCGGGCGGCGGCGTAGCCGTCGAGCGTCGCGCGCACCGCCGCGTCGCCGATGGCGTGGACGGCGATCTGCAGTCCGCGGCGGTCGGCCTCGATGCAGATCGCGTCGAACTGCGGCTGCGGGAACAGCGGTTCGCCGCGCCGGCCGGGGTCGTCGGCATAGCCCTCGACCAGGAAGGCGGTGCCGGAATCGATCACCCCGTCCATGAACATCTTGACGAAACCCGACGACAGCCAGTCGTCGTCGAACTCGGCGGTCATCGCGCTGGCGCGGTCGAGTTCGGCCAGCTGCATCTGCGGCTTGAAGTGGAAGGGCACCTTCACCCGCGCCGTCAGCCGCCCCTCGGCCTGCAGCTCGCGCAGGAGCACGAGGAGATAGCGGTGCCCGTCCATGTTGACGATCTGGGTGATGCCGTGGCGCGCGCAATGCGCAAGCCCGGCGGCGACCTTCGCCCGGTCGATGGCGCGGGCGGCGGCGTCGGGCCAGGGGTCGGGCTCGCCCCCGGTGGCGATCCCCAGCTGCAGTCGCGCCTCGCCGGCGAGCGCGATCACCGGGGCGAAGGCCTCGAACTCGCGCAGCTCGCCCGTGGCCAGACCGTCGGGCCCCAGCACCACCTCGTGCCCGGGCGGGGTGGTCGCGCCCTGCAGGATCCCCGCGGCCGCGAGCGCGGCGGTGTTCGCCCAGACGGTGTGATGGTCGGCCGCGGTCAGCGCCAGCGGCCGGTCGGGCAGGATCGCGTCGAGGTCGGCGCGGGTGAGCGGCCGGCCGAGGATGGCATAGTCGCAGCCCTGCGCCATCAGGATCGGTGCGTCCGGCTGTGCCGCGGCATAGGCCCGCACCGCCTGCGCCAGCGCCTCGGCTCCGCTCACGCCGCCGAGCTGGAGATGGCCGAGCTCGAGCCCGCCGAGCGCGAGGTGCATGTGGCTTTCGACGAAGCCGGGCAGAAGCGTCGCGCCGCCGGCGTCGATCAGCTGCGTCTGCGCTCCGGCCATCGGCTCGAGCGCGCGCCGGTCCCCGACCGCCGTGATGCGCCCCGCCGACAGCGCCACCGCCTCGGCGCGGGGGCGGTCGGGGTCCATGGTCAGGACGCGGGCGTTGGTGACGATGGTCTGGGGTGTCATGGCCGGTCTCCGTTCTGGGCAGCCGCGGCACTCTGCCTGCGGATCGCGGTTCCGGGAAGCCCCGCCGGCCTTGGCGGCCCGCCGCGATGCCGGCTATCCTGCGGCTCGGATCGGCGGGGCGGCATGTTCATCCAGATCGTTCTCGGGTCGGGCCTCATGCTCGCCTCCATCCTGATTGCGGGCGCCAGCCTGTGGCTTGCCGAGGTGCTGCTGGCCCGCACGCGGCCCTGGCTCAGCCGCGATCCGCATCTGCCGAAGCTCGTGCTGGTCGTCTGCACTTCGGCGGTCTGGATCATCGGCATCGTGACCGCCGGCGTCTGGCTGTGGGCGGCGACCTTCCGGCTGATCGGCGTGTTCCCGACGATGGAAGAGTCGGTCTATTTCGCGCTCGTTGCCTATACCACGCTCGGTTTCGGCGATGTCCTGCTGCCGCAGGACTGGCGGCTGCTGGCGGGCATGTCGTCGGCCAACGGGCTGCTCAGCTTCGGACTGCTCACCGCCGTGGTCGTCGAGGTCCTGCGCCATGTCCGGGTGGGCCAGATCGAGCACCGCCGCCGGCGCCCGGACTGAACCGGGGCCGGGCAGGGATCAGGTTCCCAGCCGGATCGGGCAGACCCGGCCCGCCAGGAACGCACCGGCCGGCGCGAGCGCCAAGGCAGAGCGGGAACACCGGCGGGCGCACCAGCGCCCAGACCGGCAGCGCCGCGGGCAGCGAGCGCAGGACCGGACGGACGGCCGGTGCGTCCGCCCGTCCCGGCCCGACAGCGGCAAACGTGGTCGGCAAGGCCGGTTCGCGCCCGAGGATCCCCGAAGTCGGCACGGACCACGCCGGATCGGTCACCGGCGGGTCCGGCCGGAAGGCCATCGCCGCCGGCGGCGCCCCGCAGAGGGCGCGGGCGATCAGGGTGTCGGCGCCGCTCGCCCCGGCGGCGGCTGCGACCGCGACCGGCGGCGCGCGGAAGGGTGCGACCGCGGCCGGCGCGGCCGGCCTGCGGCGCAGGCGCCCGGCCCGCTGCCCCGGATCGAGGAGCGCGACCGGGGCGGGGAATCGAGGAGCGCGACCGGGGCGGGGATCAGACCTGCCTTCAGCCCGAGGCGCGCCGGCGCCGGGCCCCGCGCAGCCGGGCGGACGGCGGCGGGGTCGCGCCCCGGGCTGTGCGCGTCACGGCGCCCGGCCCGGGTTCGGCGAGGGCCCGCGCATCGGCCATTCGGCCGGTTCCGGCAGCGGACCTGATCCGGCCGGCGGATGCGGCAGTCCGGCGCAGCATTCCGAAAGCAGGAAGTCCGCCAGTGCCCGGGCGGCGGCGAAATCGGCGCGGTTCCTCACCTCGCGCCCCCGGCGCGTCTGCAGAACCGGCTCGGCCGCCACCAGCGCCGACAGGTGACGCGCCGGCGTCGAAGCGCGCGAGGCCAAGATGCGCACCGATCTCGCCCACGTTCCGGCCGCCGGCGCCGGCACGCACGAGCAGCCGGAAGAGCCGAAGCCGGGCGTCATGGCCGAGGGCGGCAAGGGCGCGGGCTTCGGAGGTGACGGTGCTCATCGTTTCAACAGGACCGGATTTCCGGTCATGTCGGGATGCCGTCTCGGAACCCGACCGGACCTGCGGGGCGGCAGGGGCGGCGACCGCCTGCGAGGTGCAGGCGACCGTGCCTGCGGGTCCGAGGGGACGTCGGCGCCGACCCGGCGGGGCGTTGCCGCCCCGAAGGCGGACCCCCCCCGGGGGTCGCGGCAGCGTCCGGGGTTCTGCCGCAGGCACGCCTGCGCGGTCATGGCGGAGGGTGGCACGCCTGCGCCGCGCCGGGACGGCCGCTGCCCGTGCCTGTGGACAGGCGGGAACCCCGGGCCGGCGCCGCGCTTGGGACCCGCGACCGGTGGCCCGCCGGGTTCTCGACGGCCAGTCAGTCCAGGATGCCGGCGTGGCGCATGGCCGCGTCGATGCGCGCTCGCGTCGCCTCGAGCGCGGGCGTCAGCGGCAGGCGGACTTCCTCGCGGCAGCGGCCGAGCCGCGACAGGCCGTATTTCGCCCCGACCAGCCCGGGCTCGAGAAAGATCGCCTCGTGCAGAGGCATCAGCCGGTCCTGGTAGTCGAGCGCGGCGGCATAGTCGCCGCGCAGCATCGCCTCCTGGAACTCGGCGCAGAGCCGCGGCGCGACGTTTGCGGTCACGCTGATGCAGCCGACCCCGCCGTGGGCGTTGAAGCCGAGCGCGGTCGCGTCCTCGCCGGAGAGCTGGATGAAGTCCTTTCCGCAGGCGGCGCGCTGCTGGCTGACCCGCTCGATCCGGCCGGTCGCATCCTTGACGCCGATGATGCGGGGCAGCTTCGCAAGCTCGCCCATGGTCTCGGGGGTCATGTCGATCACCGACCGTCCGGGGATGTTGTAGATGATGATCGGCAGCGTGCAGCAGTCGTGCAGCGCGGTGTAATGCGCGATCAGCCCGCGCTGGGTCGGCTTGTTGTAATAGGGGGTCACCACCAGCGCCGCATCCGCCCCCACCTTCTCGGCATGGCGGATCAGGCGGATGCCCTCCTCGGTGCTGTTCGAGCCCGCGCCGGCGATCACCGGCACCCGCCCGCCGGCCGCGCGCACCACCACCTCGATCACCGTCTCGTGCTCGGCATGGCTGAGCGTCGGGCTCTCGCCGGTGGTGCCCACGGGCACGAGGCCGTGGCTGCCCTCGGCGATCTGCCAGTCCACCAGCGCCTCGAGCGCCGGCAGGTCGAGTGCGCCGTCGCGGAACGGCGTCACGAGCGCGGGGATCGAGCCGGAGAACATCGCAGAACCTCCCTCGGCCGGGGCGCGGGCCGCCGACCCCGGTGGCGCCGGACCCTAGACCAGCCCGCCGGCAAGGGGAAGCCCGGCGGCCCGCCGCCGCCTGCCGCATTCGTGTGTTGCCGGGTCGGGCCGGGCGAGGCACACTGCCCCGAAAACACCGGCCGAGCAGCACCCGGAGCCGCCCATGCCCCGCCGCGCCCTTGCCGCCGCGCTCCTGGCGCTGTCGGCCCTTCTTGCGCTTGCCCCGGCCCCCCGGGCCGCGGCCGAACCGTCGGCCCTGCGGGTCGCGCTCGACCGCGCGCAGGCCGGCGACTGGGCGGGGGCGCGGGCGGCGGCGGCGGGGGCGGGACCGGTCGCTGCCGACATCATCGAATGGCAGCGGCTGCGCGCGGGCGAGGCGGGCGGCGGAACGCTGGCCGACTACCGGGCCTTTCTCGCGCGCCGGCCCGACTGGCCGGGACTGCCGCTCTTGGCCGAGAAGGGCGAGCGCACGATTCCCCGCGACGCGCCGCCCGAGGTTGCGCTCGACTACTTCCGCACCCGCCTGCCCGCCACCGGGCGCGGGGCGCTGCGGCTGGCCGCCGCCCGTGCCGCGACCGGCGACCGCGCCGGGGCCGAAGCCGAGATCGTCCGCGCCTGGACGACGCTGACCCTCGACGCCGAGGAACAGGCAGCCTTCCTCGAGCGGCACGGCGCCCTGATCGCCCCCCATCACGCCGCGCGGCTCGAGGCGCTGTTGTGGCGCGGGGCGGTGGTGAATGCCCGCGCCATGCTGGCACTGGTACCGGCCGACCTCGCCCGCCTGGCAGAGGCACGGATCGGCCTGCGCGAGGAAGTGAACGGGGTGGACGCGCTCATCGCCGCGGTGCCCGCGGTGCTGAGGGAGCATCCGGGTCTCGCCTTCGAACGCTTCGCCTGGCGGGCGCGAAAGGGGCGCAACGCCGATGCGGTGGCGCTGGCCCTCGAGCGTTCGGTTTCGGCCGAGGCGCTGGGCGAGCCCGCGCGCTGGGCGCCGCAGCGGGCCACGCTCGCCCGCTGGCTGTTGCGCGAGGGGCGCCCGGCCGAGGCCTACCGGCTGGCCGCGGACCACTACCTCGAGGGCGGCCCGGACTATGCCGACCTCGAATGGCTGGCGGGCTTCACCGCACTGAGGTTCCTGAACGACCCCGAGCGCGCCATCGCCCATTTCCGCCGCCTGCGCGCGGCGGTCCAGACGCCGATCAGCCTCGGCCGTGCCGGCTACTGGGAGGGCCGCGCCCGCGAGGCGGCGGGCGACCGCGCCGGGGCACAGGCCGCCTACGAGTTCGCGGCCGAACATCAGTCGGGGTTCTACGGCCAGCTCGCGGCCGAGCGGGCAGGCCTGCCGATGGACCCTGCCTGGGCGAGCGGAGGGCCCGAGTTCCCGGACTGGCGGGGTGCGGCCTTCGCCCGGTCGTCCGTGTTCGAGGCGGCCGACCTCCTTTTCCGGGCCGGCGAGCGGGTGCTGGCCACGCGCTTCCTGCTGCACCTCGCCGAGGGACTCGACGCCACCGCGCTCGGCCAGCTCGCCGACCACGCGCTCGCCCGCGGCGAGCCCTACGCCGCGCTTTCCGTGGCCAAGCAGGCGGCCGAGCGCGGGCTGATCCTGCCGCGCGCCTATTTCCCGCTGACCGAGCTCGCCCGCGCCGACCTCGGCATCCCGACCGAGCTGGCGCTGGCGATCGCCCGACGCGAGAGCGAGTTCAACCCGGCCGCCGTCAGCCCCGCCGGCGCCCGCGGGCTGATGCAGGTGATGCCGGGCACCGCCGAGGACATGGCGCGGGCGCTCGGGATCGAGTACGCGCGCGCCCGGCTGACCTCGGACCCCGCCTACAACGCCCGCCTGGGCGCAGCCTACCTGAAGACGCTCCTGGCCGAGTTCGGGCCGAACCCGGTGCTGGTGGCGGCTGCCTACAACGCCGGCCCCCGCCGTCCGCGCGAGTGGGTCGCGGCGCGCGGCCATCCCGGCGACCCGGGCGTGGACGCGATCGACTGGATCGAGCTGATCCCCTTCACCGAAACGCGCACCTACGTCATGCGGGTGGCCGAGAGCCTGGCGATCTATCGCGCCCGGCTGACCGGCCGGACCGCGCCCCTGCGGCTGTCGCAGGAGATCGCGCAACGCTGAGGCGCGTGCGCGAGAGAGGCCCGCGCGCGAAAACGCTTCCCTTTTCGCGCAGGGGCGTGTAAGGCCACGCCCTCGCGCGGGCCTGCACCCTTGGAGGAGACCCGCGCTCGCGAAATGGAGAGACCCATGGCCGGTGAGATCCCCGATCTGATCGCCACGGTACGGACGGGGACAGGCAAGGGGGCCGCCCGTCAGGCTCGCCGCAACGGCGACGTACCGGGCATCGTCTACGGCGGCGGCAAGGAGCCGCTGCCGATCAACCTGAGCTACAACCAGCTCCTGAAGCGGCTGAAGGCGGGGCGGTTCCTGTCCACGCTGTTCAACCTGAAGGTGGACGGGCACGAGGACGTGCGCGTGATCTGCCGCGGCGTGCAGCGCGATGTGGTCAAGGACCTGCCGACGCATGTGGATCTGATGCGCCTGCGCCGGAGCAGCCGGATCAACCTCTACATTCACGTCGAGTTCGTGAACCACGAGGCGAGCCCGGGGCTGAAGCGCGGCGGCACGCTGGTCGTTGTCCGCCCCGAGGTCGAGCTCGAGGTGACGGCCGGCGCGATCCCCGATCACATCACCGTGGACCTGACCGGGCGCAACATCGGCGACGTGATCCACATCGGCGACGTCGAGCTGCCCGAAGGCGCGAAGCCGACGGTCGCGCGCAATTTCGTGATCGCCAACATCTCGGCGCCCTCGGGCATCCGCTCGGCCGACAACGCCTGATCCCGGCTCGCGGGCTGCGCGCCCCGGTCGCGGCGCCCGCCGGGCGCCGCGCGTTCCCCCCGCGGCGGGAGGTCGGGCGGGACCACGCCGCGCGTGCCCGCTCCGTCAGGCGGTGATCGTCTGGACCGCCTCGAAGACCTCGAGTTCGGGCGGGCCGAGGTAGATGTCGGCGTGCGCGCCAGCGCCGCGGTGGGCGGTGCGGAAGGCCTCGGATCGTGTCCAAGCGGTGAATGCCGCCTCGCTGTCCCACAGGGTATGCGAGGCATAGAGGCGGTAGCCCTCGCGCAGCGGGCCCTTCATCAGGTGGAAGGCGACGAAGCCCGGAACGCCGGGCAGGGCACTGTCGCGCCCGGTCCAGACGGCCTCGAAGTCGGCTTCGCGCTCCGGGCGCACCTTGAAGCGATTCATCGTCAGATACATGGTCGTTCCGTCGCGGCTCGGATCCCGCTGCAAGGGTGGCGGTCCGCGCGACGGGGTCAAGCCGGGACTGGCGCTGCGTCGCGGTTCGGGGCAGGAAGGCAGCGGGCGGACGCCGCAGCGGCGGATGCCGCGGCGGGAAGGGGGCGGAAGGATCGGAATGAAACTCTGGGTCGGTCTCGGCAACCCGGGGCCCCGCCATGCCGCCAACCGGCACAACATCGGCTTCATGGCGGTGGATCGGATCGCCGCCGACCACGGCTTCGCGCCCTGGCGGCGCGCCTTCAAGGGGCTGGTCGCCGAGGGCCGATTCGGGTCGCAGAAGGTGCTGCTGCTGAAGCCAGAGACCTGGATGAACCTCTCGGGCGAATCGGTGCGCGCGGCACTCGACTTCTACAAGCTCGCGCCCGCGGACGTGACGGTGTTTCACGACGAGCTCGACCTTGCCCCCGGACGCTGCCGGGTGAAGCAGGGCGGCGGACACGCGGGGCACAACGGCCTGCGCTCGATCCACGCCCGTCTGGGCGAGGGCTATGCACGGGTGCGGCTCGGGATCGGGCATCCCGGCGACAAGGACCGGGTGACCGCCCATGTTCTGGGCGATTTCGCGAGGGCCGATGCCGACTGGCTGGAGGCGTTGCTGCGCGGGATCTCCGAAGGTGCGCCGGCGCTTGCGGCGGGCGACGCGACGGGGTTCCTGAATGCCGTCGCCCTGCGGACGGCGCCGCCGCGGCCCCCGTCCGGGGGGGGCGCCGGCGGTGCCGGCGCCGAGCGGCGGGGTGCCGCTCCGGCGGACCTGCCGGAAGCGCCCGCCGCCCCGGCGGCGTCAGACCCGGCGGCGTCAGGCCCGGCGGCGTCAGGCCTGGGGCCGGGCTGCACGGAGGACTCGCGCAGCCTGTTGCAGCGGCTCGCGGACCGGTTCAGGTAGGCAGGGGTCGCAGGGAGGTCGCCATATGGACAGGGATGTCTCGGTGAACGTTCGGGGCGGGGCGCTCGCGCCCTGCTCGACGGAGCCGCTGACGGGGTTCTACCGCAACGGCTGTTGCGACACCGGCCCCGCCGACCGCGGCAGTCACACCGTCTGTGCGGTGATGACGGCCGAGTTCCTGGCGTTCTCGAAATATGTGGGCAACGATCTGTCCACGCCGAGGCCCGAGTTCCGCTTTCCCGGGCTCAAGCCGGGCGATCGCTGGTGCCTTTGCGCGGCGCGGTTCCTGCAGGCCGCGCAGGAAGGCTGCGGGCCGCGGGTCGATCTTGACGCGACGCACCGCCGGGCGCTGGACGTGGTGCCGCTCGAGATTCTCGAGGCTCACGCCCTGGCGCGGGAGTGACAGCGGCGGATGCGGCGCGCGCCCCGGGGCGGGGTGCGCGCCGTCCGTGCCGGCGTGTCAGGCGAGCGCGATGTTCGTGGCGCTCTCGCGGCCGTCGCGGCCCCTCTCGAGATCGAAGGTGACCTTCTGCCCGTCGTTCAGGCCGCGGATCCCCGCACGCTCGAGCGCGGTGATGTGCACGAACACGTCCTTCTTGCCGCCCTCGGGGGCGATGAAGCCGAAGCCCTTGGTGGTGTTGAACCATTTCACGGTGCCGGTGGCCATCGTGATGTCTCCTGTCAGTATTGCCGCCCGCAGAATGCGGCGGCCCGGCGCAGTCAGAGCAAGATCGAAAGCCCAGCGCCGATGACGGAAGACAGGGTCGATAGAGATAACGTCGCAACGTCGCTATGCCCGCTTTCGCCGCCCGGCGCAAGCACAAGCTGCGGCTTTCGGCCCGACGGCATGTCGCGGTCGGTGCAGGACCGCACCGGCCAGACCCCGCCGGTCGCGGCGGCGCACCGGCGCTCGGTGTCGGCCGGCCGGGTGTCGGGCGCGGGTTTCCAGGCGGGGTGCAAGGCCCGGCGGATCGCCCGTTGCCGGGCAAAGGCTTCCGCCGCCGCGCGGCAGAGCGCCCTGCCCGGGACGCGCGGACAGACCGGCAGGGACGGCCGTCCGCATGTCCGCGTCGGCGGCAGGGAATCGGGCCGCGCGTGGCGGGCGACGCGCAGGCGCAGGGTTTCGATCACCGCCTGCGGAGATTCCGGTGCCGGCAGGATGCGGGCGCGCCCCGGTCCGAGGGTGCGGCGGCAGCGCCGCCGCCGGCGAGCCCGGACCGGGCGGATCAGCCCTGCGGCCTGTCGCCGCCCTCGCGGATGATCTCGACCTTCACGCGGGTGACCAGTGCGGCGATGGCGCCGATCGCGGCAAGAAGCGGGGCGGCCAGAACCACCGCGCCGCCGGCGATCGCGCCCACGGTCAGCGGGATCTCGAGCACCAGGTCGCCGTCCGGCTCGGTGATGCGGATGCGGCGGACCTGACCCTCGGCCACCAGGCGCCGCAAGGTCGCGACCAGCTGGTCGCCCGCGAGGTCGATCTGTTCGGTCCAGGTACGGGGCTTCTGCGGGCCTTCGTCGTGTTCTCCCGCGGGGTCGCCGCTGCCGGGCTCGGGGTTCGGTCGGTCGTTCACGTCGCGCTCCCAATGATCCGGTCGGTGCGGATGCCATATCGCCGCCCGGCGACACCGCAATGACGGCGGTCATCGGGCGGATGGCAGAGCGATCCGCCGCCGGCGGGGAAGGGCGTCTCGGGGGGTTCGGGATGGTACCGCCTCCCCGGCTCGAACGGGGGACCCCCAGATCCACAATCTGGTGCTCTAACCAACTGAGCTAAGGCGGCACTCGCGCGCGATCTACCGCGCCACCCCCGCGATTGCAAGGGACAGGGTCGGGATCCGCGCGGGGAAGGCGGCGGGGCCTGCCGGTCCGGTCCCGGTGCGCGCGTCCCGGCCGCGGGCCTGCACGGGGGGCAGAGCGCGCGCCCGGCCGTGGCGGGGACGGGGGCGGCGCGCCCGGCCGTGGCGGGGACGGGGGAGCGGCGCGCGCCGCCGCGCCTTGCAGCCCCTCGCCCTCGGCGGTTCGGGGCGGGCAGCCGGGGGCGCCGCATTCCGGTCGCTCCAGCCGTCCGCCGCCCGCGGTCGCGCGGCGGCAGCCGCAAGGCCGGACCCGCGATCGCCGCGCCGCCGAAGGCGGCATCGGCCCGGCCCCGGTTGCGCCGGGCGCGGAACGGCGCGCCACCTTTCTGGCTGCGCCCGCGCTGCGGCCTCGCTGCGCCCCGACCCGCGCCCGCGATCCGACACGGCGCGAAGGGCCGGCAGGGTCAGAACCACTCCGGACGGCCGAGCGCGGGGTCGCGCAACAGGGCAAGCCGCATCGCCGCAGCGCGCGCAAGCGCCAGCGTCAGCGCCCTGCGCCGCGCGGGCGCAAGGCGCGCCTGCGGACCCATCCGCAGGATCTCGGCATCGAAGGCGTCGGCCAGGATCATGCCGGTGTCGGGCGGCAGCAGACCGGCGGGAAACTCGCGGCCGACTGCCCAGAAGAAGCGGTCGCACCACGCGAGATAGCCCTGCCACTTGCGGTCGGCAGCGAAGTCGGCGCGGCTCGACTTGCACTCGACGATCCAGAATTCGCCCCCGGGGCCCAGCGCCATCACATCGACCCTGAGGCCGGGGGCCGGCACGAACTCCTCGACGCAGGCGAATCCGTGGCTGGCGAGGTGTCGGCAGACCCCGCGCGCCAGCCGCTGCCCCGGCGTCAGGGCCGACCCGGTGGAAAGGGCCTCGGTGCTCATCCGCAAATCATGAACAAAGACCGAACGTCTGTCCAGATGATGCGCCGGAAGGTGCGCGGTCGGGGTGTGCGCCGGGGCGGCCGTGCCCCTTGATCGGTCGCGCGCTGCCCCCTACCTTTCGTGCGGCGGGTACTGCCCCTCGCGTGCTGAGGCTTTTTCCCAGTGGCCGATAAGCTTTCTCGAGGGAGCCGGCTCTGCCGGGGTCGTGGCCCCGGTATCTGGTGCCCACCTGGTTGGTCCAGGCTCTCGGGGAATCCGCGCCTCCACGGTCCGGGCGGTCCCGCCACCCAAACCGCCGTGACCGGCCGCACGCCGGCGCTCAACGTCGCCGCTCAGGACTTGGGCGGCGCCACGGCCACGGCGACGCGGACCGGCTGGCTGCGGCTGCGACGGCCGCCGCCACGCGGGCCGCGGTCGGCCAGACCCATCACGGCGATGCCGAACTGGACCCCGGCAAAGACGATCCCGTTGAAGAGCACCAGAAGCCCGACCGCGAGCGGCCCGTCGGCGGTATGCACGACGAGGTGCCGAAGTCTGGCGACGTCGAACCCGATCAGCAGCGCCGTGAAGATCGCGGCCAGCCCGAAGCCGATCAGCACCTGCCGGATGTAGAGACGGACGAGCCGTGGCATTGCAACCTCCCTCGGTTCGCCACGAACCTAGCGCCGGCGAGCGCGACCTTCCAGCCCTTCGAGCCGCGACACGGTGCCGGCGCGGGGTGGCCCTGTCCGCCGCCCCTGCCGCGCCCTAGAGTGCCGGCCATGGACGCGCTGCCCGACCCGCTGTCCCGCTGGTTCGCCGCCCGTGGCTGGACCCCGCATCCGCACCAGCGGGCCATGCTCGCGCGTGCGGCCGACCCGGCGACACTCCTCGTCGCGCCCACCGGGGGCGGCAAGACCCTTGCAGGTTTCCTGCCAACATTGGCCGAACTTTCCGAGGATCCGCGGCCGGGTTTGCACACGCTCTACATCTCGCCCCTGAAGGCGCTCGCCGCCGACATCCGCCGCAACCTCGGCCGCCCGATCGCCGAGATGGGCCTGCCCGTGCGCGTGGAAGACCGCACCGGCGACACCCCGGCAAGCCGGCGCGCGCGCCAGCGGCTCGACCCGCCGCAGATCCTGCTGACCACGCCCGAGAGCCTCGCGCTTCTGCTGAGCTACCCCGAGGCGCCCGCCACCTTCGCCGGCCTCTCGCGCGTGATCGTTGACGAGATCCACGCGCTCGCGGAGTCCAAGCGCGGCGACCAGCTGACGCTCGGCCTTGCGCGGTTGCAGACCCTCGCCCCCGGGCTGCGCCGGGTCGGCCTGTCGGCGACGGTCGAGGACCCCGCGGCGCTCGCCGCCTTCCTCGCCCGTCACCCCGAGCCCTGCGGCGTGCTCCACGCCGACCCGGGCCCCGACCCCGACATCGCCGTGCTCGACACCGGCGCCGCGCCGCCCTGGTCCGGCGGCGGCGGGCGGCATGCGATCCCGGCGGTGCTCCGAGAGATCCGGCGCCATCGCACCACGCTGATCTTCCACAACACGCGCGCCCAGGCGGAACTGTTCTTCCGCGACCTCTGGATGGCGAACGACGAGGGTCTGCCGATCGCGCTGCACCACGGCAGCCTTGCGCGCGAGGCGCGCCGGCGCGTCGAGCAGGCGATGGCCGAGGGCCGGCTGCGCGCCGTGGTCTGCACGGGCACGCTCGACCTCGGGATCGACTGGGGCGACGTCGATCTGGTCATCCAGGTCGGCGGGCCGAAGAACGTCAAGCGCCTCGTCCAGCGCATCGGGCGGGCGAACCATCGCTACAACGCCCCCTCGAAGGCGCTGCTGGTGCCCGCGAACCGGTTCGAGGTGGTCGAATGCGCGGCCGCGCTCGAGGCGGTCCGCGCCCGCGACCTCGACGGCGAGCCGCGCGGGCCGGGCGGAAGGGACGTGCTCTGCCAGCACATCCTCGCCACCGCCTGCGCCGGGCCCTTCGACGCCGACGCCCTCTTCGCCGAGGTGCGCACGGCCGGCCTCTATGCCGATCTGCCGCGCGCCGACTTCGACGCCTGCCTCGACTTCTGCGCCACGGGGGGCTACGCGCTGCGCGCCTACGACCGTTTCCGCCGCCTGCGCCGGCGCGCCGACGGACGGTGGGAACTCGTCGATCCGCGCGCCGCCGCGCGCATCCGGATGAACCTCGGCACGATCCTCGGCACCGAGACGGTGGCGGTGCGCCTGCGCGGCCGCGGCCCCGCGCTGGGCGAGATCGAGGAGGACTTCGCCGCCACGCTCACGCCCGGCGACACCTTCCTCATCGGCGGCGAGGTGGTGCGCCACGAGGGCCTGCGCGAGATGACGGTGGAAGTCAGCCGCGCGCCCGGACGCGAGCCCAGGATCGCCGTGTTCAACGGCACCAAGTTCGCCGCCTCGACGCGCCTGTGCGACCGGATGCTGGCGATCCTCGGCCGGTCCTCCTGGCCGGACCTGCCCGCGCATACCGCCGAGTGGCTGGCGCTGCAGCGCAGGGTCTCGCGCATGCCCGCGCGCGACCGGCTGCTGGTCGAGACCTTCCCGCACGAGGGGCGCCACCACCTGGTGGCCTACGGGTTCTCGGGGCGCAACGCGCAGGCGACGCTGGGGCTGATCCTGGCGCGGCGGATGGAGGCCGCGGGCCTGGCCCCGCTCGGCCTGGTCGCCACCGACTACGCGACGCTGATCTGGGGCCTCGAGCCGGTCGCCGATCCGCGGCCCCTGTTCGATCCGGCCGGGCTGCGCGAGGGGCTCGACGGCTGGCTCGCCGGCAACGCGGTGATGAAGCGCACCTTCCGCGGTGCTGCGATCGTCGCCGGGCTGATCGACCGCAACCTGCCCGGCCATCGCAAGACCGGCCGGCAGGCCAGCTTCTCCTCCGACATCCTCTACGACACCCTGCGCCGCTTCGACCCCGGCCACCTGCTGCTGCGGATCACCGCCGAGGAAGCGATGCGGGGCCTTGTGGACTTCGGCCGGATCGAGGCGATGCTCGCCCGGATCGAGGGCCGGATCGACCATGTCGCCCTTGCCCGGGTGAGCCCGCTTGCCGCGCCGCTGTTCCTTGAGCCGGGGAAGATTCCCCTCGCCGGCGACGGCGCCGAGCGTCTGGTCGCCGAGACGGCGGCGCGGCTGATGGCCGAGGCCGGGCTGGCCTGACGCCCCGCGCCGGCCTCGGGCGTGCGCCGCGAGCGCAGCCGGCTTCCGCCCGCCGCCGGTCGCATGCGCTGCTCCGGCGGAAGGCGCGA
>CALDYW010000166.1 GCA_937944395.1 uncultured Paracoccaceae bacterium | reverse complement strand
CGGCGCCGGCGGCCGCGGCGCCGGCGGCAGGGGAAGGGGCGGGGGCGGCGGCGGGCGGCCTCACCGCACCGCCCCCGGGGCGCGGCGGGCCGGCCGCGGCCGACGGGCCCCTCGCCTCAGGTCGCGCCATCCCCGTGCGCGGGCCACCGGACCCCCCGATCACGCCGGCGCCAGCGCCGCCCGCGCCTCGGCGAGGATGCGCCGCGCCTCGGATCCCTCGAGGCGCTGGATGTCGTCCTGGTACTTCAGGATCGCCCCCAGCGTGTCGGCGATCACCTCCGGCGACAGCGTCACGACGTCGAGCGCGACAAGGCACTTGGCCCAGTCGATGGTCTCGGCGACGCCGGGCTTCTTGAACAGGTCCTCGGTCCGCAGCCGCTGGACGAAGGCCACGACCTCGCGGCTCAACGCCTCGGCCGCCTCGGGGGCGCGGGCGCGCACGATCTCGATCTCGCGTGCGAAGTCCGGATACTGGACCCAGTGGTAGAGGCAGCGGCGCTTGAGCGCGTCGTGCACCTCGCGCGTGCGGTTCGAGGTGAGGATCACGATCGGCGGCTCGGGGGCGCGGATGGTGCCAAGCTCGGGGATCGTCACCTGGAAGTCCGAGAGCGCTTCGAGCAGGAAGGCCTCGAAGGGCTCGTCGGTGCGGTCGATCTCGTCGATCAGCAGGACCGGCGCCCCCCCGGGCTGCGGCCGCATCGCCTGCAGGAGCGGGCGGGCGATCAGGTAATCCTCGGTGAAAAGCTCGGCCCGGAGCGCGTCGCGGTCGGCCCCGCCCGCGGCCTCGGCGGTGCGGATCGCGATCATCTGCGCGGCGAAGTTCCACTCGGCCACCGCGCTGGGCGCATCGAGACCCTCGTAGCACTGCAGCCGGATCAGCCGGCGGCCGAGCCCGGCGGCCAGCGCCTTGGCCACCTCGGTCTTGCCCACCCCCGCCTCGCCCTCGAGAAACAGGGGCCGGCCGAGCTTCAGGGCAAGAAACACCACCGTCGCGAGCGCCCGACCGCAGACATAGGCCTGTCCCGCCAGCATCTGCTGCACGGCATCGATGGTTGCGGGAACTTCGCGCAAGGACAGTCCTCCGTCTCGGCGCGGCCAGTTGTGCAGCGCGCGCTTGCGCGGTCAAGGGCCGCGGGGCGGGGGCTCCGCCCCCGGACCCCCGGGATATTTGCGGACCGGACATGGAAGCCGGGCGCGGGCGCCGGGGCCGCCCCGGCGGCATCGGCGGGCCGCACGGGCAGCGCGGCGGGCGGCGACGGGTCAGCGGCCGTCGAGCACGGCCCGTACGCAGGCCGCGAAGTCCTCGCCGCGGGCCTCGAAGTCGGCATACTGGTCGAAGCTCGCGGCAGCCGGAGCCAGAAGCACCGTGTCTCCGGGCTCGGCCTCGGCGGCGGCGCGGGCGACGGCGGCGGCCATCGTGCCGCAGATCTCGTGCGGGACCGTGCCGAGCTGCAGCGCGAAGGCGCGCGCCGAATGGCCGATGAGATAGGCCTTGACCACGTTGCCGAGATGGGGGGCGAGCGCGGCAATGCCCCCCTCCTTGCCGAGGCCCCCGGCGATCCAGCGGATGCGCGGGAAGGCCTTCAGCGCCTGTGCCGCGGCATCGACATTGGTGGCCTTCGACTCGTTGACGAAGACCACCCCGTCGCGTTCGCCCACCCGCTGGCTGCGGTGCGGCAGGCCGGTGAAGCTGCGGAAGGCCGCCTCGATCGCCCTCGGCGCGACCCCGAGCGCCCGCGCCGCGGCCCAGGCGGCGCAGGCATTCTGGTGGTTGTGGGCGCCGGGCAGGCCGGGGATGCCGCGCAGGTCCACCGCCGCCACCTGCCGTCCCCGCCGCCATTCCGCGAGGAACCCGCGGCGTGCGAACACCGCCCAGCCGAAGCCCTCGAGCTTCTGCCCCGACGAGATGCGGATCACCCGGTCGTCCTCGGGCGCGACGCCGATCGCGGTGGCGAGATACCGCCCCTCGGGTTCGTCCACGCCCACCACCGCACGGTCGGGCGCCCCGAGAACGAACAGCCGCGCCTTGGCGGCGAAGTAGCCGCCGAGGCCGCCGTGGCGGTCGAGGTGATCGGGCGAGAGGTTGGTGAACACCGCGACATCCGGGGTGAGCGCGCGGGCGAGCTCGGTCTGGTAGGACGAGAGTTCGAGCACCACCGCCTCGCCCGCACCCGGCGGGTCGAGGTCGAGCACGCCGCGGCCGATGTTGCCGGCAAGCTGCGCCGGCCGCCCGGCCTCGCGGAAGATGTGGTGGATCAGCGCCGCGGTGGTGGATTTCCCGTTCGACCCGGTCACCGCGATCACCCGCGGCGGGGTGTCGAAGCGCTCCCACTCGGGTGTGGCGAGCGAGCGGAAGAACAGCCCGATGTCGTTGTCCACCGGCACGCCCGCGGCCAGCGCGCGCGCGATCAGCGGATGCGGCGCGGGATAGAGATGCGGGATGCCGGGCGAGACGACGAGGCAGGCGGCGGCCTCGAGCACTCCGGGCCGGGACAGGTCGGTCGGGGGCAGTCCCGCCGCCTCGGCCGCGGCGCGCGCCTCGGCCGCGTCGTCCCAGGCCAGCACCTCGGCCCCGCCCGCGGCGAGCGCTCGCGCCGCGGCAAGGCCCGACCGGCCGAGCCCCAGCACCGCGACCTTGCGCCCCGCATATCCCGCGACCGGAATCACGCATCGCCCCCCGCCCCGACGCCGGACGCTGCACCGCCGGCGCGCCGCCGGCAAGTGCGCAGGCCCGCGCGGCGCGGGCAGAAGCCTCTGCGGCAGGGCGCCGATCCCCGCCGGAACCCGCGCCGGGCCGGGGGCGTCGGCACGGGCGCGCGGCTGCCGCGACGCGGGGAGACGGCGGCGGCGGGTCGCCTGCACGCTCACCCGCGCGGCGGGCGCTACCAGGGTGCCGGCTGGCGGCGGCGGAAGAAGCCGCCCGTCGGCCCGTCATCGGGCAGGGTGGCCAGCCAGATCGCGGTATCGGCACCCTCCTCCGGCGCGAGCGGCGCCGTCGGGCCGCCCATGCGGGTGCGCACCCAGCCCGGATCGCAGGCGTTGACCTTGACCCCCGGCGGCAGGTCGCGCGGCAGGGCGCGGGTCAGCGCGTTCAGTGCCGCCTTCGCCACCCCGTAGGCGCCCGGCCCGCCCAGCCCCTGTGCATGGCTGCCCCAGCCCGAGGAGACGTTGACGATCCGCCCCCAGCCGGTCGCCCGCCAGCGGGGCACGCAGAGCCGGATCAGGTCGAGCGGCGCTGCCACCATCACCTCCATCGCCTCGGCGAAATCCGATCCGCGCTCGAGAAGCGATGCGGGCGACAGGATCCCGGCGTTGTTCACCAGAACGTCGAACCCGCCCGCCCCGGTGACCGCGGCAAACACCTGGTCGGGCTCGGTCAGATCGAGCGGAACGAAGGCGCAGCCGAGCTCGGCCGCCGCCGCCCGCCCCGCCGCCGGGTCGCGGGCACCGATGGTCACCCGATGGCCCCGCGCGACCAGTCCCGCGGCGATCGCCCGGCCGATCCCGCGGTTGCCGCCGGTGACCAGTGCGGTGGGGCGAAGCGGGCGGGGCATGGCGGGCTCAGACGGGACGCCGGGCGACGAAGCGCAGCCCGACGTAGTCGGCCGTCCACCCGGCCGCGGGGTCGTGGAGCCAGGGCGCGAGGCGCCGTGCCGCATCGGCCCTGAGCGCGGCCGCGGCCTCGTCCTCCAGATCGTCGGTCCAGGGGCCGGCGAAGGTGGCAAGCCAGCCGCCGATGCCCGCGGGCAGCGGGGTCGGGCGCGGGACGAGCGCGATCTCCTCCACCGCGAAGCCCGCAGCGGCAAGCCGGGCGCGCTGGCGGGCGACCGAGGGAAAGTCCCAGGGCGGCGGCACCGGCGGCAGCCCGGCCGCCGCGCGCGCCGCATCGAGCGCGGTCGCGATCGCGGCGAGGTTGCCCTGCCCGCCCTGTTCGGCGACCAGCCGCCCGCCCGGGCGCAGGGCGCGGAAGACGTTGGCCATCACCCGGGGCGGATCGCGCATCCCGTGCAGCGCCGCGTTCGCGAACACCGCATCGAAGGCGTCTTCGCCGAACGGGTCGTGCGCGTCCTGCTCCAGCACGCGGATGCCGCGGGCCCGCGCGGCGGCGGCCATCGACGGGTCGGCCGCGAGCCCGGCGACCTGCGCGCCGGCGGCGACGATCTCTGCCGACAGCACCCCGTCGCCGCAGCCGAGATCGAGGATCGCCTCGCCCGGCGCCGGGGCGAGGAGGGCGAGAAGCGCCCGGCCGCGGTCAGGCACGAACGCCGCGTGCGCGGCGTCGTCTGCGGGCGACCAGTGCTGCCCGGCCGCCGGCGCGGCGGTCGAGGCAGCAGTCGCGGCGGCACGCGCGGCCAGCTGCTCGAGGATCGCCAGCGCGCGTCCGGCCGCCGCGGCCGGCACGAACACATGGTCGTGCCGGTAGGCGGCAACGACGTTGGCGGCGATGCCCTCGGCCGCCAGCGCGCCCGCCGCCGCGGCGGTCAGTCCGACGCCCTGCAGGTCGGACCAGACCGAGAGCGTGAGGCAGGCCATCGCCGGACCGTCGAGCCCTGCCGCGCGCGCAACCGGCTCGGGCAGGATGAGCGATAGTCCCTCGGCCTCGGCGAAGGTTCCGACCGCCTCGCAGGCCAGGTCGGCGCGGCCGCCCGCGGGCACGAAGAGGAAGGTTCCGGGCCGCCGCTCGGGTGCCATCGCGGCCAGCATCTGCCGCACATCGCGCACCGGCGTCTCGGTCATCGCGGGGCCCCTCCTTTCCCGGCACGGCGACGATGCGGCCGCCGGCCGGCCCGCGCAAGGGCGGCAGAGGCTTCAGCGCACCTTCAGCGTCGCCAGCCCGATCAGCGCCAGGATCAGCGAGATGATCCAGAAACGGATCACGATCTGCGGCTCGGCCCAGCCCTTCTTCTCGTAATGGTGATGGATCGGCGCCATCAGGAACACGCGCTTGCCGGTGCGCTTGAAATAGGCGACCTGGATGATGACGCTCAGCGCCTCGACCACGAACAGCCCGCCGACGATCGCCAGCACGATCTCGTGCTTGGTGGCCACCGCGATCGCGCCGAGCGCGCCGCCGAGCGCGAGCGATCCGGTGTCGCCCATGAACACGGCTGCGGGCGGGGCGTTGTACCACAGGAACCCCAGTCCGCCGCCGATCAGACCCGCCGTGAAGACGAGGATCTCGCCGGTGCCGGGCACGAAATGCACCCCCAGATACTGCGTGAAGTCGGCCCGTCCCACGGCATAGGCGATCACCCCCAGCGTGCCGGCCGCGATCATCACCGGCATGATGGCAAGGCCGTCCAGCCCGTCGGTCAGGTTCACGGCATTGGCGGCACCCACGATCACCAGCATGGCGAAGGGGACGAACAGGATGCCGAGGTTGACCAGCGCGTCCTTGAACAGCGGCATCGCCAGCCGGCCGGTCAGCTCGTCGGGGTGCAGCGTCGCCGCCCAGTATCCGGCCACCGCGGCGATCGCCAGACCCGCACCGAACCTGACCCGTCCCGACACGCCCTTCACGTTCATCCTGGTGACCTTGGCGTAGTCGTCGGCAAAGCCGATCGTTCCGAAGGCCACCGTCACCCCCAGCACCAGCCAGACATAGGGGTTGTCGAGCCGCGCCCAGAGCAGCGTCGAGACAGTGAGCGCAGAGAGGATCAGAAGCCCCCCCATCGTCGGCGTTCCGGCCTTGGCGAAATGGCTCTGCGGCCCGTCGTCGCGGATCGGCTGGCCCTTCTTCTGCCGCACGCGCAACAGGTTGATCAGCGGCCGGCCGAACAGGAAACCGAACAGGAGTGCCGTGAAGAACGCGGCCCCGGCCCGGAAGGTGATATAGCGGAACAGGTTGAACACATCCCCGCCGTCCGAGAAACTGGTCAGCCAGTAGAGCATGGACGGGTCCCTTACGCTTCGCCCGCGGGCGCTTGGCCGAGTTTTCGGATCGCGTCAACCACGCGGGAGAGGTGGCTGGATTTCGAGCCCTTGACCAGGATGACGTCGCCCGCGTCGATCAGGTGGTGAACGCGCTGGGCGAGTGCGTCGGCGGTCTCGTGCCATTCGCCGCGCCGCGCCGCGGGCAGTGCCTCCCACAGGTGCCGCATCCGCGGGCCGACGCAGTGGACGGTCGCGACCTCGGCCAGCGCCGGATGGCGGGCGATGGCGGCGTGCAGCGCGGCCTCGGTCGGCCCGAGCTCCAGCATGTCGCCCAGGATCGCGATCCGCCGGCCGCGGGCGGTGCGGCCGATCCCGTCCTGCGGGGCGGTGGCCGCCAGCACCTCGAGGGCCGCCGCCATCGAGGCGGGGTTGGCATTGAAGGCATCGTCGATCAGGTCGATCGTCAGATGGTCCTCGACCGGGTCGAGCACCAGCCGCTCGCGCGTGCCGCGCCCCGGCGGCGGGCGCCAGCGGCCGAGGTCGGCCGCGGCCAGTGCGGGATCGAGCCCCAGCGCCTCGGCCGTCGCGAGCACCGCCAGCGCATTCGCCGCGAAGTGCCGCCCCGCCGACATCAGGCGGAACAGCACCGGCGCGCCCCGCGCCTCGGCGCGCACCACGGTCGTGTCTTCGGAAAGGCGCACCTCGACGCAGCGCCAGTCGGCTTCGGGATGCGTGCCGAAGGTCACCAGCCGCGCGCCAAGGGCATGTGCCTTCGCCGCGAGGATCGGCCAGGTGCCGGCGTCGCGCGGCAGGATCGCCGTGCCGCCGGGCTCGAGCCCGTCGAGGATCGTCGCCTTCTCCCGGGCGATGCCCTCGACCGAGTCAAATGCCTCGAGATGCGCCTCGGCGACGGCGGTGACGATCGCCACATGCAGCCGGGCCAGGCGCGCGAGCGGCGCGATCTCGCCCGGGCGGTTCATGCCGATCTCGATCGCCGCGAACGCGGTATCGCGCGGCATCCGCGCCAGCGTCAGCGGAACGCCCCAGTGGTTGTTGAAGCTTCGCTCGGCGGCATGGGTCGGACCCTGACCGGAGAGGACGGCGCGCAGCATGTCCTTGGTCGAGGTCTTGCCGACGGAACCGGTCACGCCCGCGACCTTCGCCGCCGAACGGGCCCGCGCCGCGCGCGCCAGCGCCTCGAGCGCCGCCGGCACATCGGGCACGACCAGGAGCGGGGCCTCTGCCGGCACCCCCGGAGGCACCCGCGAGACCAGCGCGGCCGCGGCCCCGCGCGCGAAGGCGGCGGCGGCGAAGTCGTGACCGTCGCGCGCGGCGGCGAGCGCCACGAACATGTCGCCCGCGGCGATCTCGCGGCTGTCGATCGACAGGCCGGTGACGGCGAAGGGGCGTGTGGCGCGCCCGCCGGTCGCCGCGGCGGCCTCGTCATGGGTCCAGAGCGGGGTCAAGGCATCCTCCCGTCCAGCGCCGCCACCGCGACGCTCGCCTGTTCGGCATCGTCGAAGGGATAGACCGTCGTGCCCACCGTCTGGCCGGTCTCGTGGCCCTTGCCCATGACGATCAGCGCATCGCCGGGCGCCAGCAGGCCGGCCGCGCGCAGGATCGCCTCGGCCCGGTCGCCGACCTCGACCGCACCGGGGCATCCTTGCAGGATTTCTGCACGAATGGCGGCCGGATCCTCGGACCTCGGGTTGTCATCTGTCACGAACACGACATCCGCCCCCTCCGCCGCCGCACGGCCCATGAGCGGCCGCTTGCCGCGGTCGCGGTCGCCGCCCGCACCGATGACGGCGACGATCCGGCCCATGACGTGCTGCCGCAGCGCCGCGAGCGCGGTCGCCACCGCATCGGGGGTATGGGCATAGTCCACGAACACCGGCGCCCCGCTGGCGCGCGTGGCGACAAGCTGCATCCGGCCGCGGACGGTCTGCAGCCGCGGCAGGGCGGCGAAGACGGCCTCGGGCGCATCCCCCGCCGCGAGCGCAAGGCCCGCCGCGATCAGCACGTTATCGGCCTGGAAGCCGCCGATCAGCGCCATCCGGACCTGCCGCACCTGGCCCGCGAAGGCGATCCTGAGCTCCTGCCCCGTCGCGTCGAACCTCTGGCCGAGCAGCCTGAGCGCCGCCGCCGCGCTCCGGCCGGTGCCGATCACCCGCTGCCCGCCGGTTGCCGCGGCCGCGGCCAGCCCGGGCCCCATCGGATCGTCGAGGTTCACCACCGCCGTGCCCTCGGGCGGCAGGAGGCGCGTGAACAGGCCGCGCTTGGCGGCGAAATAGGCCTCCATCGTGCCGTGGTAGTCGAGGTGGTCGCGGCTGAGATTGGTGAATCCCGCCGCCCTGAGCCGCACCCCGTCGAGACGGCGCTGGTCGAGCCCGTGGGAGGACGCTTCCATCGCCAGATGCGTCACCCCCTCGGCCGCCATCGCGGCCAGAAGCCCGTGCAGTTCCACAGGCTCGGGGGTGGTGTGCCCGAGCGGTGCGGCAAAGGCGCCCTCGACGCCGAGCGTGCCGAGGCTTGCCGCCGCATGCCCCGCGGCCGTCCAGATCTGCCGGGTGAAGCTGGTCACGCTCGACTTGCCGTTGGTGCCGGTCACGGCGACCACGGTCTCGGGCTGGGCACCGAACCACAGCGCCGCGGCCCGTGCCAGCGCCTCGCGCGGATCGTCGGCCAGGATCAGCGCGACCCCCGCCCCCGCTAGCTCCGTTGCAGCGATCCGCGCGCCCTCGGCGTCGGTCAGCACCGCGGCTGCGCCGGCCGCCAGCGCCTGGCCGACATGGGCCGCCCCGTGCACCCGGGTGCCGGGCAGCGCGGCGAACAGCATCCCCGGCCGGACGCGCCGGCTGTCCACGGCAAGCCCGGTCACCCGCACCGTTCCGCCGCCCCGCGCCGCAAGGCCGAGGTCTGCCAGCGTCCGCCCGTCCGTTGCCATGCCCCCGTCCCCGCGCGCGCCGCACCCGCCGTCAGTTCCGGGCGAGTGTTACGCCCGCGGGGGCGGCTTGCGCAATCGCGGGCCGCAATCCGAGCAGCGGCGCGGCGCGGCGGATGATCTCGGCCCCGACGGGCACGGCGGTCCAGCCGGCGGTCCGGCGGGGCTCGGGCCCCGAGGTCTCCACCGGCTCGTCAAGGGTCACGACCATCACGTATTTCGGATCGTTCGCGGGAAACACCGCCGCGAAGGTGGCGATCACCTTGTCCTTGTAGTAGCCGCCGGTGCGGCGCGGCTTGTCGGCGGTGCCGGTCTTTCCGCCCACCTCGTAGCCCTCGACATTGGCGAAGGTCGCCGTGCCCTGCACCACCGTGTCGCGCAGCATTTGCCGGATCGCCGCCGAGGTCTGTTCCGACACCACCCGCGGGCCGAGCCGCGGCTCGCCGTCCTGCAGCAGCGTCGGATAGACCCGGACGCCGCCGTTCACCAGCGAGGCATAGGCTGCGGCGAGGTGCAGCGGCGAGGCCGAAAGCCCGTGCCCGTAGGAGATGGTCATGGTCGAGATCTCGGCCCAGTTCCCCTGCGGAAACAGCGGCCGGCCGCGCGGCGCCTCGGCGAGCTCGACCGGGGTCGGCTCGAGCAGGCCGAGGGCGCCGAGGAACGCGCGGAACCGCGCGCCGCCGATCTGCAGGGCGATCCGCGCCGTGCCGACGTTCGAGCTCTTGACGATCACGTTGGCGACGCTGAGCCGCGGCCCGTAGTTGCGGAAATCCGAGATCCGGTGCCGGCCCCAGGTCATCGGGGTGGTGGTATCGATCATCGTGTCGGGGTTGACGAGCCCCAGTTCGAGCGCCTGGGCGATGGCGAAGACCTTGAAGGTCGATCCGAGTTCGTACACGCCCAGAACCGCGCGGTTGAAGATCGGGCTGTCCGAGGGGTCGCCCTCGGTCGGCGGCAGCGGCCGGTCGTTCGGGTCGAAGTCCGGCAGGGAGACCAGGGCCACGATCCGCCCGGTATCGGCCTCCATCAGCACGGCCGTGGCTGCCTTGGCGTTCATCAGCATCATGCCGCCCTCGAGCACCCGCTCGACCGCCGCCTGCACCGTCAGGTCGAGCGACAGCCGCAGCGGCCGTCCCTGGTTGGCGGGGTCGCGCAGCCAGTCGTCGAACACCCGCTCGACCCCGGCCGTTCCCACCACCTCGGCCGAGGCGACGCCCTCGCGCCCGAAGCTCGCCCCGCCGAGGACATGGGCGGCGATCGCGCCGTTGGGATAGAGGCGCATCTCGCGCGGGCCGAACAGCAGGCCGGGGTCGCCGATGTCGTGCACCGCCTGCATCTGTTCCGGCGAGAGCCGGCGCTTGATCCAGATGAACTTCCGCTCGCCGGTGAACTGGGCAAGGAGACGGCCCTCGTCGAGGTCAGGGAAGATGCGGGCCAGCTCCTTCGCCGCCCGTGCCGGATCGATCAGCATCGGCGGCTGCGCATAGAGCGCATAGGTCAACAGGTTGGTGGCGAGGATCCGTCCGTTCCGGTCCTCGATGTCGGCCCGGTTGGCGAGGATCTGTGCTCCCGTCGGGGCCGCGCGGGGCTCGGCCGGCGCAACCGAGGCGAGGACCGCCATGCGGATGCCGACACTGCCGAAGGCGGCAAAGAAGAACACCGCCAGAACGAACAGCCGCCCCTCGGCGCGGGCGCGCGCCCGGTCGCGGATCGCCTCGTTCCGCAGCCTGAGGTTCTCGCGTTCGATCGCGTCCGGATTTTCGCCCCTCTCCCGGGCACGCAGGATCCGCGCGAGCGGGCGCAGCGGCGTCCGGATCATGGCACGGCCTCCTCCCTGTCGCGGCCGAAGGTGTCGATGGCGCCGTCGAAGGCATCGGAATGCTGCAGCACCGGTTCGGCCGGCGGATAGGCGACCTGTTCGAGCGCGGCGAACTGGTCGGGCAGGAACGGCAGAAGGCCCAGGCGGTCGAAGTTGAGGTCAACGAGATCGCGCAGGCGGTCGGGGCGGTTCAGGTAGGCCCATTCCGCACGCAGCACCGACAGCGCCTCGCGCTGCCGCGAGATCTTCGCTTCGAGCTCGGCGACGCGGTTCAGCGCGGCCTGGGTCGCGTAGTTCTCGCGATAGGCCCAGAAGGCGAGCCCCAGAACGGCGAATCCGGCTCCGACGTAGAGAAGCGATCTCACCGCAGCCATTCCTTCAACGCAGGCGCCGGGAGCCCGAGCCCGGCGGGATCGAGCGGCCAGGGCGCGGCCGCGGTGCGCTCGGCCACCCGCAGGCGGGCGCTGCGGGCGCGGGGGTTGGCGGCGACCTCGGCGGCCGAGGGGGAAACGTCGCGTCCGATCCGGCGGAACGACGGCGGCCGGCCGGCGAGCGCGGGGGCATGACGGCTGCCGGCGCCCGCCGCGCCCGACCGTTCGGCGAGGAAGCGCTTCACGATCCGGTCCTCGAGCGAATGGAAGCTGACCACCGCGAGCTTTCCCCCCGCGGGCAGCAGGCGCTCCGCGGCCGCGAGCCCGCGAAGAAGTTCGCCCAATTCGTCGTTCACCGCGATGCGCAGGGCCTGGAAGGTGCGGGTGGCGGGGTGGATCTGCCCGGGCTTCGGCCGCGGCAGGGTGCGCGCCACCGTCTCGGCCAGCATCAGGGTTCCCGTGATCGGCCGGGCCGCGACGATCGCCCGGGCGATCCGGCGGGCGGCGCGTTCCTCGCCGTAGTGATGCAGCAGGTCGGCCAGTTCGGCCTCGGTCGCATGGTTCACCAGATCGGCCGCGGTCGGGCCATCGGCGCCCATGCGCATGTCGAGCGGTCCCTCGGCGCGGAACGAGAAGCCGCGCTCCGGGCGGTCGAGCTGCATCGAGGACACGCCGAGGTCGAGCACGATGCCGGCGACCGGCCCCCGGCCCCCGGCGATCCGTTCGATCTCGGAGAACCGCCCCTCGACCGGCAGGAGCCGGTCGCCCCAGTCGCGCGACAGGTCCGCGGCAAGCGCCAGCGCCTCGGGGTCGCGGTCGATGCCGATCACCTGTCCGGCGCCGGCCGCAAGCAGGCCGCGCGCGTAGCCGCCGGCCCCCAGCGTGCCGTCGATCCAGAGGCCCGAGACGGGCGCGACCGCCTCGAGAAGCGCGCCGAGAAGGACGGGAACATGCGGCGGTTCGGGCGGCGCGGCGCGGGCGGTCGCGGCCATCGCGTCAGCTCCGGGGGCCGCCCGGCGGCCGGTCGAGGTGGATGAGGCTCAGCATGTCGAAGTCGGGCGGGGCATCGGCCAAGAGGTCGGCCTCGGCCTCGGCCTCGGCATGACGATCGGGGTTCCAGATCTGGAACACGTCGCCGGCGCCCAGGAAATAGGCTTCCGAGTTGAGGTCGAGTCCCGCCTTGTCGCGGGCCTTCTGCGGCAGGACCAGGCGGCCGTCGGGCTCGACCTCGGCGGTGTGGGTCTTGCCGAGGAAGTTCGTCTGCAGGTAGCGCCGGTGCCGGTCGCCGAGCGGCATGGCCAGGATCTGCGCCGCGATCGCCTGATAGGCGGCGGCGGTGTAGCATTCGAGGTAGGGTTTCCTCGGGTCGCCGTAGACGATGTAGACGCGCGGCCCCTTGCCGCCCTTGGACTCGGGATCGCCGTCCTCCAGCACGCGACGGAATCCCGCGGGGATCGAGACCCGGCCCTTGCCATCCACCTTGTGGAGGCCTTCGCCCGTGAAGATCTCCGGCACGTGCCTTCCCTGCGCCTGCCTCGCCTCGCCTGACCGCCCGGACCGGTGTCCGGAATGAAAACGGCGGACCGGGTTGCTGCCACCGCCCGATCCGCCGCCCTCGTCCCATCACTGGGGTGTCCGGCTACGCATGCCACCTGGGGGGATGTCTGCTCGCGTGCGCGCCGGATCTCTTCAGTTCGGGTGATTGGGTGCCTGTATGAAACCTGACTTCGCCGTTGCGGGGTTCTTCGTCGCCCCTGTCTGTCTGCCCTCTCACCGTGCTTTAGGGATGACATGGGAAATCATGGGAAGCAACAAAAATCTTCGATCGCCAACTCCGGCGATTGCGAATGACGTGACCAAAATACAACATGCCGTGACGCGCGAAGACGGCGAAACGACAGAAATCGCGTAATGGCTCATCCGTGCCACAAGATGTGGACGTGGATTTCCCCGTCTGACCGGTCCGGTGAGATCCTGCGGAGCAGCGGCCGACCCGGCGCCAAATCCATGCGAAGCCGCGCAGACGCAGCGGATCGGGGATTGAGATCCGGGATTCACGGCGAATCATCGGCGCAGCGGGGCCGCTACCGGCCGGCGCGGGTCGTTGTGGATGCAGTTCCCGTGAATTCCCGCGTCGGCCCGTGCGGAAGCCTCAGGCCATTCCCCCGTCGATCAGCCGACGGGCGAGCCGCGCATAGGCCTCGGCCACCGGACCCTCGCCCAGCGCCACCGGACGCCCCGAGTCGCCGCCCTCGCGCACCTCGAGCGCAAGCGGGATCTCGCCCAGGAAGGGAAGGCCGAGCCGCGCCGCCTCGGCGGCGACCCCGCCGTGCCCGAACAGATGCGCCTCGTGCCCGCACTTCGGGCAGACGTAGGTGGACATGTTCTCGATCAGCCCGAGCACCGGGGTCTTGAGCACCTCGAACATGTTGAGCGCCTTGCGCGCGTCGAGCAGCGCCACGTCCTGCGGCGTCGAGACGACGATCGCGCCGGTGAGCTGCGTGCGCTGGCAGAGCGTGAGCTGCACGTCGCCGGTGCCGGGCGGCAAGTCCACGATGAGAACGTCGAGCCGCCCCCAGGCAACCTGCCCGAGAAGCTGCTGCAGCGCCCCCATCAGCATCGGCCCGCGCCAGACCACCGCCTGCCCCTCGTCGAGCATCAGCCCGATCGACATCATCGTGACCCCGTGCGCAACCACGGGCTCGATGATCTTGCCGTCGGGCGAACTCGCGCGGCGGGTGACACCCATCATGCGCGGCTGGCTGGGGCCGTGGATGTCGGCGTCGAGCAGCCCCACCCGGCGGCCGGCGCGCACGAGCGCCACGGCAAGGTTCGAGGCGACCGTGGATTTGCCGACCCCGCCCTTGCCGCTGGCTATGGCGAGGATCCGGTCGATCCCCGAGGGCTTCGTCGGCCCGCCCTGCTGCGCGGTCGGATGCCGGCCGATCCGCAGGGCGGGCGCCTCGCCGGGCGGCGCCGAGGTCGCCGCCGGGCGCGGCGCGGGGGCGTGCGCGGTCAGCAGCGCCTGCACCGAGACGACGCCGGGCAGGCGGCGCACCGCCTCCTCGGCGGCGCGACGCACCGGTTCCAGCTTGCGCGCGGCCTCGGGGCTTTCGGCCTCGAGCACGAATCGCACGCGTCCGTCCTCGACCGTCAGCGCCCGAACGAGGTCGCTGTCGATCACCCCGGACCCGTCGGGCAGCGAGAGCCGCGCCAGAACCTGCAGAACCGAATCGCGCGTGACACTCATTCGGAGCCTCCTTGCCCGTTCTATGTGCATCGCCGCCCTGCGGGAACAAGGCTGCTTGAGTTTTCCCGGTGAAAGCCGTCTTCAATCCGCCCGCTTCCCGGGCAGGAACGCCCGAAAAACAGGTCAGGACTGCGTATGCAATTGCTGCATGGCAGCAATGCGGCCCCACCCATTGTGCAAACGCAGCATCGACGTATCTTCACCGCGACGGCGAGGGAAAAGCAATCGCAGACCCCCTCGCCCCGCGAACCAGAAAGCCCCTCCTCCTCCCTGGGTTTTCTGCTTCTGGCGGCGGCGCTCTCCTCCTCCCTGGCGCCGCCGCCTTTTTTTCGTCCCGGCCCGTCACCAAGCCGCGCCGCAGAAGCTGCGCCTCCGACGGGCCTGACCCGTGGGCCTCAGGCCCCGCGAGCCCTGCTTTCGGCGCGCAAGCTTGCCAGATCGGACGGGGCGGCACCCTCGACGGCGGCGAGAAGCGACCCGATGTCCACCGGCTTGCGCAGCACCGCAGCGACGCCCGGGGGCACTGTCGAACAGCACGGCCCGGGTGGCCTCGGGCGTGCCCGCCACCGGCACGATCCGGGTCGGCCCGCCGCGCCGGGTGACGGCGCGCACCACCCCGACCCCGTTGTCGCGCCAGAGCCTGAGGTCGGGCAGCACCACCGCGGCGGCCGGTTCCGGCCCGGCCAGGGCTCTGACGCCGGCCGGCGAATCCGCTGCCGCCGTCACCTCGTGACCGGCCTCGGCAAGACCCCTCGCGCAGGGGGCGCGCCCAGGTTGGGGTCGTCATCGACGATCAGGATGCGCAAGCGGTCTCCTCCGGCGCTCGACGCGCCGCCGGCAGGCTAGCGGGCCGCGGACCGCAGGCATGAGGTTCGTTCAGAACGGCACCTCGCCGGCGCGGTCGGCCGGGGCAACGAAGCGGGCCACCACTTTCTTGTCGCCTGCCCTGTCGAAGGCGACATCGAGCTTGTCGCCTTCGACCGCCGTCACCGTGCCGTAGCCGAACTTCTGGTGGAACACCCGGTCTCCCGGGGCGTGGGACGAGACGGCCTCGAGGTCGATCGTGATGCTGCGCGCCTCGGCCGGACGCGCGAGCGGGCGTTGGCCGAGGCGGCCCTGCATCCGCTGCCAGCCGGGCGAGGCATAGACATCGGCCCGCGCCACCCGAGCCTCCATCGTGGCGGCCGACGCCCCCGCAGCGAACCCGCCCCCGCCATGCAGGCCGGGCGGCGTCAGAACCTCGACGTGACCGGGCGGCAGATCGTCGATGAAGCGGCTGGGCAGCTGGCTCTGCCACTGGCCATGGACGCGCCGGTTGGCGGCGAAGGAAATGGTGCAGAGCTCGCGCGCCCGCGTGATCCCGACATAGGCCAGGCGCCGTTCCTCCTCGAGACCCCTGAGACCCGCTTCGTCCATGCTGCGCTGGCTCGGAAACAGCCCGTCCTCCCAGCCTGGCAGGAACACCGCCGGAAACTCGAGCCCCTTGGCGGCGTGAAGCGTCATGATCGTGACCTTGTCGGTTCCGTCCTCGGCCTCGTTGTCCATGATCAGCGCGACATGCTCGAGGAAGCCCTGGAGGTTCTCGAAGCCTTCCAGCGCCTTCAGAAGCTCCTTGAGGTTCTCGAGCCGCCCCGCCGCCTCGGGCGTCCGCTCGGCCTGCCACATCGCGGTATAGCCCGATTCCTCGAGAATCGCCTCGGCCAGCCTCACATGCCCCTGCGCCGGGTCGCGCGCCGCCGCCCCCCAGCGCGCGAAGGCCGCGACCAGTGCGGCGAGTTCGGCCTTCGCCCGCCCCGACACCTCGCCCGCCGCCACCATCGCCGCGGCGGCGTCGATCAGGGGCATGCCGCCGGCACGCGCGCGTGCCTGCATCCGCTGCACCGCCTTCTCGCCCAGCCCCCGCTTGGGCACGTTCACGATCCGCTCGAAGGCGAGGTCGTCGTCGGGGCTGACGGCGACGCGGAAATAGGCCATCGCGTCGCGGATCTCCCGGCGCTCGTAGAAGCGCGGACCGCCGACCACCCGGTAGGGCAGGCCGATGGTCAGGAACCGGTCCTCGAAGGCGCGCATCTGGTGCGCCGCGCGCACGAGGATCGCCGCTTCCGACAGCCGCATCGGCCGCTGCCCGCGGGTGCCCCGGCCGATCGCCTCGAGCTCCTCGCCGATCCAGCGCGCCTCCTCCTCGCCGTCCCAGTGGCCGATCAGGCGCACCTTCGCGCCGGGCCCGGCCTCGGTCCACAGGGTCTTGCCCAGACGGTCGCGGTTGGCCGCGATCAGGCCCGAGGCCGCCCCGAGGATCTCGGGCGTCGAGCGGTAGTTCTGCTCGAGCCGGATCACCACCGCGCCGGGGAAATCCTGCTCGAAGCGCAGGATGTTTCCCACCTCGGCACCGCGCCAGCCGTAGATCGACTGGTCGTCGTCGCCGACGCAGCAGATGTTGCGGTGCCCGCCCGCGAGCAGCCGCAGCCAGAGATACTGGGCAACATTGGTATCCTGATACTCGTCCACGAGGATGTAGCGGAACCGGCGCCGGTACTGTGCCAGCACGTCCTCGCGGGTCCGGAAGATCGTCACGCAGTGCAGGATCAGGTCGCCGAAATCGACAGCGTTCAATGTGCGCAGCCGGTCCTGATAGGCGGCATAGAGCGCCCCCCCTTTGCGGTCGAACTCGGCCGCCTCGGCCGGCGGCAGCGCGTCGGGCGCAAGCGCGCGATTCTTCCAGCGGTCGATCAGGGCGGCCAGCGCGCGGGCGGGCCAACGCTTCTCGTCGATGTTCGCCGCCTGGATCACCTGCCGCATGAGGCGCACCTGGTCGTCGCTGTCGAGGATGGTGAAGTTGGCCTTGAGCCCGACCAGTTCGGCGTGCCGGCGCAGGAGCCTGACCGAGATCGCATGAAAGGTGCCGAGCCACGGCATCCCCTCGACCGCCTGACCGACGAAGGCGCCCACCCGTTCCCGCATCTCGCGGGCGGCCTTGTTGGTGAAGGTGACGGCCAGGATCTCGTTCGGCCGGGCGCGGCCGGTCATCAGGATATGCGCGATCCGCGCGGTCAGCGCCCGGGTCTTGCCGGTTCCGGCCCCGGCGAGCATGAGCACCGGACCCTCCAGCGCCTCGACCGCGGCCCGCTGGGAGGCGTTCAGGCCGTCGAGCCAGGGCGCCGGACGGGCCGCCATGGCCTGCGCCGACAGGGGCGCGCGCGCCAGCGCACCCTCGGTCACGAACCCCCCGTCCGGATCTGCACCGTCCTTGCCCATCACCTGCCAGTCTAACGCAGCGCGCGCGGAAGGCAAAGCCCTTGTTCCGCAAATGTTCACCCCGTCGGCGAAGTCGCCGGGACTTGCGCCGCAATGCGGCATCGCTAGTGTAACAAACTTGCGTGAGGGAGAGCGCGATGCCCAATTTCCGGAAGATCCTGGTGGCCAACCGCGGCGAGATCGCGATCCGCGTGATGCGCGCCGCGAACGAACTGGGCAAGCGCACGGTTGCCGTCTATGCCGAGGAGGACAAGCTGTCCCTCCACCGTTTCAAGGCCGACGAGGCCTACAAGATCGGTGCGGGGCTCGGGCCGGTGCAGGCCTACCTCTCGATTCCCGAGATCATCCGCGTGGCCCGCGACTGCGGTGCCGATGCGATCCACCCGGGCTACGGGCTCCTGTCGGAGAACCCCGATTTCGTCGAGGCCTGTGCCGCCGCCGGTATCGCCTTCATCGGCCCCGCGGCCGAGACGATGCGCGCCCTCGGCGACAAGGCCAGCGCCCGGCGCGTCGCCATCGCCGCAGGCGTGCCGGTGATCCCGGCGACCGGCGTTCTGGGCGAGGACATGGCCGAGATCCGCCGCGAGGCGGCGGCGATCGGCTACCCGCTGATGCTGAAGGCGTGCTGGGGCGGCGGCGGCCGCGGAATGCGCTCGATCGCCGGCCCCGAGGAGCTCGAGGCCAAGGTCCGCGAGGGGCGTCGCGAGGCCGAAGCCGCCTTCGGCAACGGCGAGGGCTACCTCGAGAAGATGATCCCGCGGGCGCGTCACGTCGAGGTGCAGATCCTCGGCGACCGCCACGGCACGATCTTCCACCTGTGGGAGCGCGACTGCTCGGTGCAGCGGCGCAACCAGAAGGTGGTCGAGCGCGCCCCGGCGCCCTACCTGACGGCGGCGCAGCGGGCGGAGATCTGCGAGTACGGTCTCCGGATCGCCCGTCATGTGGGCTATGTCTGTGCCGGCACGGTCGAGTTCCTGATGGACATGGACACCGGCGCCTTCTACTTCATCGAGGTCAACCCGCGCATCCAGGTCGAGCATACCGTCACCGAGGAGGTGACGGGCATCGACATCGTGCGGGCGCAGATCCTGGTTACCGAGGGCCGGACGCTGGCCGAGACGACCGGCGTCGCCCGGCAGGAGGACGTGCCGCTCAACGGCCACGCCATCCAGTGCCGGATCACCACCGAGGATCCGCTCAACAACTTCATCCCCGACTACGGCCGGATCACCGCCTACCGCGGCGCCACCGGATTCGGCATCCGGCTCGACGGCGGCACCGCCTATTCCGGCGCCGTGATCACGCGCTACTACGACTCGCTGCTCGAGAAGGTGACCGCCTGGGCGCCCACGCCCGGAGAGGCGATCGCGCGGATGGACCGTGCGCTGCGCGAGTTCCGCATCCGCGGCGTGGCCACCAACATCGCCTTCGTCGAGAACCTGCTGAAGCACCCGCAGTTCCTGAACTACGAATACCACACCAAGTTCATCGACGAGACGCCGGAACTGTTCCAGTTCCGCAAGCGGCGCGACCGGGCGACGAAGATCCTGACCTACATCGCCGATGTCACCGTGAACGGCCA
Organism: uncultured Paracoccaceae bacterium; assembly: GCA_937944395.1. Taxonomy (GTDB): domain Bacteria; phylum Pseudomonadota; class Alphaproteobacteria; order Rhodobacterales; family Rhodobacteraceae; genus CALDYW01. The sequence goes on along the minus strand of CALDYW010000166.1, from coordinate 6,708 downwards.
CCCCGAAACCGCGGGCCGGGCGAAGCCGTCGGAGGATGCGCGCTTGCCGAGGCCGCCGCAGCCGGCCGGCCCGCCGCCTGCGGGCCTGCGACAGATGCTGCTCGACCGCGGGCCGAAGGCCGTGGCCGACTGGATGCTGGCCCAAAGCCGCGTGCTCGTCACCGACACCACGATGCGCGATGCCCACCAGTCCCTGCTCGCCACGCGGATGCGCTCGATCGACATGATCCGGGTGGCGCCGGCCTATGCGGCGAACCTGCCGGGCCTGTTCAGCATCGAATGCTGGGGCGGCGCCACCTTCGACGTGGCCTACCGTTTCCTGCAGGAATGCCCCTGGCAGCGCCTGCGCGACCTGCGCGAGCGGATGCCGAACCACCTGCTGCAGATGCTCCTGCGCGGCGCGAACGGGGTCGGCTACACCAACTACCCCGACAATGTGGTGCGCTTCTTCGTGAAACAGGCCGCCGAGACCGGGGTGGACCTGTTCCGGGTGTTCGATTCGCTCAACTGGGTCGAGAACATGCGCGTCGCCATGGACGCGGTGCTCGAGGCCGGGCGGATCTGCGAGGGCACGATCTGCTACACCGGCGACCTGATGGACCCCGCGCGCCCGAAGTACGACCTGAAGTACTACCTTGCGATGGCGCGCGAGCTCAGGGCCGCGGGCGCGCATGTGCTGGGGCTGAAGGACATGGCGGGGCTGCTGAAGCCCGCCGCTGCCCGCATCCTGGTCAAGGCGCTGAAGGAGGAGGTGGGCCTGCCGGTGCACCTGCATACCCACGACACCGCGGGGATCGCCTGCGGCACGATCCTTGCCGCCGTCGAGGCGGGGGTCGATGCGGTGGACGCGGCGATGGATTCGCTGTCGGGCAACACCAGCCAGGCGACGCTCGGCACGGTGGTCGAGGCCCTGCGGCACACGCCGCGCGACACCGGGCTTCCGATCGACGCGATCCTGGCGATCTCGAACTACTGGGAGGAGGTGCGCGCCCATTACGCCGCCTTCGAATCCGGCCTGCAGGCGCCCTCCTCCGAGGTCTACCTGCACGAGATGCCGGGCGGGCAGTTCACCAACCTCAAGGCGCAGGCCCGCTCGCTCGGGCTCGAGGAGCGCTGGCACGAGGTCGCCCGCGCCTATGCCGAGGTCAACGCGATGTTCGGCGACATCGTGAAGGTCACGCCCTCGTCGAAGGTCGTGGGCGACATGGCGCTGATGATGGTCGCCCAGGGGCTGACGCGCGCCGATGTCGAGAACCCCGACCGCGAGGTCGCCTTCCCCGACTCGGTCGTGGACATGATGAAGGGCAACCTCGGCCAGCCCCCCGGCGGCTGGCCCGAGGCGCTGCAGCGCAAGGTGCTGAAGGGCGAGGCCCCGATCACCGACCGCCCCGGGCTGCACGCGGCCCCCGTGGACCTCGAGGAGACCCGCGCCTGGCTGTCGAACGAGCTCAACGGGTTCCGCGTCGATGACGAGGATCTGGCAGGGTACCTGATGTATCCCAAGGTGTTCCTCGACTACATGGGGCGGCATCGGCTGTACGGGCCGGTCCGCGCCCTGCCGACCCGCACCTTCTTCTACGGCATGCAGCCGGGCGAGGAGATCGAGGCCGAGATCGACCCGGGCAAGACGCTGGTGATCCGCCTGCAGGCGGTCGGCGAGACCGACGACGCCGGCGAGGTGCGGGTCTTCTTCGAGCTGAACGGCCAGCCCCGGGTGATCCGCGTGCCCAACCGGGCGGTCAAGGCGCGCAGTGCCAGCCGGCCGAAGGCCGAGGCCGGCAACCCCGGCCACGTCGGCGCACCGATGCCGGGCGTGGTGGCTTCGGTCGCCGTGCGCGAGGGGCAGACGGTGCGGCCGGGCGACCTTCTGCTGACCATCGAGGCGATGAAGATGGAGACCGGGCTTCACGCCGAACGCGAGGGAACGGTGGCGCGGCTGCATGTCCAGGCCGGAACGCAGATCGACGCCAAGGACCTGCTGCTGGAACTCGCCTGACAGGAGCCGGCGCGCGGCAACGCCGCAACGGACTCGCGCGGCGGCAGCGATGGTGGCAGACTGTCGCGGAGGCAACCCGCGCAGGCCCCGCCGTGACCGAACGCTTTGCATCCCCCCTTCTCGACCGCTGTCCGCCGTCGCTGCCGCCGACGGCCTACACCGACCCGCAGCGCTTCGAGGCCGAGAGGAGGCGGATCTGGGCGCGGGAATGGGTGCCGGCCGGGCGGCTGTCCGATCTCGCCCCCGGGCGGATGCGCCCGGTGTCGGTGGCGGGCGAAAGCGTCCTGCTCGTGCGCGAGGCGGAGGGGGGGCGGCTTTCGGCCTTCCTCAACGTCTGCCGGCACCGCAACGCCGAACTCTGCGCCGCCGAGGCGCCCGTCGGCCGGCTGATCCGCTGCCCCTACCACGCCTAGGCCTACGACACCGCCGGGCGGCTGGTCTCGGTCGGGCCGGCGTCCCCCACGGCGGACTTCCGGCCCGAGGACCACGGCCTGATCCCGGTCGCGGTGCGGGAATGGGCGGGGTTTCTCTATCTCTCGCTCGGCGATCCGCCGCCGCCCTTCGCCCCCGATCCCGGCCCCGACCTGCTCGACGCCTGGCCGATGGCCGGGCTGGTGCGCGGGCACCGCGAGGCGATCGAGGTTGCCTGCAACTGGAAGGTGTTCTGGGAGAACTTCAACGAATGCCTGCACTGCCCGTCGGTCCACCCCGCGCTGGTGCGGCGGGTGCCGATCTACGGGCGCGGCATCATGTCGGCGGCCGAGGCGCCGGAATGGGAACCGGGCACGCCCGAGCCGCCCGCGCTCGACGCCGGCAGTCGCTCGTGGACGGTTTCGGGGCGCGCCTGCGGGCCCGAGTTCCCGGGCCTGTCGGCGGCGCAGCGCGCCGCCGGGCACCACTTCGTCACCATCTACCCCGGCCATTTCGCCGTCGCCCATGTGGACTACATCCGGTCGGTCACGGTCGAGCCGCTGGCGCCCGAGCGCACGCGGCTGACGGTGGACTGGCTGTTCGCGCCCGAGGCGATGGCCGATCCCGGCTTCGACCTCGAGGACGCGGTCGGCTTCGCGCGCACCGTGCTCGAGGAGGACGCGGCGGCCTGCGAGATGAACCAGCGCGGGTTGCGCTCGGGCCGGGCGCCGCGCGGCCGGCTGATGCCGCAGGAGTTCGACATCGCCCGGTTCCACGCCTGGGTCGAAGCGCGCATGGGATCGGACGGCTGAGCGCCGGGACAGGCGCGAAACCCCTTGCGGGCGCCGCGGCGGGCGGCTAGATGACGCTCTACCCAGTGGACGCGGGTGTAGCTCAGGGGTAGAGCACAACCTTGCCAAGGTTGGGGTCGAGGGTTCGAATCCCTTCGCCCGCTCCAGACTGTCCGGCACAGCGGACCGCGCGGTCCCGCGCCGTGCCGTCCCCTCGGCCCGAGCCGCCGAAGGGCTGGCGTGGCGATCCTGCCGGGCGGCTTGGCGATCCTGCCGGGCGGCGTGGCGACCCTGCCGAGAGGCGGCGCAGGCGGCGTCAGCGCCCCTGGGCGACGGATCGCCCGGCGCCCTCGGGGCGCGGCAGCCGGGCGTGCTGCGCCGCGACCTCGGCCATCCGCGCGGCCAGCGCCGGTGCCGGCGCACTGGTGCGGCGGGTGGCGAGATCGACATGCAGCAGCAGATGCTCGCCCGTGGCCGCCAGGGCCCCGTCCGGCCCGCGCAGCTCGTGCCAGAGGTGCAGCCGCTTGCCTTCGGCGCCCAGAACCAGCGTGCGCACCTCGATCCGGTCGCCGGCATGCAGCTCGGCGAGATGGCGGATGTGGGTCTCGGCGGTGAAGAAGCTGCCGCCCGCGGCGATATAGGCGGCATCGCAGCCCAGAAGCGCCATCATCCGGTCGGTCGCCGCGCCGAAGGCCTCGAGATAGCGCGCCTCGTTCATATGGCCGTTGTAGTCGGTCCAGTCGAGCGGCACCGCGCGGGCGAGCGTGAGGACCGGACCCGACAGGTCGGGCGGCGGCGGCGCATGGGCGGCGTCATGCGCGCGCAGCAACGCCCCCGCGCCCCAGCCGGGTTCCTGCGGCCCGCCGGTGCCGCGCAGCGACCGCAGGATGCCGACGAGGTTGCGGTCGCGGATGCGCTCGAGCTCGCGGATCGACCGCGCGCCGGACTGCGCGTCGGACTGGGCGGCGATGGTCTCGACCAGGTCCTCGGTCAGGTCGGGGACGTCCATGAGCCTGGTCCAGGGCCATTTCAGCGCCGGGCCGAACTGCGCCAGGAAATGTCGCATCCCCGCCTCGCCGCCGGCGATCCGGTAGGTCTCGAACAGCCCCATCTGCGCCCAGCGCAGGCCGAAGCCGTAGCGGATGGCGTTGTCGATCTCCTCGGTGGTGGCGATACCGTCGCGCACCAGCCACAGCGCCTCGCGCCAGACCGCCTCGAGGAACCGGTCGGCGATATGGGCGTCGATCTCGGCCCGCAGGCGCAGCGGATACATGCCGATGGCGCGGATCACCGCCTCGGCCTGCGCCAGCACATCGGGCGGGTTCGCCGGCGAGCCGACGACCTCGACCAGCGGCAGCAGATAGACCGGGTTGAACGGATGCGCGACGAGGATCCGCCCCGGATCGGCCGCGCCCTCCTGCAGCTGCGAGGGTCGGAAGCCGCTGGTGGACGAGCCGATCGTCACCCCCGGCGCGGCCCGCTGGATCCGCGCATAGACCGCGTGCTTGAGCGGCAGGCGCTCGGGCACGGCCTCGACCACCCATTCGGCGCCCAGCGCGGCGCCCTCGGGATCGGGGGCGAAGGACAGCCGCCCCTCGGGCGGCAGCGCCACGTCGTGCAGGCCGGGAAGCGCCCGGCGGGCGTTGGCGAGAACCTCGGCCACCTTCCGCGGCGCCTCGGGGTCGGGGTCGTGGATCGTCACGTCCCAGCCCATCAGCAGCAAGCGCGCCGCCCAGCCCGCCCCGATCACCCCGCCGCCGACCACGCCAGCCTTGCGCGCCATCGCCGCCCCCTTTCACATGTTCGACAGAACCCGAGAAAACCTGCGCCCGATCTGCCGGGATTCCTGCACGAGGGCGATCACGGCTGTTCGACCATGATCAGCTTCGACAGATCGTAGCCGTTCCATTCGAGGATTTCCCTCGCCGCCCGCAGCCGGTCGGGCGGAATGCGGGGCTCGCGGTTCAGGATCCAGCCGGCCCGCCCCGAGGGCGTTCCGACGACAGCGGTGCGATAGCCCTCGTCCACCCAGAGGACCCAGTAGGGCCCCTCGAATGGGATGCCGCGAAAGCTGACCGCGAAGCGACCGGGCCCGGCAGGACGCGCCTGGCCCTCGATCCGCCGGACCGGACCCGTCGGGCTGCCCTGGCGGCAGGTGTTGACCACGCCGAGACTGCCGTCCGGGCGCAGCGTGTACTCGGCGGTCGTTGCCGTGCAGCCCTCCTGGAAGGTGACCGGGAAGCGCGCGATCTCGTACCAGCGCCCGGCATAGCGCGCCGCATCGAGGTCCGCGATCGAGGTCATCGGCACCGTCGTGTCGCGGTAGGACGGCGCCACCACCGCGCAGGCGGCCAGAGCCAGCGCGAGCGCGGGAAGAAGGCCGAGCAGCCGTCGCCTCAGTCCATGCATATTCCGACCTCCTTGCCGGTGTTGTCGAGAAACAGGTGGCAGCCACAGGGGTTGGGCTGCACCTGGCAGGTCCGGGTCTTTGCCCCGCGAACGCCGGTGCAATCGCTCGCGCGGCTGCAGGCCCGCCCCGCGTCGGGTGCGCGTTCGGCGCAGAAGGTGCCGCCCGGAAGCCCGGCCACCGCCACCAGACCGCCGCGTGCGGTGCAGGCGGCCTCCCCGCTGCGCCAGGCTGCGGGCGGCCGTCGCGCCCGGACGCCTCGGTCTGGCAGGCCGCAGGCTTGATCGGCCCGGCGAGGATCGCGGCCCGGGGGATCATGCCGCTGCCGGCGCACGCTTCACCAGGCCGAGCCGCTCGCGCACCTCGGCCGGACCGATCACCCGGGCCCCGAGATTCTCGATGATCGTGACCGCGCGCTCGACGAGCTGGGCATTGGTCGCGAGCACCCCCTTGGCGAGCCAGAGGTTGTCCTCGAGCCCGACACGCACGTTGCCCCCCGCCAGAACCGCCGCGGCGACATAGGGCATCTGGTTGCGCCCGAGCGAGAAGGCCGAGAAGGTCCAGCCCGGCGGCACATTGTTGACCATGGCCATGAAGGTGTTCAGGTCGTCGGGCGCGCCCCAGGGCACGCCCATGCAGAGCTGCACCAGCGCCGGCTCCCTCAGCACGCCGAGGCGTACCAGTTCCTTGGCATACCACAGGTGCCCGGTATCGAAGGCCTCGATCTCGGGCTTGACGCCCAGCGCCTCCATCTCGGCCCCCATCGCCGTCAGCATCGCCGGCGTGTTCACCATCACATAATCGGCCTCGGCGAAGTTCATCGTGCCGCAGTCGAGCGTGCAGATCTCGGGCAGGCAGGCGCGCACATGGGCCATCCGTTCGGCAGCGGGCGCCATGTCGGTGCCGGCCACCGGCGGCAGCGGCGCCTCGGCGCCGCCCAGCATCAGATCGCCCCCCATGCCGGCGGTCAGGTTCAGCACCACGTCCACATCCGCGGCCCGGATCCGCTCGGTCACTTCGCGGTAGAGCTCGACGCGGCGCGAGGGGCGCCCGGTGTCGGGCTCGCGCACATGGCAGTGGGCGACGGCCGCGCCGGCCTTCGC
>CALDYW010000165.1 GCA_937944395.1 uncultured Paracoccaceae bacterium | reverse complement strand
CCCCTGCCCTGCCCTGCCCTGCCCTGCCCGCCGGGCCGCGCCGCGCCTCCATGTCCGGTCGGAAAGTATCCTCGGGGGGTGAAGGCGCGCCGCAGGCGCGCCGAGGGGGGCAGACAGCCCCCCGTCCGGCGGCCCGGGTTGCCGACCGCCGGCGCCGCTATTCGAGGTTCGTGTGCCGCGCCCGCATCGCCGCGCGCGCCACGCCGAGCCGGTCGGCAAGCTCGAGCACCAGCGCCTCGGACAGCAGGAACAGCGCCCCCTCGTAGAGCGAGCCCATCGGCAGCGCCGAGCTTGCGCGCGGGCCCGTATCGCTTGCCATCGTCTGTGCCGGCACCGTCACGACGAGGTCGGCCAGCGGCGCGACGCGGTCCGGCTCGGCGGTCAGCAGCGCGACCTCCGCCCCGGCCGCCCGCGCCCGAGCCATCAGCGCGGTGACGGTGGGCAGGTCCCCCGGGCCCGCCGAGGCGAGCAACAGATCGCCCGGCCCCACGGGCGGTGCCGTCGTCTCGCCCTGGACGGCGGCGGCGAGCCCGAGATGGGCGAGCCGCATGGCCAGTGCCATCAGCATCAGCCGCTCGCGCCCGCAGCCCGCGACCACGATGCGCCCTGCCGCGGCGATGCGCCCGGCCAGCGCCTCGAGCCCGGCCGGGTCGATCCGGCCGGCGACCCCGGCGAGTTCCTCCGCGGCCGCGGCCATCCGCGCCCGCATGGCGGCGGCGCTCACGGCAGCGCTCACGGCGGCGCTCACGGCGGCGCTCACGGCCGCGCCCCCAGCGCGTGGGCGATGTCCTTCGTGCGTTCGTAGAGCGCGCGGAACAGCGGATACTGGCGCTGATAGGCCGGCACCTCCTCGGGCGTGACGGTGCGCGCCACCGGGTTCCAGGCGGCGATGTCCCCGGGCCGCGCCAGACCCACGGCCAGCGCCGCCAGGAAGGCATCGCCGTAGGAGGCACCGGCAGTGATGCGGCAGATCACCTGCGGCAGGCCGGTCAGGTCGGCGGTCGCCTGCAGCCAGACCGCGTTCTTCGTGCCGCCGCCGACGGCCAGGACGCGGTTCAGCATGGCCCCGGCCTCGCGGTAGGTCTCGGTCACATGGGCGGTGGCGGCGGCGATGCCTTCCAGCACTGCGCGGTAGAGGTCGCCGCGGGTATGGGTGAGGTCGAGCCCGAAGAAGGCACCGCGCGCCAGCGGGTCGTGCAGCGGCGTGCGCTCGCCCGAGAAGTAGGGCAGGCAGAGAAGCCCCCGCGCCCCCTTGGGGCTGTCCGCGGCCTCGGCGGCAAGCTGGCCGAAGGCGCCCTCGGTCCCGTGGTCGCGCGCGAACTGGTCGCGGAACCAGTGGGTCAGCGTGCCCGAGGTGGCCAGGCCCGCCATGCTCGCGTGTTCCCCCGGGAACAGCCAGGGCGCATACCACAGCCGCGCGTCCCGGAGGCGCGCCGGCGTCAGCGCGATCAGGAACACGGTCGAGCCCATCATCATCATCAGGTCGCCCGCCCCCGCGACCCCGACGCTGACCGCCTCGGCGGCGGCATCGATCGTGCCGACGGTCACGGGCGTGCCGGCGGCAAGGCCGGTCTCCTCGGCCGCCGCCGCCGTCACCTCGCCGGCGATGTCGGTGGACCAGCCGAGCGCCGGCAGCCGGTCGGGGTCGATGATGTCGGGGGCGAGCGCGGCGGTGAACCCGAGATCCTCGACATCGTAGAGCGGCGAGACATTCGCGGCCGTGTAGTGGTCCATCACCGCCCGGCCGGTGAGCTTCCAGACCAGGTAGGACGTCGAGGTGTGGATCATCGCCGTCTCGGCGAAGACCTCGGGCCGGTTGCGCGCGAGCCAGAGGATCTTCGGGCCGACCGACTGCGAGGTGAGCGCGTTGCCGCACCGCTCGAGGATGCGCGCGCCGCCGATGCGGCGGTCGAGCTCGGCGATCTCGGCGCTCGCGCGGGTATCGACGCCGTAGAGCACGGCATTCGTCAGCGGCCGGCCGGCGGCGTCCACCGGCAGCATGCAGGGGCCGATCGCCGAGGCAGCGACGCAGGCGATCCGGCGCGGATCGGCGCCGGACCTGGCCAGAAGCGCGCGCGCGATCGCGCGGAAGTCGCCCCACCAGTCCTCCTCGGCGCGGTGCTCGGCCCAGCCCGGGCGCGGCACCAGCATCCGGTGCGGATGGTGCGCTTCGGCCAGGATCCGGCCCTCGGACTCGACCAGCACCCCCTTCGATTCGAAGGTGCCGATGTCGATGCCCATGAGCAGGCTCATGCCGGGCCCCGGGTCAGGTCGACTCCCGGCCCGATCCGGGCCAGCATCGCCGCGAGAAGCCGCACGAGCCCGGCCACGTCGGACGGGTCGATGACCTCGAGCGCGGAATGGCTGTAGCGCATGGGGAACCCCAGATCGAGGCAGGCCACGCCCTCGGAGCCGAGGAACTGGACGTAGGAAAGGTCGGTCAGCGCCCCGGTATGGGCGCTGCGCTGGAGCGACAGCCCCTCGGCCCGCGCCGCGGCCTCGGCCAGCCGCACGAGCGCCGGATGCGGGATGACGCCGTTCAGCGTGCCGCGCCCGTGGAAGGAGTAGAGGGCGATGCCCGGCCCGCCGCCCAGGGCCACCTCGCCGCGCGCGGCCATGTCGGGGGTGTCGCAGGCGAGGATCAGGTCGATCTGCAGGGCGATGTCCGGGGCCAGCGCCTGCGCCATCGGCAGCACGCCGCGCAGGTTGTATTCCTCCTGCACCGACCAGACCAGATGCACCGTGGGCGGCACCGGCGCCTCGCCCAGCCGGTCGGCCAGCGCGATCAGCGCCGCGCAGCCGGCGCGGTCGTCGGCGGCGGTGCCGGCGATGCGGCCGCCCGCCAGGTCGAGCACGCGGGGCAGATAGACCACCGGCGTGCCCACCTGCACCCCCGCCGACCGGGCCTCGGCGCGGCTGGCGAAGCCCGCATCGACGAAGACCTCGGCGTAGGGAACGACGCGATACTTCTCCTCCGGCGCGGTCGCATGGTGGCTCTTGTTGGCGATCACCCCCGGCAGGTCGCCGCACTCGGCGCAGATCAGCACCGCCTGGGCGGCCAGCGCGCGCTCGGGCACCCCGCCCACCCGCTCGAGCCGCAGAAGCCCCGAGTCCTCGATCCTGCGCACCACGAAGCCGAGCTGGTCCATGTGGGTGAAGACCATGACCGAAGGCGCCGCGGGATCGCCCGGAAGCGTGACGGCAAGGTTGCCCAGCCGGTCCGACCGCGGCACGAGGCCCCGCCGGTCCAGATGCGCGGCGATGGCAGCCGCCACCCGCCCCTCGTGCCCGGCCAGCCCGGGAAGCAGCATCAGCTCGCGGATCAGGCCGGCCAGCATCAGCCGCCCCGCGCCGCCCGGGCGCGCGCCATGAAGTCGGCCGCGCGGCCGGGATCGACCGGCGCCCGGGTGTCGCCCCCGACCCTGCGCGCCGAGCCCGGCACGCAGCCGTCGGCCGGCCGCGGCACCTCGGCGGCGGTGGCGTGCCTGACCCCGGTGTGGGCCGGCACCGGCACCGCCGGCGCCCCCGGCAGCGCGCCGAGGCGGACCGTCCCGGTCACCGGCTTGGCAACCCCGAACAGCCCGAGAAACCGCTCCATTCCCCCTCCATCGGCGACCGCGCCCCGTGCCGCCCGAGCCTAGTGCGGCGCGCGGGCACATGCAAACCCGGCGGCTCCGGCCGGAGGGGCGTGCCCGCCGCGCCCTGCGCGCCCCGGGACCTTTCCGGCCGCGGACGGACCGGCTAGGGTGCAGGCGCGACCGGAGGGAGGGCAGCATGGACCTGGCGACGCGGCACTGGGACCGGCGGGGAGACGGCGGGATCACCTTCACCGAACTCGGCTTCGGCACGGCGCCGCTCGGCAACCTCTACCGTGCGATCGGCGACGACGAGGCGCAGGCGCTCTTGACCCGCGCCTGGGAGGCCGGCATCCGCTATTTCGACACCGCCCCGCTCTACGGGTTCGGCCTGTCGGAAACCCGGCTCAACCGCTTCCTGCGCGGAAGGCCGCGCGATGCCTACGTGCTGTCCACCAAGGTCGGGCGTCTCCTGCATGCCTGCCCGCCGGAGGCGCGCGACGGGGTCGGCAAGTGGTTCGACGTGCCGTCGCGGCGGGAACAGTACGACTATTCCCACGACGGGGTGCTGCGCAGCCTCGAGGCCTCGCTCGAACGCCTCGGGCTCGACCGGGTGGACATTCTCTTCGCGCATGATCTCGACGTCTTCAATCACCGCACCCGGGCCGCGCTCGACGGCCGCCTGGCCGAGTTCATGGCCGGCGGCTACCGCGCGCTCGTGCGGCTGCGCGACGAGGGCGTGATCCGCGCCTTCGGGGCGGGGGTGAACGAATGGCAGCCCTGCCAGTGGCTGCTCGAGCGCGGCGACTTCGACCTGTTCCTGCTGGCCGGGCGCTACACCCTGCTCGAGCAGGAGGCGCTGGAGAGCTTCCTGCCGCTGGCCGAGGCGCGTGGCGTCGGCATCGTCATCGGCGGCGCCTACAATTCCGGCATCCTCGCCACCGGCCCGCGCCCCGGCGCCTTCTACAACTACGACCCCGCGCCCCCCGCGATCCTCGAGCGGGTCGCGCGGATCGAGGCGGTCTGCACCCGCCACGGCGTGCGCCTGGTCGATGCCGCCTTCCAGTTCCCGCTGCGGCATCCGGGCGTGGTGAGCGTGATTCCGGGCGGGCAGGGGCTGGCCGAGATGGAGTCGAACCTCGCCGCCGCGCGCGCGACGATCCCGCCCGGACTCTGGGCCGATCTCAAGGCCGAGGGGCTCCTGCGCGCCGACGCACCGGTGGGGTGAGCGCCGTGCAGATCGACGCGCACATCCACTACTGGCACCCGCTGCGCGGCGACTATTTCTGGCTGCACGAGGGCGACCCCCTGCTCGACCGGCCCTATCGCCCGGCCGACCTGCAGCCCTGGCTCGATGCCGAGGGCGTCGGCGGCACCGTGCTGGTGCAGGCGGCGCCCTCGGTGGCCGAAACCGAGTATCTGCTCGGCATCGCCGACTGCACGCCGCAGGTGCTGGGCGTGGTGGGCTGGATCGACTTCGAGCGCCGCGACATTGGCGAAGCCGAACTGCGCCGGCTCGCCCGGCATCCGAAGTTCCTGGGCGTGCGCCCGATGATCCAGGACATCCCCGACGACACCTGGATGCTCAGGGACGAGGTGCAGTGGGCCTTCCGCGCCGTGGCCGCCGAAGGGCTGACCTTCGACGCGCTGGGATTCCCGCGCCATCTGCCGCATTTCCTGACGCTGCTGCGCCGTCACCCCGATCTGCGCGTGGTGGTGGACCACGCCATGAAGCCGCAGATCCGCGCCCATTCCCCCGAGACCTTCGGCTTCTGGGCCGACGGCCTGTCGCGGATCGCCGACGAGACGGGGGCGGTCTGCAAGCTCTCGGGCCTGGTCACCGAGGCGGCCGAGGTCTGGTCGGTCGAGGATCTCGCGCCCTATGCGGCGCATGTGCTCGCCGCCTTCGGGCCGGAGCGGGTGATGTGGGGCTCGGACTGGCCGGTGTGCCGGCGGCGCGCCGAATACGGCGAATGGCGGCGGGCGGCCGAGACCCTGACCGCGCATCTTCCGCAGGACGATCGCGCGCGGGTGTTCGGCGGGACGGCGGCCGAGTTCTACGGCCTCTGACCCCCGGCGCGCCGTCACGGCACCGTCACGGCCAGGCTCGAGACTGCGCGCGCCGCGACAGGAACCGAAGGGGTCTCATGGCGGGGGAGGACCGGGACGCGGCGGGCGTCTGGCGGCGCGAGGCGCGGGCCTTCGCGGCCTTGGCGATCGGGCTCGCCTGGGCGGCCTGGACGCCGCTGCTTCTCGCCGGGGCGGTGGTCGATCAGGGGCGCTGGCCGACGCATCTGCCGGGGCTTCTGGCACCGGCCGCCGCGGCGCT
>CALDYW010000164.1 GCA_937944395.1 uncultured Paracoccaceae bacterium | reverse complement strand
GAGCCGCTGAGCCCGCCGGGCCGGCCGCTCTGGATCTGGGGGGCGGGGCACGTCGGCCGGGCGCTGGCCGGGGTGCTCGCGCCGCTGCCCGGGCTGGCGCTGACCTGGGTGGACATCGACGCCGCGCGCTTCCCCGCCGCGATCCCCGAGGACGTGGCGCAGCTGGTGGCCCCCGATCCGGCCGCGCTCGCCGCCGCCGCGCCGGCCGGGGCCGGGCATCTGGTGCTGACCCATTCCCACGCGCTCGATCTCGCGCTCTGCCATGCGCTGCTCGCGGGCGGGGCGGCGGACGTGGGGCTGATCGGCTCGGCCACCAAGCGGGCGCGGTTCCTCGCCCGCCTGGCCGCCCTCGGCCATCCGCCCGCGCGGCTGGCCCGGCTTCGCTGCCCGATCGGCGACCCGAGGCTCGGCCGCCACCCGCAGGCCATCGCCGTCTCGGTCGCCGCGGCGATCCTGGCCGAGGCCCGGGCGGGCGGCGCCCGGCAGCAGGACGCGGGGTAGCGCAGGGTGCCGCCGGCCGGTCGGGTGCTGCTGTCGGTCGAGGGCCTGACCAAGGCCTATCCCGGCGTGCTCGCCAACGATGCGGTCAGCTTCGCCGTCGCCGAAGGCGAGGTGCATGCGCTGCTCGGCGAGAACGGCGCCGGCAAGTCCACCCTGGTCAAGGCGATCTACGGTCTGGTGCGTCCCGATGCCGGCCGCATGACCTTCCGCGGCCGGCCCTATGCCCCGGCCGAGCCGCGCGCCGCCCGCGCCGCCGGGGTGGCGATGGTGTTTCAGCATTTCTCGCTGTTCGAGGCCCTCAGCGTGGCCGAGAACATCGCGCTGGGGATGGAGCGGCCGCCGCCCCTGCGCGAGCTCGGCCGCCGGATCGCCGCGGTCAGCCGGGCCTACGGCCTGCCGCTCGATCCGCTGCGCCGGGTCGGCGACCTCTCGGCGGGCGAGCGCCAGCGGGTCGAGATCGTCCGCTGCCTGCTGCAGGATCCGAAACTGCTGATCATGGACGAGCCGACCAGCGTGCTGACCCCGCAGGAGGCGACGATCCTGTTCCACACCCTGCGCAAGCTTGCCGCCGGCGGAACCGCGATCCTCTACATCAGCCACAAGCTCGAGGAGATCCGCGCGCTCTGCGACGCCGCGACGATCCTGCGCCACGGCCGGGCGGTGGCCAGCCTCGACCCGCGCCGGCACGGCACGCGGGCGCTGGCGGAACTGATGGTGGGGGCAAGCTTCGCCCCGCCCGCCCGCGCCGGGCGCGCCGCGGGGCCGACGGTGCTGGCGGTCGAGGGGCTGACGCTCGCGCCCGCGGGCGGCTTCGGCCGGGGCCCCGGCGAGGTCAGCTTCACCGTGGCCGCGGGCGAGATCCTCGGGATCGGCGGGGTTGCCGGCAACGGACAGGACGCGCTTCTGGACGCGCTCTCGGGCGAGCGGCCCTCGGCCCCCGGCGCGGTGCGGCTGAACGGCCGGCCGGTGGGGGCGCTCGGGCCGGCGGCGCGCCGCGCCCTCGGCCTCTCGGCCGCGCCCGAAGAGCGGCTGGGCCATGCCGCCGCTCCCGACATGAGCCTGACCGAGAACGCGCTGGTCACCGCGCAGGTGCGCGAGCGGCTGACGCGGCGGGGGTTCGTGGACTGGGCGCGCACGCGGGCCTTCGCGGAACGGGTGATCGCGCGGTTCGACGTGCGCACCCCGGGGCCGGGCGCGGCGGCGCGGGCGCTGTCGGGGGGCAACCTGCAGAAGTTCCTGATCGGCCGCGAGATCCTGCAGCGGCCCGTGGTGCTGGCCGTGAACCAGCCGACCTGGGGCGTCGATGCCGCGGCCGCGGCGGCGATCCGCCGGGCGCTGATCGACCTTGCGGCGGAAGGCGCGGCGGTGGTGATGATCAGCCAGGATCTCGACGAACTTCTGGAGATCGCCGACCGCTTCGCGGTTCTCAACGAGGGCCGGCTGACCCCGCCGCGGCCGACGGCCGGGCTTTCGCTCGAGGAGATCGGGCTGATGATGGGCGGCGCGCACGGCATGCACGAGATCGCCGGGGGACCGCGCCGGGAAACCGGCCCGGCTGCGCCGCCATGATCCGGCTGGAGAAGCGGGCCGAGCCCTCGCGCGCCTGGCAGGTCGCCGCGCCGGTGGTGGCGGTCGGGCTGACCATGCTGGCCGGCGCGGCGATGTTCGCCGCCCTCGGCAAGGATCCGGCGGCGGCGATCCGCACCATCTTCTGGGATCCGCTGTTCAGCCCGCAGTTCGCCGCCTATTCCCGGCCGCAGCTCCTGGTGAAGGCGGCGCCGCTGATCCTGATCGCGATCGGGCTGTCCTTTGGCTTCCGCGCCGGGATCTGGAACATCGGCGCCGAGGGACAGTACCTGATGGGCGCGCTCGCCGGGGGGGCGGTGGGCCTGGCCTTCTATCCCGCCGGGGGCGCCCACATCTTCCCGCTGATGGTCCTGGCCGGCGCGCTCGGCGGCTGGCTCTGGGCGATGATCCCGGCGGTCCTGAAGGTGCGCTTCGCGACCAGCGAGATCCTCGTCTCGCTGCTTCTGGTCTATGTCGCCCAGCAGATCGTCGCGGCGGCGGCAGTGGGCTGGCTCAGGAACCCCGAGGGCGGCGGCTTCCCCGGCAGCCGCAACCTCGCCCGCTATCCGGCCGCGTCGAACCCCGAGCTCCTGCCCGGAACCGGGGTGCACTGGGGCGTCGTCGCCGCGGCGCTTGCGGTGCCGCTGGCCTGGGTGCTGCTTCTGCGCCACGTCGCGGGGTTCCGCGTGCGGCTGACGGGCGCGGCTCCGCGGGCGGCGCGCTTCGCGGGGGTCCGGCCGGGGGCGATGACCTTCGCCTGCCTGTCGGTCTCGGGGGCGCTGGCCGGACTGGCCGGGCTGTTCGAGCTGGCCGGGCCGGCCGGACAGATCTCGATCGACTTCGGCTCGGGTTACGGCTTCACCGCGATCATCGTCGCCTTTCTCGGGCGGCTGCATCCCTTCGGCATCCTGCTCGCGGGGCTCCTGATGGCGCTGACCTACATCGGCGGCGAGCTGGCGCAGTTCATGCTGGGAATCCCCAAGGCGGCGATCCAGGCCTTCCAGGGGATGCTGCTGTTCTTCCTTCTCGGCGTCGATGTGCTGACGAACTGGCGGGTCCGGCTCCGGCGCCGGCGGGAGGCGCGATGACCGACCTGCTGTTCGGCCTCAACTGGCCGCAGCTCGCCGCCGCGCTGATGCTGGCCTCGACCCCGATCCTGCTGGCCGCGCTGGGCGAGCTCGTGGTCGAGCGGGCGGGCGTTCTGAACCTCGGGGTCGAGGGCATGATGATCCTCGGCGCGGTCGCGGGCTTTGCCGCCGGCGTCGAGACCGGCGCCCCGCTCTGGGGCTTCCTCGCCGCGGCGCTGGCGGGGGCGGGGCTGGCGCTGCTGTTCGGGGTGCTGACGCAGCTGCTGCTGGCCAACCAGGTCGCGGCGGGGCTGGCGCTGACGCTGTTCGGGCTCGGGCTGTCGGCGCTCGTCGGGCAGGGCTACCAGGGGATCAAGCCGCCGCCTCTGGCCCGGCTCGAGGTGCCGCTGCTGTCCGAGATCCCGGTTCTCGGACCGGTGCTGTTCCGCCATGATCCGGTGGTCTATCTCTCGCTCCTCCTCGTCCTCGCCACCGCGCTGTTTCTGGCCCGCACCCGCGCCGGACTGATCCTGCGCGCGGTCGGCGAGGATGCCGCGGCGGCCCATGCGCTGGGCTACAGGGTGGTGCGCATCCGCCTTCTGGCGATCGCCTGGGGCGGGGCGCTGGCAGGCCTCGGGGGGGCGCATCTCAGCCTCGTGCGGGTGCCGCAATGGACCGAGGGCATGACCGCCGGCGCGGGCTGGATCGCGCTCGCCCTGGTGGTGTTCGCCGGCTGGCGCAGCGGCCGGCTGCTGCTGGGTGCCTACCTGTTCGGCGGGATCACCGTGCTGCAGCTCAACCTTCAGGCTGCGGGCATCGCGGTGCCGGTCGAGCTTCTGTCGATGAGCCCCTATCTTGTCACGATCCTCGTTCTCGTCATCATGTCCTCCGGGCGGGCACGGGCGGCGCTGGCCGCGCCGGCGGATCTCGGCCGGCCGTTCCACGCCGCCGCCTGACGGCCGGCCGGCACGCCGGGCAGAGGGCCCGGCCGAACAGGGAGAGATGACCGTGACGACCGTGACGACCGTGAAGAGACGAACGCTCCTGACCTCGGGCGCCGGCGCCGCGCTGGCCGCCGCGCTCGGGCTGCCCGCCCGCGCAGCGGAGGGTCCGCTGAAGGTGGGCTTCATCTACGTCGGGCCGACCGGCGACTACGGCTGGTCCTACCAGCACGACCAGGGCCGCCTGGCGGTGGAGGCGCATTTCGGCGACGCGGTCGAGACGAGCTTCGTCGAGAGCGTGCCCGAGGGCGCGGACGCCGAGCGGGTGCTGACGCAGATGGCGCTGTCGGGCCACCGGCTGATCTTCGCCACCTCCTTCGGCTACATGGATGCGGTCAACAACGTCGCCGCGAAGTTCCCCGAGGTGAAGTTCGAGCACGCCACCGGCTACCGCCGCGATCATCCGAACGTCGCCACCTACGACGCCCGCTTCTACGAGGGGCGCGCGGTGATCGGCCACATCGCCGGGCGCATGACGAAGACCAACAAGATCGGCTACATCGCCTCCTATCCGATCCCCGAGGTGATGCAGGGCATCGCCTCGGCCTTCCGGCACGCGCGCAAGGCCAACCCCGCGGCCGAGATGGCGGTGGTCTGGGTCTATACCTGGTTCGACCCGCCGAAGGAGGCCGAGGCCGCCACCGCGCTGATCGAGCAGGGCTGCGACGTGATCATGCAGCACACCGATTCGACCGCGCCGCTGACCCGCGCGCAGGAGGCCGGGATCATCGGCTTCGGCCAGGCCTCGGACATGGCGCAGTTCAAGCCCCGCCCGCGGGTGGCCTCGATCATCGACAACTGGGCGCCCTACTACATCCGGCGGGTGCAGGCGGTGCTCGACGGCACCTGGGAGAGCACCGCCACCTGGGGCGGCATCGCCGACGGCGAGGTGGTGATCGGCGAGATCACCGAGGCCGTGCCGCCCGAGGTGAAGGCCGAGGCCGAGGCGCTGATCGAGGCGATCCGCTCGGGCGCCTACCACCCGTTCACCGGCCCGATCAACCGCCAGGACGGCACGCCCTGGCTGGCCGAGGGCGAGGTCGCAACCGACGAGCAGCTGGTGAACCTCACCTTCTACCTCGAGGGGATGACCGGCACCGTGCCGAACTGACCCCGCCGCCCGCCGGCCCGCCGCGCGGAAGAGAGGGCGCGCGCGCGGGCGGGCCGCAGGGGAGAGGGCGCGGGGGGGGCGGGCGGCGGCGGCCGGCACCGCCCCCCCTGCGGTGCGG
>CALDYW010000163.1 GCA_937944395.1 uncultured Paracoccaceae bacterium | reverse complement strand
GGCAATGACAAGAGCAGCGGGGTTGGCCCATGAGTGACACCCCTTCCCGCGTCGTCCGCGACCTCACCCCCGAGGAGCTGCGTGCCCAGCGCATCGCGGCCCGGCGCGCGGCGCAGGCGCAGGGTGTCGCTCCGCCGGCCGAGGCGCGGCCGCGCCCGGTTCCGCGCGAGACGCCGCAGGCGGGGCAAGAGGCCGACGCGGCGGCCGGCGAGACCCCGGCGGCACGGGTGCTGCCCGGCCCGGCCGTGGCGCGACCCGACCGCGCCGAGGCGCCGGGCCGGCCCGAGCGGACCGAGCGACCGGCACAGAAGCCGCGGACGGTCGAGCCGACACCCGAGATCAAGGCCTTCGCGATGCGTCCGCCGGCGGGCCCGGCGGTGCGGCGCCCGCGGCACAAGGTTCTTCTCGCAACGCTGTTCGCCGCGGTTGTCCTGCCCACCGTGCTCGCCGGCTGGTACATGTTCTTCGTCGCCGCCGACCAGTACCATTCGGTCGTCGGGTTCACCGTGCGCTCCGAGAACGCGACATCCTCGCTTGACGTGATGGGCACGCTCTCGACCCTGACCGGGGGCGCGGCCTCGTCGTCGGATACCGACGTGCTGAACCAGTTCATCCGCAGCCAGGAGCTCGTGTCCATCATCGACCGGCGGCTCGACTTGCGGGCGCTCTATTCCAAGCCCGGGAACGATCCGGTGTTCTCGTTCCGCCGGGACGGCTCGATCGAGGATCTGCTGCGCTATTGGGAGCGCATGATCTCGATCAGTTACGACGCGCGGATGGGGCTGATCGAGGTGACCGCCTATGCCTTCGATCCCGACGACGCGCAGGCGATCTCGACCGCGATTCTCGAGGAAAGCGCGAAGATGATCAACGCGCTGGCCGCCGTCGCCCGGGCCGACGCGACACGCTATGCCGAGCAGGAGCTGGCCTTTGCCGTCGAGCGGCTGAAGGCCGCGCGCGAGGCGGTGACCGAGTTCCGCTCGCGCACCCAGCTGGTCGATCCCAACGCCGACATCCAGGGCCAGATGGGCCTGCTGAACAATCTCCAGGCCGAGCTTGCCAACCAGCTGATCGAATACGACCTGTTGCGCGACACCGCGCGCGAGGGCGACCCGAGGGTCGAGCAGGCGCTGCGCCGGATCGCGGTGATCGAGGCGCGCATCGCCGAGGAGCGGCGCAAGTTCAGCGTCGGCGGCATCGGCCCGGGGGGCGAGGACTATGCCACCCTGGTGGCCGAGTTCGAGCGGCTGACCGTGGACCGCGAGGTGGCCGAGGAGGCCTACAAATCGGCCCTGGTCGCGGTGGATACCGCCCGGGCCGAGGCGCAGCGCCAGAACCGCTATCTCGCCGCCTTCATCAACCCCACCCGGGCCGAGCGGTCGGACTATCCGAGCCGGCTTCTCATCACCTTCCTGACCGGGCTTTTCAGCTTCATCGCCTGGTCGCTCGTGGCGCTCATCTACTACAGCATCCGCGACCGTCGCTGAGGCATGATCCGGCTCGAGAACGTCACCAAGCAGTTCCGCGTCAAGGGCAGGATCAAGACCGTGCTCGACAGCGTCACGGTCGAGTTTCCCACCGGCGTGGCCGTGGGACTGTTCGGACGCAACGGGGCGGGAAAATCGACGACCCTGCGGATGATCGCCGGCACCGTCGATCCGACCCGGGGCCGGATCGTCACCGACGGCAACATCTCGTTCCAGGTGGGCTATTCGGGCAGCTTCCACCCCGAACTTTCGGGCCTGCAGAACACGCGGTTCATCGCCCGGGTCTATGGCGTCGATACCGAGGAGCTGGCCGCCTATGTCGAGGAATTCGCCGAACTCGGCGAGCATTTCTACGAGCCGATCCGGACCTATTCCACGGGCATGCGCTCGCGCCTGGCCTTCGGCGTCTCGATGGGCATGAAGTTCGACACCTACCTGATCGACGAGGCGACCGCGGCGGGCGATGCGGCGTTCCGCGCCAAGAGCGAGGCGGTGTTCCGCAAGCGTCTGGAGGGGGCGGGAGCGATCTTCGTGTCGCACAGCGTCAATTCGGTGCGCAGGATCTGCACCGCGGGGGCGGTGCTCGAGAACGGCAAGCTGACCTACTACGACGACCTCGAGGAGGCGATCGCGCACCACCAGCGCAACATGCTGGTCGAGATGGACGACGACGACTGACCCTCCGCCCGAGGACGGGGCGGACCGCCGGTCACGGGTTCCGATGCGCGGCCTCGACCCGGGCCCAGGCCCTCCGTTCCGGACCGGCCCGGGCCCTGCCCGGCGTCAGAGCAGGAAGTCGGCCGCGGTCAGCGTATGCAGTCCGGTCAGTTCGATCTCGAAGTCCGGGCGCCCGTCGCCGTCGATGTCGGCCTGCACGATGGTTCGCCCGCCGGCCCGGTCGAGCTCGGTGCGCAGTTCGCCCGGCCGGCCGCTGAACCCCCCGGTTCCGAGGAAGGTGAAGGCCTGGTTGCCGGGCGCGAAGGGGTTGGCGTCGATGCGGCTGATCTCGATCCGGTCGATCCCGGGCTGGTAGTCGGTGATCACGTCGCGCCGACCGGGCCCCACGCCGCTGTCGGCGGTGCCGAAATAGACGAAGCGGTCGCGCACGTTGCCGGGCCCGCCGGTGAGCGAGTCGGCGCCGGTGTTGCCGTAGAGCACATCGGCACCCGCGCCGCCGTCGAGCGTGTCGTCCCCGGCCCGGCCGTAGAGCCGGTCCGACCCGCCGCCGCCCATGAAGCGGTTGGGTCCGCCGTCGCCGCGCAACTGGTCGGCGCCGGCCCCGCCCGAGAAGGCCTCGATCCCCAGATAGACGTCGCCCACGGGCTCGCCGATCGACTGCGCCGGCGACTGCAGGTCGAGCACCATGCGGATCGGTTCCATGCCCAGCACCACCACATCGAACCCGGCGCCGCCGTCGATGGTGTCGCCGCCGCGGCCGCCGAAGATGAAGTCGTCGCCGTCGCCTCCGAAGAGCAGGTCGCTGCCGTTGCCGCCGAAGATCGTGTCGTCCCCGGCTCCGCCCTCGATCGTGTCGAGGCCGCCCATCCCGTGCAGGACGTTGGCGACGTCGTTGCCGATGATATGGTCGGCCGATTCCCCGCCGATCGCGTCCTCGATCACCACGCCATGGGCGATGGTGCGCCCGCCGATCACCCCGTTGCCGGAGGAGACGTAGCCGCCGGCGTTCGGGCCGGTCAGCGTTGCGGCGCGCAGGTCGATGGTGAACGGGATGTTCGCGCCCTCGGCGCTGATCGTGTCGCGCCCCCCCGCGTCCCAGATGCAGGCCCAGAACGTCCCCGGCCCGTTCGTCGAGGGCAGCCGGTAGAGGTCGTTGCCGGTGGCGTGGCGCATGTTCGGCCCGTAGATCGCCTGCGCTGCCGCGATGTCCAGCGCCGTCGGCGTCGCCACCCAGCCGAAGGTGTTGTCGTTGTGGTAGGGGAACCGTTGCGGATAGCCGTGGTTGTAGCCCATCACGGTGAACACGCCCTGGTTCAGGTTGTGCTCGCCGTAGCTCCAGAACGTTGCCGTGACCCCGGGCAGGATCGTGCTGCCGCCGCCGGTGTCGTGCGGATGCGCGAGCCCCAGCCCGTGTCCGAGTTCGTGCAGCAGGGTGTTGAAGCCGAACCCCCCGGGCTGAAGACCTTCCGGCGTCCAGCCGCGGCCGTCATGGGCGAAGGCGCCGTAGAGCGGCACGAAGCCGTTGGCGATGGGCAGCATCTGCCAGCCGAGCGCACCGACCTCGGCCCGGGTGCCGAGCCAGTACACGAATTCGGCCTCGCGCGGGTCGCTGGTCTGCACGAAGCTGACGTTGATCACCGCCGCCCAGGCCGCCAGTGCCGCCTCGACCGCGGCGATCTCGTGCTCGGCCCAGACCTTGCCCGAGGGGATGCCGTTGATGTTGTGGGGGTCGCGGCCGTCGCGCACCATCCAGTGGAATACCGGGGTGCCGCCGCCGGTGGTCCAGGCACCCGTGCTGATGATCGACTTAAGGAACGGATT
The DNA here is from genome assembly GCA_937944395.1 of uncultured Paracoccaceae bacterium. Lineage (GTDB taxonomy): Bacteria > Pseudomonadota > Alphaproteobacteria > Rhodobacterales > Rhodobacteraceae > CALDYW01. The sequence goes on along the minus strand of CALDYW010000163.1, from coordinate 4,110 downwards.
GCTGCCGGTATAGGTGAAATCGGTGGGCCTCGGGTTCATTGCGAAGTCTCCGCTCGATCAATCCTCTCGTCTCGATGCTGCTCTGCCGGCAATGCTCCGGCTCGCGATTCGAATATAGCATCAAAGCAGAAAATCCGTGGCCGAAAGGTGCAGATTTCCGGTCAATTCGATCTCGAAATCCGGGATCCTGTCGCCGTCGCGGTCGGCCTGCAGCAGTGTGGCACCGATCCGTGCATCGTAGGTGTAGCGCAGCTCGCCCGCCCGCCCGCTGAAGTGGCCGTCGCCGATCCAGGTGAACTTCTGCTTGCCGCCCCGCGTGGTGTCGGCGTCGAACCGGCTGATCTCGATCCGGTCCACGCCGGGCTGGAAGTCGGTGATGACGTCGCGGTTGCCAAGGCCGGCGGGCGATTCGTCGGGGCTGAAGTAGATGAAGCGGTCGCGCACGGCCGCCCCCTCGCCGCCGGTCAGGGTGTCGGCGCCGCGGTTGCCGTAGAGCGCATCCGCCCCCGGCCCGCCGTCGAGCCTGTCGCTGCCGCCCCGGCCGTAGAGCCGGTCGGACCCCGCGCCGCCGAACAGGACGTCGTCGCCCGCGGTGCCGCGCAGGTTGTCGGCATGGGGACCGCCGCGCACCGCCTCGATGTTGCGGTAGCTGTCGCCGTTGCCGCTGCCGTACTGGAAGAAGCGGGCGAAGCGCGCGCCCTCGACGTTCACCGCCAGGTCAACCAGAACCCGGCCGGTGGCGCCGGAAAAATCCAGCGTGTCGAAGCCCGGGCCGCCGTCCACCTCGTTCCGGCCTCCCCCGGGGCGCAGCATGTCGTTGCCGGCGCCGCCGGTCAGCGTGTCGTTTCCCTCCCCGCCGACAAGCGTGTCGTGCCCGGCCCCGCCGTTCAGGCGCCCGCCCGCGTTGGAAGCCCGCCGCTCGATCCCGGGCGGCGGAATGCTGTCGAGGATCGGCGTGATGAACACCGGGATGTGATGGGCCGCGAAGCCGCGGTCGAGCCCGAGCTGGCCCAGCGCCAGCCCGCCCCCGCTGCTGCTGACGATCTCGATGGTCATCTCGCCCACCGTGAGGCGCCCGCCGTCGGGTGTGGGGACATAGCCGACCTGGTCGGAGGAATAGAGCAGCGGCAGGAACGACAGGTCGATCCGGTCGAGTCCCGGCTGGAAGTCCTCGATCCGGTGGGTGCCGCGGGTGGTGTCGAACACGAACACGTCGGCCCCGGCCCCGCCCCTCAGGGTGTCGTTTCCGCCGCGCGCCATCAGGATGTCGTCGGCCGGCGTGCCCTCGATCAGGTCGGGGCCGGTCGTGCCCGCCCGGACCGTGCCGAAGCGCGACAGGTCCACCTCGAGCTGGGTGATGCCGGTCTCGGCCTGCGCGGCGGCATAGATCTGCAGCGTCTGGCCAACCGCCGCCATCGCCAGCGCCGAGACGTTGGCCAGCGCCGCGGCCGCCGTGTCGGCGAAGGTCGCGAGATGCAGAAGCCTGCCGCCGGGCAGCAGGATGAACAGGCTCACCCCGTCGTCGGCCCCGCCCGCCACCACGAAGACCTGCCCCCCGAACTGCGCCACTGCCAGGTCCGTCGCCCCGTCGAAGCGGGTGGCGAGCGTGTCCAGCACATGGTCGCGCGCGACGAGCTGGCCGGTCGGAGAGACCTCGAACACGCTCAGCGAGCCCGAGCCCGCCGAGGCGACGATCACATAGCTCCGCCCGTGTGCCGAGACCGACTCGATCGCGGTGGGCGTGTTGATCCCGACGCCGGTCTGCGCCCCCGCCGAGGAGACCGCCGCGGGCACGCCGTTTGCGCCGATGCGGTAGCTGACCAGCGCGTGATCGGTGGCCGAGGCGGCGACGAGGAAGGTGGCGCCGGCACTTGCGACCACCGCAAGCTCGGTCGGCGCCCCGCCCGCGCCGCCCGGCCCCGCGCCGGTCTGGCCGAGGCGCGTGAGCGTCGCGCCCGTGTCCGACAGCCGGTAGGTCGCGATCCCGCCGCCGCCGGACTGCGCCGCGTAGAGGTAGGTCGTGGTGCCGACGGTGACCGAGGCCCAGTCGGCCGCGCCGTTGGGAAAGGCGCCCGAGAAGCTGACGGCGATGCGCGAGGGCAGGGCGCCCCCGGGCTCGAGCCGGTAGGCGAAGGCCGCCGTGTCGGTGGCGCTGACCGGCAGGACGTGCGTTGCCCCGCCGATCGTGACCGAGGCCAGTTCCACCTCCGACGGCGGCCGGCCGACGGCGCCGTAGTCGCGCGTCGCCGGCGCCTGCAGCCGGCCGTTGCCGCCGATGACATAGGCCGCGACCCCGGTGCCCGCCCCGCCCGCAGCAACCAGCACCTGGCTGTCGCCGACCTTCCAGACCTCGAGATCGTTGATGCCGCTCTGGTAGGAGACGGGGCCCGTCCGGGCCGTCGTCACATGCCGTATCGCAACCACCGCTTGCCCCGTATCCGCCCGGCCGCCCCCCGACGACCGGGCGGCATGGTGCGGGGCGGCGTCGTGGGCCGAGTGGACCGAACGGTGGCAGCGACGTGGCGACTTCCGAGAATCCGCGCGATCGGGCGACCCGGCCCGGCCCGCGGGTTCGACATTCGCCGACCGACCCGCTAAGGCTCGGCAAGGCGGCGGCGAGCGGTGCGGGGCGGATGGACCGGGTCTATGTCACCGGGGCGACGGGACTGCTGGGCGGGGCTCTGGTCGGGCACCTGGCCGACAGCGGCCGGCCCGGTGTGGTCGCCCTGGCCCGCCGGCCGATGCCGGACCGTCCCGGCGTTGCCGTGCGGGTCTGGGCCGGGCTGCCCGATGCGGACTGGTTCGAGCCCGCCGCCCCCGGCGCCGCAGTGCTGCATTTCGCCGGCGTCGCCGACGCCCGCGCCGACACGGACGGCCTGCCCGCGCTGCTGGCCGGCCACGTCGCGCCCCATGCGGCGCTGGTCGAGGCGCTGCTGGCCCGCGGCTGGCACGGGCGGCTGATCTTCGCCTCGTCGGCCGCGGTCTATGGCGATGCCGCCGTGCTGCCGATCCCCGAGGACTGCCCCCCCCGCCCGCGCGGCCCCTACGCCCTTGCCAGGCTCCTGACCGAGGAGGCGCTGGCCTTCCTTGCCCGTCGGTCGGGCTTCGACCTCGTGATCCTGCGCATCGCCAACCCCTACGGCGCCGCAGCCCGGGCCGGGCAGGGGGTGATGCGGCTGATCCTCGAGGCGCTGGCCGAGGGCCGCAGCTTCCGGGTGATCGGCGATGGCAGCGGGCTGCGCGACTACCTGCACCTGTCGGACTTCTGCCGCGCGGTCGCGGCGGCGATCGACGCGCCGCTTCCGGCGGGTCCGACCGTGCTGAACATCGGCAGCGGCGCCGGCCTCTCGCTGAACGATCTGATCGCCCGGCTGGAGGCGCTGACCGGCCGGCGCCTTGACCGCACCAGCGTTCCGGTGCAGCACGACCTCGGCTCGAGCGTGCTCGACATCCGCCGGGCGCGGGCGCTTCTGGGCTGGGCGCCCCGGGTGGGGCTGGAAGCCGGTCTCGCAGCCCTGGTGAGAGGGGACGACCCGTGATCGTCCTGACCACTGCCTGCCGGTCGATCCTTGCCGCACCTGCCGCGGCAGCGGACTGGCCCGGCCCGTTCTGCCTGGTCCTGCTGCCGGACACGGCGATGCCGGCCGCCGTGGCGCCCGACTACCTGTTCGACCTGCGCCCGGCAGCGGCCAGCGCGCTCGCGCTCCTGCGCGAGGTGATCCTGAAGGTTGTCGCCGGGCCGCTGCCCTGGCAGGGTCCGGTGCTTCTGATCGACGACGACCGACCGCCGGCCGACCTCGGGCGTCTGCGCGCGCTGGCGCAGGCCGATCCACGCGTCGTTCTGGCCGAGGGTGCGGCCGAGGGGCGCACGCGGCTGCTTCTGTTCGGCGCCGCCGTGGCGGCGCATCCGCTGTTCCCGACCTACTTCCGCAACATGTTCGACGATCTGCCGGAGGTCCATACCGAGCAGAGCCTCGACGTCGCCCGGCGCTACCTCGCGGGCTGACCGTCCGTCCCGACACCCGGCGGACCGCCGATCGAGGGTCCGGGGTGCGGCGTCCGGCGCCTGTCCGTGCCGGTGCGAGACGCGCGGTTGCAGGGGCAGACCGA
>CALDYW010000162.1 GCA_937944395.1 uncultured Paracoccaceae bacterium | reverse complement strand
TCGTGGTGACGAGTTCCGAGAAGTCGCAGCACCAGAACCGTGCCGCCGCCCTGCAGGTGCTGAGGGCGCGCCTGCACGACCTCGAGCGCCGCCGTGCCGCCGAGGCGCGCGCCGCCGACCGCCGGGCGCAGATCGGCACCGGCGACCGCAGCGAGCGCATCCGCACCTACAACTTCCCCCAGGGCCGGGTGACCGACCATCGCATCGGCCTCACGCTCTACCGTCTGCCCGAGATCCTCGAAGGCGACCTCGACGAGCTGATCGATGCGCTGACCGCCGCGGATCAGGCCGCGCGGCTGGCCGAGATGGCGGCATGATCCGGGCGCCGACGGTGGCCGAGGCGCTGCGGGCGGCGGTGCCGCGGCTGCGTGCCGCCGGGGTCGAGGATCCTGCGCGCGACGCCCGCTGGCTGCTGGCCGGGGCGCTCGGGGTCGGGCCGGAGCGGCTTGCCGTCGCCGGCCCCGATCCGCTTCCGCCGGCCGCGGCGGGCCGGTTCGAAGACTTTCTGGCGGCGCGGTCCGCACGCCAGCCGGTGGCGCAGATCCTCGGGCGGCGCGCCTTCTTCACGCGCAGCTTCCGCGTGACAAGCGATGTGGTTGATCCGCGGCCGGAAACCGAGCTTCTGGTCGAACTCGCGCTGGCCGAACCGTTCGGTTCGGTGCTCGACCTCGGCACCGGCTCGGGCTGCCTTCTGGTCACGCTGCTGGCCGAGCGGCCGGACGCCACCGGCACCGGCACCGACCTGTCGGAGGCCGCGCTGGCGGTCGCGCGCGGGAACGCCGAGGCCGTCGGCGTGGCCGGCCGAGCGGCGTTCCTGCGGGCCGACTGGTTCGCGGGGATCCGCGGCCGGTTCGACCTGATCGTGAGCAATCCGCCCTATATCGCCGCTGCCGAGCTTGCCGCCCTCGCCCCCGAGGTGCGCGACTGGGAGCCGCGGGCGGCGCTGACCGACGGCGCCGACGGGCTGTCGGCCTTCCGGGCGATCGCCGCAGGCGCCGCAGGGCACCTCGCACCCGGCGGGCGGCTCATCGTCGAGACCGGGGCAGGGCAGGGACCGGCGGTCGCGGCGATCTTCCGCGGCGCGGGGCTGGCGGCGGTGAGGTGCCATCCCGACCTCGGCGGCCGCCAGCGCGCGGTTTCGGCGCGCCGGGCGTAGGCGCCGGGCGTAGCAGCGCCGCAACCTTTTCCGCCGGCTTCCCGGCGCGCGCAAATTCCGCTTGTTTCCGTCGCTGCGAAGTGCCAATCAGGCATGGCGGGAGGCGGAGGGCCGCGCCCTCCCCCCGCCGGTATGCCGGAAAACGCAGATCCGAACCGACTTCCGTTTCCGTGGTGCGCCCGGCGCGCCGCACGTCCGGGCCGATAGCCCGTAAAACGCTGGACATCCAGATAGATGAGATCATCGAAATCCCGCTCGCGCTCGAAGCCGAACCGACCGCGCTCGCCGCTCGGCAACATCGTCAACCGCGTCTTCGAAAGTTCGGGCCCCGAGGGCAAGGTGCGCGGCACGCCGCAGCAGATCATCGACAAGTATCTTGCGCTGGCGCGCGACGCGCAGCTGTCGAACGACCGTGTGGCGGCGGAGAACTTCCTGCAGCATGCCGAGCATTACGCCCGCATGCTGGGCGAGGCGCAGCGCGAGATCGAGGCGCAGCGGCGCGAGTTCGGCGGCGGGCCGGGCCAGTCGCCGAACGGCTATGGCGCCGATCCGCTGCGCGACGAGCGCGGCGCGGAGCGGCGCGACGACCGGGGCGGCGAGCGGCGGGACGACCGGCGCGAGGATCGCGGCCCCGAGCGGCGCGAGGATCGTCGCGACGAGCGCACGGGCGAGCGCCGCGACGACCGGCGCCCGGCGACCCCGCCGGCGGTTGCCGTGATCGACTTCGCCGACGAGGACGGCCCCGCCCTGATCGAGACGCCGGAGATGCGCGCCGCGCCCGCACCGGACCCGGACCCGCGGGCCGCGCCGGCGGAGACCGGGCCGGTTGCCGGGCCCGACCCGGCCGCGGCCTCCGCCGAGGTCGAGGAAACGGCCGAGGTCGCGGCCCCCGCCCAGGCCGTGGGACCGGCCCAAGCCGCGGAACCGGCCGCGGTCGCGCCGGCGCCGCGCGCGCCGTCGCGCAGCCGTCGCCGCCCGGCCGCGCGCCCGGCGAAGGCCGAACCCTCCGAGGCCGCCGAATAGCGCCTCCGGCGCAGCGGTCAGTTGGCGCCTCCGGCGCGGGTCGCCGAACAGCGCCTCCGGCGCGGCGGTCAGTCCGCCGCCACTGCCCGCGCGAGCGCGGCGAACCCCTCGACCGGGATCTCCTCGGCGCGCTGTGTCGGATCCAGGCCGGCCGCCCGCAGCCGCTCCTCGATGTCGGGGGCGAGGCCGCGCAGGCTCGACCGCAGCATCTTCCGGCGCTGGTTGAAGGCCATCGCCACGACCCGCTCCATCATCGCCGGATCGGCCGGGGCCACAGGCGCCGGCAGGGCCTCGAGGTGCACGACCGCCGAGTGCACGCTGGGCGGGGGCACGAAGGCCTGCGGTGGCAACGTCAGGACGGTCCGCGCCCGGCAGCGCCATTGCGCCAGGACCGCAAGCCGACCGTAGGCCGCGCCGGCAGGCCGGGCGACGATCCGCTCGGCCACCTCCCTCTGGAACATCAGCGTGAGGCTTTGCCAGAACGGCGGCCAGACCGGCGGCGTCAGCCATCGCACCAGCAGTTCGGTGCCGACGTTGTAGGGCAGGTTCGCCACCACCCGGACTGGCGGCCTGAGCCGGGCGGGCAGGTCGAGCGCGGGGTCCAGCGCGTCGCCCTCGACCACCTCGAGCCGCCCGGGCCAGCGCGCCGCGATCTCGGCCAGGGCCGGCAGGCAGCGCGGGTCGCGCTCCACCGCGACCACCCGCCGCGCGCCGCGCGCCAGCAGCGCCCGGGTCAGGCCGCCGGGGCCGGGTCCGACCTCGAGCACGTCGGCCGCCGTCAGGTCGCCGGCCGCCCGGGCGATCCGGTCGGTGAGGTTGAGGTCGAGAAGGAAGTTCTGCCCGAGTGCCTTGCGCGCCGAAAGGCCGTGCGCGGCGATGACCGCACGCAGCGGCGGCAGCCCGTCGGCCGCAGGCGCGGGGGGCAGGGAGGGGGGGGCCGCCCCTCGCGGCGGCTGTCCGTTCCCGCGGGCGCCCTTCGGCGCGGAGGTAGCCCGGCGCGGGCGCGCCTCGCGGCTCATGCCCGGGCCGACCGCCGGGCCGCCATCTCCGCCGCGAGCCGGAGCGCCGCGGTCAGCGAGGCGGGATCGGCGCGCCCGGTGCCGGCGATGTCGAAGGCGGTTCCGTGGTCGGGCGAGGTGCGCACGAAGGGCAGGCCGAGGGTGACGTTGACCCCGCCCGCGAAGTCGATCGTCTTGACCGGAATCAGCGCCTGGTCGTGATACATGCACACCGCCGCGTGGTAACCGGCCCGCGCGGCCGGGTGGAACAGGGTGTCGGCCGGGTGCGGCCCGCTGACGGCAAGACCCTCGGCGGCGAGCCGTTCGAGCACCGGGGCGATGACGCGGCGCTCCTCCTGCCCCATCAGGCCGCCCTCGCCGGCATGAGGGTTGAGCCCGGCGACGGCGATCCGCGGCGCGGCGATGGCGAAGTCCTGCCGCAGCGCCGCCGCGGTGACACGGATCGTGGACTCGATCCGCTCGGCAGTCAGCCGGGCCGGAACCTCGGCCAGGGCGATGTGGACCGTGACCGGAACCGTGCGCAGGCCGCCGCCCACCAGCATCATCGCCACCGGCGGACCGCCGGCGCGGTGGGCGAGGTATTCGGTGTGACCGGGAAAGGCGAAGCCCGCGCCCTCGGCGACGACCTGCTTGGAAATCGGCGCGGTGCACAGCGCCTCCGCCTGTCCGGCCAGCACGAGATCCACCGCCCGGTCGAGCGCGGCCACGACCCCGGCGGCGTTGGCAACCGAGGGACGGCCGGGCCGGGCGGGTTCGGGGAAGGGCAGGGCGATGACCGGCAGCCCGTGCCGCGCGGCTTCCGCCGCCTCGGCGGGGGTGCCGATCGGGGCGACGGGCGTGCCCGCGGGCAGGTGCCGCGGGTCGCCGATCCAGGCGAAGGGCAGCGCGGCGCCAAGGTTCGCCCAGACCCGGGCGGCCAGTTCCGGGCCGATGCCGGCCGGATCGCCGCAGGTCAGCACCGTCACGCCGGCCGGGCGCCGGGGCGAAGGACTCATCGGTAGCGGATCGTCGCGTCGGCGCGCAGTTCGGCAAGGTAGCTTTCGGCATAGGCCGTGAGCCGCTGGACGAAGATCTGCTCGCGCACCTGCGCGCGGCTCATGGCAACGGCCGCGCCGCTGCCGCCTGCGCCGGCCAGGCCGGCCGGCGGCGGTGCGCCCTCCTCTGCCTCCTCGCCCCCGTCGGGTCCGGTCGGGGGGGCGATCTCGGGCTCGGGCAGGGCGAAGGTGCGGGCGCAGAGCATCAGCAGCACCGGCCGGCCGCCGCGGTCGATCACCGCCGATTCGTTGTCGTCGAGCGCGGCGATCGTGGCCAGCACCTCGGCCGGCACCTCGGCGCTGGCGCGCACCTCGCGCCGCAGCCGGTCCTCGGGCAGGCCGCGCGCGATGCCGTAAAGGTCGTCGCAGGTGTCGATGCGGCCGCGGACCCGCTCGGCCTCCTCGGGCGAGGCGGCGGCGTATTCGGCCCAGTCCACTGCCACCGCCTCGGCATCGGCGCGGGTGCGGTCCTCGATGCCGCGAAGGTAGAACAGCAGCAGCGCGTTCGGGGCCTCCACCGGCGGCGAGACCTGCCCGGGCGCGAGCCCGAGAACGATCTGGGCGATCTGGGGGGGCAGGTTGGCGATCGGCAGCCAGTCGAGCCGGCCGCCGCGACCGCGCGAGGGCGCGACCGACAGCCGCGCGGCCTCGGCCGCGAAGGCCGCTTCCGAGACGAACCGTCCCGCCAGCCGGTCGGCGACCGCCCGGGCCTGTGCCGCCGCGTCCGGGGTGTTGGCGGCAAGCACCAGTTCCGACAGCAGCACCCGCACGCCCGCGCGCCGCGTGGCCTGGGCCATCGCCCTGTCGATCTCGGCATCGGTGATCCGGATGCGGGGCCCGAAGCGCGCGCGCACGACCTCGCGCCAGACCAGGCCGGCCTCGACGAAGGCCCGGAAGGTCTCGGGCTCGACCCCGGCCTGCCCGATTGCGGCCAGGAACTCCTCGGTGGAGAGGTTCGCGCGCGCGGCGAACTCGGCCATGCCGGCCTCGATCTGTTCGGGCGTGAGCGCGATGCCCGCCGCCTGCCCTGCGTCGAGACGCAGGCGGTCCTCGATCAGCCGCTCGACGGCGATCTTCGCAAGGTCTCCGGGCTGGCGCAG
>CALDYW010000161.1 GCA_937944395.1 uncultured Paracoccaceae bacterium | reverse complement strand
GCCTCGCGCACGCATACCGGCGTCTCGCGCCCCTCTGCCGCCACCGCCCGGCCGCACCCCACCGCCGGGCGCGCGCCCGCCTCGGCCAGCCAGCGCGCCATGCGCGGCTTGTCCTTGTGCGTCTGCCCCTGCCGCTGCCAGAGCGAGGCCGGGGCCAGATCGCCATGTCGGCGATCGTGTGGTCCGGCCCGGCGACGAAGCGGCTTTCCGCAAGCCGAGGGTCGAGCACGCCGCAGAGGCGCGCACCCTCGCCGCGGCAGCGGCGCCGGGCATGGGGCAGCACCTCGGGCGGGTCCAGCGCCGGGGCATCCTGCCGGACGTGCTGCGCCTGCCCGGCCACCGGCCCGACGCCTCCCGTCTGCCACATCAGCCATGGTTCGACCGCCACCCGCGCGCGCCGAATCGCAGGACGTCGGCGCGGCCGAGATCGACGCAATGGCAATTCCCGCGGTCATCGCCGGGCGCGCGCCGGTGCGTCGTCGCGTCGTCGCGCCGGTGCGTCGTCGCGTCGTCGCGTCGTCGCCTCAGGATGGTGCCCCGCGCAGCGCCGGCAAGCCCCTCGGCAGCGCCGGCGGGGCGAGAAGCCGCGACCAGCGCGGCGCCGCCCGTTCCGGCAGGGCGGCGCGCAGGACCGGCAGCGGCAGCCGGCCGTCGAGCACCGCGCGATAGAGCGGGAACACGCCGGGCCTGAGATAGCCCGACCAGTGGCAGATGCGCCGCGACGGAGCGGCGATGCGGTATCCGAGCCCGGACAGCGCTGCCAGCGTCGCCTCGTCGTCGAGCTGCAGGTCGGTCCAGTTCGACGCCGCCCGCCCGAGGCCCAGGCCGAGACTCCGCGCGCCGGGCCGGTGCGGGGCAACCAGCCATTCCAGCGCCGCATCGAAGGGGTCGTTCTCGCGGCTGGTGACGTTCAGCACCTCTGCCGCCCGGCCCGCCGGCGACGCGAGCGCGGCGGCGGCAGCGTCGCGGAACTCGGCCGGGGCGATCAGGATCGCACGGCCCAGCGCCGCGGTGCCCAGCTCGGGCAAGGCCGACAGCACCACGCGCGCGCCCAGCGAATGGGCGATCACCTGCGCCGGCCGGCCGGTTCCGGCCGCGATCTCCTCCAGCACCTTCGCCAGCGCGGTGCCGGCCCGCTGCGCCTCGCCCCAGGCGCGCCAGAAGCTGCCCGCCGCCTCCCATCCGAAGGCGACGGCGAGCCCTTCGGCGCCGAGGCCCAGCCGTTCCGGCCAGCTCACCGCCCGCACCGCCCGCGCGTCGGGCGACAGCGACAGGATGTGCCGGTGCGGGTTGCGCCAGTCCACCCGCGGTGTGAAGCGGTAGCCGTGCAGCATCGCCACCACGGGCGCACCGTCCGGCAGGGCAGCGAGCGCGCTGCGCAGCGAGGCCAGCCCGGCCACTCCCGCGGCTTCGGCGTTCACGGCGACGACGGGCATGGGTGCCTGCCTCTGCTACATCTTGTGTCCCGCCGATACGCGCGCCACACAACAGCACCATGAAGGCCGTGTTACGGCCCCGTGACGGTGCTTGACCGCCACTTCCGCCGGGTCTAGGCAGCCTGCCGTGGCGATTTGTCCACCGGATTGCGGGCCACGGGAAAGAAGCCGCTAAAGAGGTGCAGGGTGCCGCCCGGCCCCGGCGCGTGGCGCGGCCCCGTCCCGGAGCCCCTCCGGCAGGGGAGGGCAGGGGCATGACCCGCGACTGGAAACCCCGCACCCGCGCGGTGCATGCCGGCAGCCGCCGCAGCGGCTACGGCGAGATGTCCGAGGCGATCTTCCTGACCCAGGGGTTCGTCTACGACAGCGCCGCGGCGGCCGAGGCGCGCTTCCTCGAGGCCGGGCCCGACGAGTTCATCTACGCCCGCTACGGCAACCCCACCGTGCGCATGTTCGAGGAGCGGATCGCCGCGCTCGAGGGCACCGAGGACGCCTTCGCCACCGCAAGCGGCATGGCGGCGGTCGCCGGTGCGCTGATGGCGATGCTGCGCGCGGGCGACCGGGTGGTTTCGGCGCGCGCGCTGTTCGGTTCCTGCCTCTACATCCTCGAGGAGGTGCTGGCGCGGTACGGGGTGGACGTGGCCTTCGTTGACGGAACCGACCCGGCCGCCTGGGACGCCGCGATCACGCCCGGCACCCGGGCGGTATTCCTCGAATCGGTCTCGAACCCGACGCTCGAGGTGATCGACCTGCCGCATGTGGCGCGGCGCGCGCGGGCCGCGGGCGCAACGGTCGTGGTGGACAACGTCTTCGCCACCCCGGTGTTCTCGCGCGCGGTCGCACAGGGTGCGGACGTGGTCGTCTATTCGGCGACCAAGCACATCGACGGCCAGGGCCGGGCGCTCGGCGGGGTGATCCTCGGCAGCCGCAGCTTCATCCGCAAGACGGTGGAGCCCTTCCTCAAGCATACCGGCGGGGCGATGAGCCCCTTCACCGCCTGGCTGATGCTGAAGGGCATCGAGACGATGGAGCTGCGGGTCCGCGCCCAGGCCGAAACCGCGGCGCGGCTCGCCGCCGGGCTCGAGGGCCATCCCGCGGTGGCCCGGATGCTCTATCCGCTCCTGCCCTCGCATCCCCAGCACCATCTGGCGCGGCAGGTCCTGGCCTCGGGCGGCACGGTCCTGTCCTTCGAGGTCCGGGGCGGCAAGGCGGCGGCCTTCCGGTTCCTCGACGCGCTCGGGATCGTGAAGATCTCGAACAATCTCGGCGATGCCAAGTCGATCGCGACGCATCCGGCGACCACCACGCATCAGCGCCTGCCCGAGGCGCAGAAGGCGGCGCTGGGCATCACGCCGGGTCTCGTGCGGCTGTCGGTCGGGCTCGAGGATCCCGACGACCTGCTCGCCGACCTCACGCAGGCGCTCGACACCGCGGCGCGCGCCTGACCCGCCGCCCGCGCCGGGCGCTGCGCATGCCCCGGGCAGCGCCGCGCCCCGGATGGCCCGCGGCAGGCCCGGACGGCCCGCGAGAGGCGCGCCGCGCGCCTTCATGTCCGGTCCGCAAGTATCCCGGGGGGAGCCGCGGAGCGGCGAGGGGCAGCGCCCCCCTGCGCGCGGTCCCCCGTTCGCACCTCCGCCCGCCGCGGCCCCCCGTTCGCACCCCCACCCGCCGCGGCCGGCTCGGGCCGCGGGTGATCCGCAAGGGCGGCTCGCGCGTATTTCCCCTGAAGCTGGCGAGAGGCGCCCCGCCCCCCGCGGCAGGCGCACGGAAAGGGGAACCGATGAACATCCACACGCACGAGATCGAGCGCGCCCCGACGCGCGAGGATGCCGCCCGCGCGCTGCGCACGCTCCGCGCCTGGGCCGGCGCTGCCCGCGAGGCCGAGATCGCCGCGCTCGACCCGGCCGTGGCGCGGCTTCTGCCCGGGGGCGCTGCGCCGCCGCACTACCCGATCCTCGCGCGCACCTATCCGCACGGCTTCCGCGCCGACGCGGCCTACCGCGCCACGCTGCCCGACCTGCAGAACGGCCCCGAAAGCCTGATCCGGGGGGCGCGGCGGCCGATCCAGCACGTCGGGATCTCGAACTTCCGCCTGCCCGTGCGGTTCCGCCTGCGCGACGGCGGAGAGACCACGCTCGCCGCCTCGGTGACCGGCACGGTGAGCCTCGAGGCCGACCGCAAGGGCATCAACATGAGCCGCATCATGCGCTCGTTCTACGCCCATGCCGAACGCGCCTTCTCGCTCGAGGTGGTCGAGGCCGCGCTCGACGACTACCGCCGCGACCTCGAGAGCCTCGATGCGCGCATCCAGATGCGCCTGTCCTTCCCGATGCGGGTCGAGAGCCTGCGCTCCGGGCTGTCGGGCTGGCAGTACTACGAGGTCGCCCTGGAACTGGTGGAGCGCGCCGGGGTCCGGCAGCGGCTGATGCACCTCGATTACGTCTATTCCTCGACCTGCCCCTGTTCGCTGGAACTCAGCGAGCATGCGCGGATGACCCGCGGCCAGCTGGCGACGCCGCACTCGCAGCGCTCGGTGGCGCGGCTGTCGGTCGAGCTGCTGTCGGGCGGAACGCTCTGGATCGAGGACCTGGTCGAGATCGCCCGCGCCGCGGTGCCGACCGAGACCCAGGTGATGGTCAAGCGCGAGGACGAGCAGGCCTTTGCCGAGCTCAACGCCGCCAATCCGATCTTCGTCGAGGATGCGGCGCGTCTCTTCGCCGAGCGGCTGATGGCCGACCACCGGGTTGGCGACTTCCGGGTGGTGGCAAGCCACCAGGAGTCGCTGCACAGCCACGATGCGGTGAGCGTTCTGACCGAAGGGCCGACCTTCGCGGCGGCGAGCCTCGAGCCGCGGCTCTTCGCCTCGCTCGTGCACGCCGGCTGAACCGGGCACGCGCGGCAGGGCCGATGCCCTGTCGCCGGCGGACGCCGCGCCGGTTGCCGCTGGCCACGTCGCAGGCATCCGCCGCGCCGGCCGGCCTGTGCCGCAGGACAGGGGCCCGACGGCCGGAGATACGCGCCACCCGGCTCTGCCGGGGTGCCGCCGAACGTCCTGCGCGATCGGTCGGGGCGAACGGGCGTTCCGGGATGGTGCCCGCCATCCTCGACGTGATGTCCGGCGAGAGTCACCCGATGGTTGGCGCGATCCGGTCGGGCCTGTCGGCCATCGCGCCATCGCCGGCGCTGCTTGCCGGCGGCGACCGGGTGTCGGCCGACGCTGGCGCGACGGCGAGGCCGGGGCGCACGCCGGGACATCCGGCGGGCGAGGTCGCCGCGGGCGGGGGCGCGATCCTCGCGGGTGACCCGGTGCCCCGCGAACCTCGGCCCTTTCCCGCACCCCGACCGGACCATGGTCTTCGATGCGGCGCCCGCACCCGCCGACCCGACGCGGCGCGAGCTTCCCGGCGCCGCCCGGGCCGAAGCCGAGGCCGGGGCCGGGGCGGTGCCCGGGCGCCCACCGGTCGGACCCGGCAGGAGGCGCCGAGGCCAGCAGGGGCGAGGGCTTCGCCACCGTGCCCGCCCGGGGCGCAGGCGCGGCGGGGTGCGGTCCGTCCTGCGGGGGGCGCGCGTCGCCGGTTCCCGGCGGCCGGGGGCGCTTGACACCCCCGGAGCGGCCGACCAAGCCTGTCGGCCATGCCGGACCTGCGCCCCGTCGGTTACGTCATCGGCCTTCTGGTCGCCGCGCTGGGGGCGATCATGCTGATCCCGATGGGCTTCGATCTGGTCGCGGGCAACGGCCACTGGCCGGCCTTCCTGGAAAGCGCGGTGATCACCTCGGTGATCGGCGGCCTGATCGCGCTGGCCTCGGCCAACGGGGTCGGCCGGGGGCTGACGCTGCAGCAGGTGTTTCTTCTGACCACCGGCGTCTGGGTCGTGCTGCCGCTGTTCGGGGCGCTGCCCTTCGTCCTGGGCGAGCCCCGCTCGGGCCTGACGGACGCCTATTTCGAGGCGATGTCGGGCGTCACCACCACCGGCACCACCGTGTTCGTCGGGCTCGACCACCTGCCGGTCGGCACGCTGCTCTGGCGCGGCATCCTGCAGTGGCTCGGAGGGCTCGGCATCGTCATCGTCGCGATGCTGTTCCTGCCGGTGATGAAGGTGGGCGGGATGCAGTTCTTCCGGTCCGAGGGGTTCGACACCCTGGGCAAGGTGCTGCCGCGGGCGCTCGACATCTCGGCGGCGCTGATCCAGGTCTATGTGCTGCTCACGCTGGCGGCCGGGCTCGCCTTCTACGCCGTGGGGATGAGCGCCTTCGACGCACTGGTGCATGCGCTGACCACCGTGGCGACCGGGGGATTTTCGACCACCGATGCCTCCTTCGCCGCGTTCCGGGGCGGGGCGGAATACGTCGCCGCACTGTTCATGGTGCTGGCGACCCTGCCCTTCATCCGCTTCGTGCAGCTTCTGCAGGGGCATGCGCTGCCGCTCTGGCAGGACCGGCAGGTGCGCGCCTACGTCCGCTGGATCGCCATCGCGACCGCACTCGTCTTCGCCTCGAACCTGGCCCAGGGGCGGACGGGCGGCGAGGCGACCCTGCGCGAGGCGCTGTTCAACGTCACCTCGATCTTCTCGGGCACCGGCTTCACCAGCATCGATCTGACACGCTGGAGCGCCTTCGCCTTCGTCGTGCTGCTGGTCGTGGGTGCGATCGGCGGCTGCACCGCATCCACCGGCTGCTCGATCAAGGTATTCCGCTACCTGATCCTGTTCGAGGCGATCAAGACCCAGATCCGCCGCCTCTACAGCCCGAACCTGGTCGCGCCGCTCAGGTTCGACGGCAGGCCGGTCGATTTCGACGTGCTGAACTCGGTGATCGCGCTGTTCACCCTCTACATCGTCACCTTCGGCGTCCTTGCCGTGGCGCTGGGGCTGACCGGGCTCCAGACGCAGACCGCGATCACCGCGGCCTGGACGGCGGTATTCAACATCGGTCCGGCCTTCGGTGCCGGCATCGGCCCGACCGGCGCTGTCGATGCCTTTCCGGTGTCGGCCAAGTGGCTGATGATCTTCGGGATGCTGCTCGGGCGGCTGGAGCTTGTGTCGGTGCTGGTGCTGTTCACGCTGCGCTTCTGGCGGGCCTGAGCCGGAGCCTCGGGGCTCAGGCGAAGCGCAGCTCGGCCAGAGCAAGATCGGCGAGGAAGGCGCGGCCGATCGCCACGATCCCGATGCGGCGGAGCCGTCCCGGATCGAAGGGCAGGGTGGTGCGATGCGGCCGGAAACCGGCGAACGGCAACCGCAACGGCCGCCACCCCGGGCTTGCGGTGAACTCGTGCCGGTAGGATTGCCAGGGCCGGTCGAGCCCGGCCGTGCGCAGGTGCAGGCCATAGCGCTCGCCGTTGCCGTGCACGAGCAGGTCGATCCCCGCGCAGGCCGAGGCGTCCACCGCCGCGCCGCCCGGGGCGAGGTCGAGCGCCATCTGCACGAAGCCCCCGTTGTTGTCGAGCCGGACGGTCCCGGTCAGATGCAGCGCGGGCCGGCCCGCCACGACCGCGCGCGCAAGCCGCACCGAGGAGGTCCCGCCCATCACCGCGTCGGTCACCGCTTCCCAGGCGGTGCCGAGCGGGGTCAGCGGGAAGGGGCGCGACAGGTCGTCGATCACCGTGCCCGGCAGCGCCCGGGTCACAGGACGGCGTCCACGGCCTGCCGCAGACGCGCCAGCGCGGCATCGGTGTCCTTCAGCTTGTCGAGCCCGAACAGACCGATGCGGAAGGTGCGGAACCCCTCGCCCTCGCCCACCTGCAACGGCACCCCGGCGGCGATCTGCACCCCCGCGGCTGCGAAGCGCGCGCCCGACTGGATCGCGGGATCGTCGGTGTAGCCGACCACCACGCCCGGCGCGCCGAAGCCCGGCGCCGCGACCGGTGCCACCTGCTTTCCGGCCAGCATCGCGCGGACCGCGTCGCCGAGGCGCCATTGCGCCGCGCGCGCGGTCTCGAACCCCCAGTCGCGGGTCTCGGCCATCGCGTCGCGGAAGCCGCGCAGCGCGTCGGTCGGCAGGGTGGCGTGGTAGGCGTGGCCGCCGGCCTCGTAGGCCTCCATGATCGACAGCCATTTGCGCAGGTCCAGCGCGAAGCTGTCCGAGGCGGTGGCCCGCACCCGCTCGGCGCCGCGGTCCGACAGCATCACCAGCCCGGCCGAGGGCGAGGCCGACCAGCCCTTCTGCGGGGCCGAGATCAGCACGTCCACGCCGGCTGCCTCCATCTCGACCCAGGCGCAGCCCGAGGCGATGCAGTCGAGCACGAAGAGCCCGCCGACTGCCCGCGTCGCCGAACCGATCGCGGCGAGCCAGGCATCGGGCAGGATCATCCCCGCCGATGTCTCGACATGCGGGGCGAACACGATGTCGGGGCGGAAGGCGGCGATCTCGGCCGCAATCTCCCCGGCCGGGGGCGGGGCGAAGGGCGCGCGCGGCCCCTCGCCCTGCCGGCGGGCGGTCAGCACCCGCACCTCGGCGGCGAACCCGCCGGCCTCGAGGATCTGGCTCCAGCGGTAGCTGAACCAGCCGTTGCGGACCACCAGGACCCGCGCCCCGCGGGCGAGCTGGCGCGCCACCGCCTCCATCGCGCAGGTGCCGCCCCCCGGCACCAGCGCCACGGCCCGGGCGCCATAGACCTCGCGCAGCATCGACGAGATGTCGCGCATCACCTGCCGGAACGCGGCCGACATGTGGTTGAGCGAACGGTCGGTGAACACCACCGAGTATTCCAGCAGGCCGTCGGGGTCGATCTCGGGGCGCAGGGCGGGCATCGGCGGTCTCCGTTCGCGGATCGGGGTGTCCCCGCGCGTCATAGGTCCGCCCGTGCGCCGCCGCAACCGCCGCCGGCCCCGGCCGGGGACCTGCGCCCCTTGCCAAGCGGACAGGGGCTGACTAGGGACGGGCGGCGGCAACCGGGACGGAGCGGGGGGAGAGATGCGGGTCTATTATGATCGCGACTGCGATGTGAACCTGATCAAGGACAGGAGGATCGCGATCCTCGGCTACGGTAGCCAGGGCCATGCCCACGCGCTGAACCTGCGCGACAGCGGGGCGAAGAGCCTCGTCGTGGCGCTCCGCGAGGGCTCGCCCTCGGCGAAGAAGGCCGACGGCGAGGGCCTCAGGGTGATGGGCATCGCCGAGGCCGCGGCCTGGGCCGACCTGATCATGTTCACCATGCCCGACGAGCTGCAGGCCGAGACCTACCGCCGCCACGTCCACGACAACCTGCGCGAGGGCGCGGCGATCGCCTTCGCCCACGGCCT
>CALDYW010000160.1 GCA_937944395.1 uncultured Paracoccaceae bacterium | reverse complement strand
GGCGCGACCGGGGGCGGCGCGTCCTCCGCCCCGGGCGGCTTCGGACCCGGCTCGGCCAGGTAGGCGCGCATCCCCTCGCGCCCGCCCTCGCGGCCGAAGCCGCTCTCGCGGTAGCCGCCGAAGCCCGCGCCCGCGTCGAAGAGGTTGGTGCAGTTGATCCACACCACGCCGGCCTTGACCTCGGCCGCGATCGCGAGGCCGAGGTTGACGTTCTCGGTCCAGATCGAGGCGGCAAGGCCGTAGCGGGTGTTGTTGGCAAGCTGCACAGCGTCCTTCGGGGTGCGGAAGGCGGTCAGCGTGGCGACGGGTCCGAAGATCTCCTCGGTCGCCAGCACCGAGGCCGGTTCGACCCCGGTTGCGAGGGTGGGCGGATAGAAGCATCCCGCCGGTGCCGCAACCTGGTGCAGCACCGCACCTTCCGCCACGCCCTGATCGACCAGCGAGCGGATGCGGGCGAGCTGCACCGGATGGACGATCGCGCCGACGTCGGTGGACTTGTCGAGCGGGTCGCCCACCCGCAGCGCGGCCATCCGCCGCTGCAGCAATGCGGCGAAACGGTCGGCCACCGCCTCGGCCACGAGGATGCGCGCGCCGGCGCAGCAGACCTGCCCCTGGTTGAACCAGATCGCATCCACCACGCCCTCGACCGCGGCATCGAGGTCGGCATCGGCAAAGACGATGAAGGGCGACTTGCCGCCGAGCTCGAGCGTCAGCTTCACCCCGCGCCCGGCCGTGGCGCGGCGGATCGCCCGGCCGACCTCGGTCGAGCCGGTGAAGGCGATCTTGTCCACGCCCTCGGCGGCGACCAGCGCCGCCCCGGTGGCACCGTCGCCGGTCACGATGTTCACCACGCCCGGCGGCAGCCCGGCCTCGGCGCAGATGCGGGCGAAGGCGAGCGCGGTGAGCGGCGTGTATTCGGCGGGTTTCAGCACCGCCGTGCAGCCCGCGGCAAGCGCGGGCGCCACCTTCCAGGCCAGCATCAGCAGCGGGAAGTTCCAGGGGATGATCTGGCCGCAGACGCCGACGGGGCGGGCGCCGGGGAACTCGTCGGCCAGGATCTCGGCCCAGCCCGCGTGATGGTAGAAATGCCGCACCACCAGCGGCACATCGATGTCGCGGCTCTCGCGGATCGGCTTGCCGTTGTCGAGCGTCTCGAGGACGGCGAGGAAGCGGGCGTGCTGCTGGACATGGCGGGCCAGCGCGTAGAGATGCCGCGCCCGGTCATGGCCGCAGAGCGCCGACCAGCCGGGCAGCGCCCGGCGCGCCGCCTGCACGGCGCGGGCCACGTCGGCCGGACTGCCCTGGGTGACACGGGCGATCACCGCCCCGGTGGCGGGGTTGGTGACCTCGAAGGTCTCGCCGGCCGGTTCGAACCGTCCATCGATGAAATGGCCGAAGCCCGTGCGGTGCTCGGCCAGCCAGTCCCCGACGACGCCGGCCCCTTCCGGGGCGGGGCCGTAGTCGAGCGTCTCGAGGAACTGGGCGACGGTGGTCATGGGCGCCTCCTCAGGCGATGGCGTGGCGGTGGCTGGCGGAATAGCGCCCGGTGACGTGGTGCGCGATCTGGCGCTCGATGTCGGCCAGCATGGTCGAGGCGCCGAGGCGGAACAGCTCGGGCCGCATCCAGTCCGGCCCGAGCTCCTCGCGCATCAGGATCAGCCAGGACAGCGCGTCCCTGGCCGTGCGCAGCCCCCCCGCCGGCTTGAACCCGACCCTGTGGCCGGTCGCCATCTCGTAGTCGCGGATGGCGCGGACCATGACCAGACCCACCGGCAGGGTGGCATTCACCGTTTCCTTGCCGGTCGAGGTCTTGACGAAGTCGGCGCCCGCCTGCATCGCCACCATCGCGGCGCAATAGACGTTGCGCAGCGTCTCGAGTTCGCCGGTGGCCAGGATCGCCTTCAGCCGTGCCGCGCCGCAGGCCTCGCGCATCGCGCGCACCTCGTCGTGGAGCGCCCGCCAGTCGCGCCGCAGCACGTGCGCGCGGGTGATGACGATGTCGATCTCGTCGGCACCGGCCGCGACGGCATGGCGGATCTCGGCCAGACGCAGCGGCAGCGGCGTCAGTCCGGCCGGAAAGCCGGTCGCGACCGAAGCGACCGGGATGCCGCTGCCCCCGAGCGCCGCCACCGCATGCGGCACCATCGTCGGATAGACGCAGACCGCCCCGACGGTCAGCCGCAGGCCCGGAAGCCCGAGCCCCTCGAGCATCCAGGGCGCCAGCGGCTGGCGCGCCTTCGCGCAGAGCCGCCGGATGCGCCCCTCGGTGTCGTCGCCCGAGAGCGTGGTGAGGTCGATGCAGCGGATCGCCTGCACGAGCCAGGCGGCCTGCGCCGCCTGCTTGACCGACCTGCGGGCCGTCAGCGTGTCCGCCCGCCGCTCGGCCGCACTGCGGTTGACGGCGTGCCCCTCGAACAGCGCGAGGTCGAGGTCCATGCCCGGGTTGCGGCCGCGGTTGTGGTCGGGCGGCGGCGCGGCGGTCGCGGCGGTCGCGGCGGGCGGCAGCGGGGCCTCACGTGTCATCGGCTGTCTCCTGGGCGGAATCCGCGCGGCAACCCGGCCGCCGGCACGCGGCGCCGCGCCCGGCGCGGGGGGCGGGACTGGGGAAGAAGCGGCCCGTGCGGGCCGCTTTCCGCGGAACCGGGGATATGGCCGCCATCGCGCACAGGCACCGAACCGGGTTGCACAGCGGGACAGGGGCGCCCCGTCCCGATCCGGCCGAGGATAACCGGACGCCGGGCGAGGTCCAGCCCGGACCGCAGGGCGGCGCGGGCAGGAATTCGCGCGCGCCGCGTCCCGGCGCCCGCCGCCCGGTGCTGCCGCAGGTTGCCAGAGCCCCGCGCTCTGGCCGATATCGAGAATTCCTGTTTCTGGACTCCGCCCGCCGGCGCGACTTTCGAGAGCGCCGATCAACGGCGAATGGCCGCAAGCCTGACGCGGTCCGAGGGAGGATCCATGACACAGTTGCACGCAGCACCGCTGCGGACGGTTCTGTTTTGCCTCACGGCCGCCGTGAGCGGCCCTGCCGCCGCCGACGTCTCGGAACTGCCGCAGGAGATCCGGGATGCGCTCTACACCCCCGCGTTCCCCGATCCGATGCAGCCGATCGGCGACAGCGCCTGCCGCGGCTTCATCGCCGGGAACCCGCCGCCCTGGACGGTCGGCCATGCCTCGTCCTGCGCCGGCAACACCTGGCGCGCGGCGGTGATGGACCGGCTGCGGAACGGGCTGATCCCGAAATGGCAGGCGCCGGGGCTGATCAGGGAGGTGATCGTCACCCGGTCGAACCTCGACGACTCGGTGCAGATCCGGCATTGTTGCAGGAAGGCGGCCTGAGGCGTGAGTGCCCCTTTTCCCTTGCGGTCCGGGCCATGCGGACGATCTCGGCGGTGCCGAGGGCATTGAAGCGGTTCATGAGGGCGACGCGGATGTGGATCTCGGCGGTTTGGCGGTCGGGATCTCTCGCGGCGATGCGCTCGCCTGATGACTTGAGACCTCGTATCCTGGCCTCTGCGCGGCTGCGGGTGTGGTATCCGGTCCACCGCTTCCGGAATGCCCTGCCGTAGTGGCGCGTGGCGCGCAGGGTTTCGTTGCGTGCCTTGGCGGCCGGGCAATGCTCCTTCCACGGTCGGCCATTCTTGCGGATCGGGATGATCGCCGTGCCACCGCGTGCGATGACGGCGCTGTGACAGCGGCGCGTGTCGTTGGCGCCGTCGGCGGTTACGGTGCCGATGTCCTCGTCGTCCGGGATCTGTGCCAGCAGGTCAGGCAGGACGGGGCTGTCGCCTTCCCGGCTGGGGGTGAACTCGACAGCGCGAATGTCCGAGGTGGCGGTGTCCATCGCCAGATGGACCTTGCGCCGTGAGCCGGAGGGCGCCACCGGTTCGAGCCCGCCGGTGAACACCGGGCATCTGCGCTGCGCGCCGCGCCTGCGCGCGCGTTTCGACTTCCGGTCGGGAGGTATCGCCCGCGGGCGGCACCGCGCGGGCCTCTGGCGCGCGCCGTCCGAGCCGGGCGCCGGCCTGCCTGGGGGCCCCGGCCGCAGCCGCACCCTGCGCCGATGCCGATTCCGCGCCGCAGAACGTGCTTGCGGCGGGTGCGGATGGGTGCTCAGGTGCGGCAGGGGCCGGGGGGCGCCATGGGGCAGGTGATCTGCATCGCCCAGCAGAAGGGCGGATCGGGCAAGACGACGCTGGCGGCGAATCTCGCCGTGGCGTTCCTTCGCCGCGGCCTGTCGGTCGCCCTGCTCGACACCGATCCGCAGGGCTCGCTCGGGCGGTGGTTCCTCGCGCGGCGCGCGACCGGCGAGCCGGGGATGGCGTTCTCGACCGCAAGCGCCTGGGGCGTCGGCTACGAATGCGAGAAGCTGCGCCGGGATCACGACATCGTGCTGGTCGACACCCCGCCCAAGGCCGATGCCGACCTGCGCCCGGCGCTGCGGGAAGCCGACCTCGTCCTGGTGCCCGTGGCGATGAGCCAGGTCGATCTCTGG
>CALDYW010000159.1 GCA_937944395.1 uncultured Paracoccaceae bacterium | reverse complement strand
ATTCGGCACCAGTTTTCCGCTTGCGTCAACAGACGCGTTCCCCGCCCCGGCCCCAGCCGGGTCGCCCGGGGTCGAGCCGGGTCGCCCGGCGACGCGCGGGGTCGACCATGCGTCGCGCGCAGCGACGGCGCGCCGAGGCGTCAGGGGGCGCCAGGGGGCGTCAGGGGGCGCCAGGGGGTGTCAGGGGGTGTCAGGGGGCGCGGCGGAACGCGGTCGGGCTCTTTCCGGTACGGGCGTGGAACGAGCGGCTGAAATAGGCCGCCGAGCCGAAGCCGAGCGACTCGGCGATGTCCTGCACCGGCAGGCGCGTCTCGGCCAGAAGCCGCCGCGCCTCGAAGATCTGGCGGTCGTGCAGCAGCGCCGAGGCGGTGCGGCCGCAGGTGGCGCGGCAGACCCGGGTAAGGTGCGTCGCCGTCACCCCGAGTTCGGCCGCATAGTCGGCCACCGTCTTTCCCGAACGGAAGCCCGACTCGAGCAGCGCGCTGTAGGCGCGCGCCAGCCGCACCGCGGCCGAGGGCCGCGCCTCGGCCGCCTCGGCTGCCGCCTCGCCGGCCATCTGCCGCTCGAGCCAGACCGACAGCAGCCCGAGGTGGTGGCGGATCGCCCGCGCGCGCGCCGGCCTGTCGCCGTCGATCTCGCGCTGGAGATTGTCGAGGATCCCCGAGACCTCGCCCTGGGGCACGGCATCGCGGAGCCTGAGGTGAAGGATCCGCCCGGGGAAGCCGAGGTCTCCGCCCTGCGGCAGGAACAGCGCGGTGCCGTGCACACCCTGGCCGAGCTCGAAGCCGTGCATCGTGCCGGGCGGCAGGAAGATCAGGTTGTGCGCCCCGTAGCCGCGGGTGACGCCGCCCGCCGTGATCCGCCCCTGGCCGCGGGTGAACCACAGGATCAGCGGCGTCGAGTAGCTGCGCATCGCCTCGACCTTCCAGCGCCCGCCCTGCGCGAGGCGCGGGATCGGAACCATCCGCACTAGCGGAAGATCGGGCGCGTAGTCGCTGATCGCCATGGCTCGCCGCCGTCGCTCGCAAGAACCGCCGCGACCCTGCCAGAAGCCGTGCCGCGCGGCAAACGGAAACGTGATCGGCCGCATCGCGCGACCGCGACCGGTCGGGCGCGCACCGACCAGGGCGCAGGCGCAGGCGCTCCGACGGGCGCCGCGCCACCCCGGCGGACGGCGGCGCCGTCACAGGCGCGGAAGGTCGGCCGCAGGCAGCCGCGTCCAGTGCCGCATCCGCGCCGCAAACCAGGTGCGCTGGCGCTTGGCATACTGCACCGTCCGGGTGACGGCAGCCGCCTCGGCCGCGTCGAGCGCGAGCCGGCCCTCGAGGTGGGCGATCAGCTCGGCTGCCCCGATCGCCCGCGCGGATTGCAACGCCGGGTTCCAGCGCGCGGATTCGGCCCGCGCCTCGTCGAGTGCCCCGGCCGACAGCATCGCCGCGAAGCGGCGCGCGAGTCGCGGCGAGAGCCACGCCTTCGGTGCATCGAGCAGAATCGCCTCGGCGCGCGCGAGCGGAAGCAGCGGGGCGGGCCTTTCCGCCTGCCAGTCGGCGAGGCCCCGGCCGGTCGCGTGCAGCACCTCCCAGGCGCGGCGGACCCTTGCGGGGTTGGCCGGGTCGATGCGCGCCCGCGTTGCCGGGTCGAGCTCGGCCGCAAGCGCGGCGGTCCCGAGCGTGCGCAGGCGCGCCTCCGCCTCGGCCCGCCAGAAGGGCGGAACCGGCGGAATCTCGGCCAGGCCCTCGGTCAGTGCCGACAGGTAGAGCCCGGTGCCCCCGACGATCACCGGGCGCAGCGGGCCGCCGAGCAGCGGCGCGACGGCGCGCAGCCAGTCGCCGACCGAGAAGGCCGCGTCATGCGGCAGATGCCCGTAGAGGGCGTGGGGCACCCCGGCGCGCTCGGCGGGCGAGGGCTGCGCGGTCAGGATCGGCCAGGCGTCGAACACCTGCAGCGCATCGGCGTTGACCACGACCCCGCCCGACCTCCGCGCGATCGCCAGCGCCAGCGCCGACTTGCCGGAACCGGTCGGCCCGGCGATGAGCACCGGGCGGTCGGACGGGATGCGGGCGATCGGGTCCAGGGACGGCGGGGGCCTTTCCGGGCCGGCCGCGCCGCAGGTCGCGGACGGCCGGCAGGGGTGGTTGAACGGCCGCCGGTTTTCCCGCATTTTGCCGCCGCGTCAAGGAACCGGGCGAGGGGGCGATGAGCGAGACCGTGAGGCCTGACACCGCCCCGCCGCCGATCGGTGCCCCGCCGCCGTCCGATGCGACCGGCGCCGCGCGCGCCGCGCCACCGGCGCAACCGCTCTACCGCCGGGTCCTGCTCAAGATCTCCGGCGAGGCTCTGATGGGCCCGCAGGGGTACGGCCTGCATCCGCCGACGGTGCTGCGCATCGCCGAGGAGGTGAAGTCGGTGCGCGAACTCGGCGTCGAGATCTGCATGGTGATCGGCGGCGGCAACATCTTCCGCGGGCTGCAGCTGTCGGCCCAGGGGATGGAGCGGACCACCGCCGACTACATGGGCATGCTGGCGACCGTGATGAACGCGCTGGCGATGCAGTCGGCGCTCGAGGGGATCGGCGTGTTCACCCGGGTGATCAGCGCGATCCCGATGGACCAGGTGTGCGAACCCTACATCCGCCGCCGTGCGGTGCGCCACCTCGAGAAGGGGCGCGTCTGCATCTTCGCGGCCGGCACCGGCAATCCCTACTTCACCACCGACACCGCGGCGACGCTGCGGGCCTCGGAGATGGCCTGCCAGGCGATCTTCAAGGGCACCAAGGTGGACGGCGTCTATGACCGCGATCCGCTGAAGCATCCCGATGCCCGGCGCTTCGACCGGGTGAGCTACGACGAGGTGCTGGTGCGCAACCTCAAGGTGATGGACGCCAGCGCGATCGCGCTGGCCCGCGACAACGGCCTGCCGATCATCGTGTTCTCGCTGGACGAGCCCGGCGGG
Organism: uncultured Paracoccaceae bacterium; assembly: GCA_937944395.1. Taxonomy (GTDB): domain Bacteria; phylum Pseudomonadota; class Alphaproteobacteria; order Rhodobacterales; family Rhodobacteraceae; genus CALDYW01. The sequence continues at coordinate 33,444 of CALDYW010000159.1, read as the reverse complement.
TTCCGCGGCATCCTGGCGGGGCGGGGCACCTACACCATGGTAGCCGGCTGAAGCCGGGCGCGTCGCGAAGCGCTAGGCAGGACCGGCGCGAAGGGGTATAGACGGCAAACCGGGCGGGAAACCCGATCTGCGGGACGGCAGGGGCAGGGGCATGAAGGGCGACGAGATCGAGATCGACCTCGATGCGCTGGAGCGGCGAATGGACGGGGCCATGGCCGCGCTGCGCCAGGAATTCGCGAGCCTGCGCACCGGGCGCGCCTCGGCCAGCATGCTCGAGCCGCTCCAGGTCGAGGCCTACGGGCAGATGACGCCCATCAACCAGCTCGGCACGATCAACGTGCCCGAGCCGCGCATGGTCACGATCAATGTCTGGGACCGCTCGATGGTCTCGAAGGTGGAGAAGGCGATCCGCGATTCGGGCCTCGGCATCAACCCGGTGGTGGACGGGCCGATCATCCGCCTGCCGATCCCGGAACTCAACGAGGAGCGCCGGCGCGAGCTGACCCGGGTGGCCGCCCAATATGCCGAACACGCCCGCGTGGCGGTGCGCAACGTCCGCCGCGACGGCATGGACCAGGTGAAGAAGGCCCATGCCAAGGGCATGAGCGACGACGACCAGAAGTTCTGGCAGGACGCGATCCAGGAGCTGACCGACCGGGCCATCGCCCAGATCGACAAGGCGCTCGAGGCCAAGCAGGCCGAAATCATGCAGGTTTGAGGCGGCTTGCGCCGGGGGATGGGGGCCGGATGGCCGAACAGAGCAGAACCGATCCTTCCCTGCATGTCGCCATCATCATGGACGGCAACGGCCGCTGGGCGACGCTGCGCGGCTGGCCGCGCCTGGTCGGCCACCGCCGCGGCGCCGAGCGGGTGCGCGAGATCGTCGAGTGCTGCCCCGGTCTCGGGGTCACGCATCTGACGCTCTATGCCTTCTCGACCGAGAACTGGAAGCGCTCGACCGAGGAGGTGATCGGGCTGATGACGATCTTCTCCTCCTACATCCGCTCCGAGGCCAAGCGGCTGTCGGCCGAGGGCGTCTGCCTGCGCTTCATCGGCGACCGGACGCGGCTCGACCGCAGGCTGCAGCGGCTGATGGCCTGGATCGAGGCCAAGACGGCCGGCAACGACCGGCTGCACCTGACGGTTGCCATCAACTACGGCGGGCGCAACGAGATCGTCCGTGCGGCGCGGGCGCTGGCGGCGCGCGCGGCCGAGGGCTGCCTCGATCCCGCCGCGATCACCGAGGACGACCTGTCCGCCGCGCTCGACACCGCCGCGCTGCCCGACCCCGACCTCGTGATCCGCACCAGCGGCGAGACGCGCATATCGAACTACCTGCTGTGGCAGTCGGCCTATGCCGAATACGAGTTCACGCCGACGCTCTGGCCCGACTTCACCCCGGGCGAGATGGCGGGTATCCTCGCCCGGTTCGCCCGACGCGACCGGCGGTTCGGCGCGGTCGCCGGGTCGGACGCGCGCGCGGTTCCGGTTGCCGCGGCCGCGGCCTCGCCGGGAACCCCGTGACCGGATGAGCGCCCCGGCGGGCAGGTTTCCCGACCTCGCGCAGAGGATGGTGTCGAGTGCCGTCATCGCCGCCCTGGCGATCGCGGCGCTCTGGGCCGGCGGCCTGCCGTTCCTTGGCTTCGCTGCGGCCGCGGCCGGCGTGATGGCCTGGGAGCTGACCCGGATGCTCGATCCGACCTGCCCGCTGTTCCGCGCCGGTGCGCTGGCCGGCGGAAACGCGGCGGCGGTGCTTGCGGCGGGCCTGGCGTCGCTGCCCTGGGGGCTGCCGCTTCTCGCGCTTCCCGCGCTCGCGGGGCTTGTGCTGCTGCGCCGGAACCGGGCGCTGTTCGCGGCCGGCGCGGCGCTGATCGCGCTGGCGGCCTGCGGCTTCCACCACCAGCGGGGCGACTACGGGATGATCTGGACGCTCTGGCTGGCCGCGGTGGTGATCGTCACCGATGTGGGCGGCTACTTCGCCGGCCGGCTGATCGGCGGGCCGAAGTTCTGGCCGCGCGTCAGCCCGAAGAAAACCTGGGCGGGAACCGTCGCCGGCTGGGCGGGCGCCGCCGCCGTCGGCTGGGCGTTCCTGGCCGCCACCGGCGCCGGCCTCGGGCTGATCGCCGTCTCGGTGCTGATGTCGATGGCCGCGCAGGCCGGCGACATCGGCGAAAGCGCGATGAAGCGGCATATGGGGGTCAAGGACGCCTCCGCCCTCATCCCGGGTCACGGCGGCCTGATGGACCGCTTCGACGGCATGCTCGGCGCTTCGGTGTTCCTGCTGCTGGTCGAGGCGGTCAGCGACTTCCCGCCGGGGAGTGCCGGCTGATGCGGCGCGTGACGATCTTCGGCGCGACCGGCTCGATCGGCTGCAGCACGGTCGATCTGCTCCTCGCGGCCGGCGGGCCCGAGGCCTTCCGCACCGTCGCCCTGACCGGCGGGCGCAACGTGGCGCGGCTGGCCGCGCAGGCGCGCGCGCTGCGGGCGGAGCTCGCGGTGACCGCCCATGACGACTGCCTGCCGGCCCTGCGCGAGGCGCTGGCCGGCAGCGGGATCGAGGCGGCGGCGGGGCCCGCGGCGCTGGTCGAGGCCGCCGACCGCCCGGCCGACTGGATCATGTCGGCGATCGTGGGCGCGGCCGGGCTTGCGCCGGGGCTGCGCGCGCTGCGCCACGGCACCACGCTCGCGCTGGCGAACAAGGAATCGCTCGTCACCGCCGGCCCGCTGCTTCTGGCCGAGGCGGCGCGCCACGGTGCCCGCATCCTGCCGGTGGACAGCGAACATTCGGCGATCTTCCAGGCGCTTGCGGGCGAGGACATCGCCGCGGTCGAGCGGGTGATCATCACCGCCAGCGGCGGCGCCTTCCGCGACTGGCCGCTCGAGCGGCTGGCTGCGGCCACGCTGGCCGAAGCCTCGACCCATCCGAACTGGTCGATGGGGCAGAGAATCACCATCGACTCCGCCTCGATGTTCAACAAGTCCATGGAGCTCATCGAAACCAGGGAATACTTCGGGATCGAGCCCGACCGGATCGAGGCGGTGATCCACCCCGAGAGCCTGGTGCATGCGCTGGTCGGCTTCCGCGACGGGGCGCTGATGGCCCATCTCGGGCCGCCCGACATGCGCCATTCCATCGGCTATGCGCTGAACTGGCCCGCCCGCGCCGACCTGCCGGTGGCGCGGCTCGACCTTGCCGCGATCGGCAGCCTGACCTTCCGCGCTCCGGACCCGGCGCGCTACCCGGCGCTCGGGCTCGCGCGCGAGGTCATGCGGATCCGCGGCCTCGCCGGGGCGGCGTTCAACGCCGCGAAGGAGGCCGCGCTCGACGCCTTCATCGCCGGCCGCATCCCGTTCACCGAGATGGCGGTCGTGGTCGAAGCCGCGCTTGCCCGGCTTTCGGCCGACCCGGGTCTCGGAAATGCCCCCGAGAGCCTTGATATGGTGCAGGCAATGGACCATCTGGCGCGCCAGGTCGCGCAGGACGTGATCGCGGTGCGCGGCGGGAAGGACTGAGCCTTGGATCCGATCGGACTGATTCCCTCGTTCGGCAACCTCGCGCTCACCCTCGCGGCCTTCGTGGTGGCGCTGTCGATCATCGTCGCGGTGCACGAATTCGGCCACTACATCGTGGCGCGCTGGTCGGGCATCCGCTCGGAAGTGTTCTCGATCGGCTTCGGACCCGTGCTGTGGAGCCGCACCGACCGGCACGGAACCCGCTGGCAGATCGCCGCGCTGCCCTTCGGCGGCTACGTGAAGTTCCTCGGCGACGCCGATGCCGCCAGCGCCCGCGGCGACGAGGCCGTGCTGTCGCGGATGACCGACGACGCCCGCCGCCAGACGATCCACGGCGCGCCGCTGTGGGCGCGGGCGGCGACGGTCGCGGCCGGCCCGATCTTCAACTTCGCGCTGTCGATCGTGGTGTTCGCCGGCGTGTTCATGTGGCAGGGCACGGCGATAGAGCCGCCGACGGTCGGCCGCCTGGCCGCGCTGCCCGAAGGGCGCCAGGGGCTCGGGCCGGGCGACGTGATCCTTGCCGTCGAGGGGCGCCCGACGCCGGACTTCGCCACCTTCTACTCCGTGATGGACGAGATCCCGCCGGCGCCCGTGGTGACCTTCACCGTCCGGCGCGACGGGCGCGAGACCCGCGTCGAGGCGCCCTGGCCCTTCCCACCGCTGGCGCAGAGCGTCGCGCCCGGTTCGGCGGCAAGCGATGCCGGGCTGCGGGCGGGCGATCTGGTGCTGGCCGTGGACGGCACGCCCGTCACCGCCTTCCGCGAGCTGCAGGAGATCGTGGTGGCCTCGGAGGGCCGGCCGCTCGCGCTCGAGGTCTGGCGCGACGGCCGCACGATGACGCTCGAGCTGGCGCCGAAGCGGGTGGACTTCCCGCGCGCCGACGGCAGCTTCGAGACGCGCTGGATGATCGGGCTGACCGGGGCGCTGGCGTTCGAGCCCGCCACCAGCACGCCCGGGCCGGTCGCGGCGGTGGGCATGGCCGCCGACCAGGTGGTCTTCCTCGTCCGCGCCTCGATCTCGGGGCTCTGGCACATGGTCACCGGGGCGATCTCCTCGTGCAACCTGCGCGGCCCGATCGGCATCGCCGAGACCTCGGGCGACATGGCCCGGCAGGGTCTGGCGAGCTTCATCTGGTTCGTCGCGGTCCTGTCCACCGCGGTCGGGCTGCTGAACCTGTTTCCGATCCCGATCCTCGACGGCGGGCACCTGGTGTTCCACGCCTGGGAGGCCACGACCGGCCGCCCGCCGCCCGAGCGCGCCATGCGCGTGCTGATGGGGGCGGGGCTTGCGGTCATCCTGGCGCTCATGGTCTTCGCGCTGACCAACGATCTGTTCTGCCCCTGAGCGGTTCCGCCGCTGCGGCGCGACGGCGCCAAACTTGGGCCACATTCGGCCGCTATCCGATGCGCCGGAAAGGCTATCCGATGCGCCGGAAAGGAGGGCGGGGCCATGACCGAGACCCTGACCATCGGCTATCGCGGCCTGGTGGTGCTGTTTGGGCTGAACAGCGACCGGCTGCTCTACATCGCTACCGTGGCGGTGGCCCTCGGCGCCGGCGCCGCGCTCGGCCGTGTCCTGACCGGCTGAGCGGATCCCGCCGGACCCGACCGCGGCGGCCGGCGGACGCGGGGGCGCGCCGATGCCCGCCGATGCCCGCGCCGAAACCGACCGCCCTGCGGTCCGACGTTTTGACAAGCCCCCCCGATCGGGCTAGGCATCGGTGAGAGACCGAGAACCGGACGGGGGCGACCATGGCTTTTGCGGCGACCGGCGGAAGCATGCGCGCAGCGGGCCGTCCGGCTCGGTCGCCGGTCCGGCCCGGGGCGTTCGCGGCGCTCGGGTTTCTGCTGGCGCTCGTGCTCGTGATCCTGCCGCATCGTCTCGAAGCGCAGACCTTCCGCTTCGACAGCGTGTCGATCGAGGGCCTGCAGCGCATCGAGCCCGCCACCGTCCTGTCCTATGCGCAGATTCCGCGGGGCGAGGCGGTGACGGCGGGCCAGCTGAATGCCGCCTTCCAGCGGCTGATGGGCTCGGGGCTGTTCGAGTCGGTCGAACTCATCCCCCAGGGCAACCGGCTGATCATCCGGGTGGCCGAGTTTCCCACGATCAACGTCGTTGCCTTCGAGGGCAATCGCCGGCTGAATGACGAGGCGCTGGCCGCGATCGTGCAGTCGCAGTCGCGCCGGATCTACAGCCCGACCGTCGCCGAGCAGGACGCTGCGCGGATCGTCGAGGCCTATGCCCAGGAAGGGCGCCTTGCGGCGACCGTCACCCCGAAGATCATCCGCCGCAGCGAGAACCGCGTGGATCTGGTGTTCGAGATCGTCGAGGGCCGGGTGATCGAGATCGAGCGGTTGTCCTTCGTCGGCAACCGCGCCTTCGGCGACCGCCGCCTGCGCGAGGTTCTGGCGACCAAGCAGGCGGGCCTGCTGCGCCAGTTCGTCCGCCGCGACACCTTCGTGGCCGACCGGATCGAGTTCGACAAGCAGCTCCTGCGCGACTTCTACCTGTCGCGCGGCTACATCGACTTCCAGGTTCTGTCGGTCAGTTCCGAGCTGACGCGCCAGCGCGATGCCTTCCTGATCACCTTCACCCTGCGCGAGGGCCAGCAGTTCCGCTTCGGCGAGATCTCGGTCACCAGCGAGGTCGAGGGCGCCGACCCCGAGCTCTACGAGCGCGAGGTGCGGGTGCGCACGGGGCGCGTCTACAACCCGCTCGACGTCGAGAACACCATCGCCCGGCTCGAGACGCTGGCGCTGCGCCAGGGGCTCGACTTCGTGCGGGTGGAGCCGCGGGTGACGCGCAACGACCGCCTGCTGACCCTCGACATCGAGTTCGCCGTGGTGCGCGGCCCGCGCATCTTCGTCGAGCGCATCGACATCGAAGGCAACGTGACCACCCTCGACCAGGTCGTCCGCCGCCAGTTCCGCACGGTCGAGGGCGACCCGTTCAACCCCCGCGAGATCCGCGAGAGCGCCGAACGCATCCGCGCCCTCGGCTTCTTCTCGACCGCCGACGTGCAGGCCCGCGAGGGCTCGTCCCCCGACCAGGTCGTGGTCGATGTCAACGTCGAGGAACAGCCGACCGGATCGCTCGGCTTCGGCCTCTCCTACGGGGTCGCCTCGGGCGTGGCCTTCGCGCTCAATTTCTCCGAGACCAATTTCCTCGGCCGCGGCCAGTCGCTGTCGTTCAACCTCGACACCGGAACGACCAACCGCACCGCCTCGCTGACCTTCGTCGAACCCGCCTTTCTCGACCGCGACCTGCGGTTCCGCCTGAACCTGCTGTGGCGCGAGACGAAGCAGGACTTCTCGTTCTTCGACACGCGCACGGGCAACCTCGGGTTCGGGTTCGACTTCCCCGCGGGGCAGTTCTCGCGCCTCGGGGCCAGTTACGCCTTCCGCTTCGACGAGATCTTCGGCGTGGACGACGGGTTCATCGACAAGGACCCCGAGGACGGCATCGACGACGACCCCGACAACAACGGCTCCTCGCCGATCCTGCAGCGCGAGCAGGGCAGCCGGTTCACCAGTTCGATCGGCTGGAACTACTCCTTCGACAACCGGATCGGCGGGCTCAGCCCGCGGGGTGGCGTCGTGCTGCGGTTCGGCCAGGATCTGGCGGGTCTGGGCGGGGACAACCGCTTTATCCGGTCGAACATCACGGCGATGGCCGAGACCCGCGTGCGCAACGAGGAGGTGACGCTGCGCGCCGTGTTCGAGGGCGGGGCGCTGTTGATGTTCGAGGGCTCGAGCCGCGTGACCGACCGCTTCTTCGGCCAGCAGATGCGCGGCTTCGAGCCGCGCGGCATCGGCCCGCGCGATCTCGGCGCCAGCAACGACGACCCGCTGGGCGGCAACTACTTCGCGGTGCTCAAGTTCGAAAGCGAGTTTCCGCTGGGCATCCCCGAGGAATACGGCATCACCGGCGGCGCCTTCGTGGATATCGGGTCGGTCTGGGGCCTCGACGACACCGCCGGCTACCAGCGGGTGGACGATTCGCTCAGGCTGCGGGCGGCGGCGGGGGTCTCGGTGTTCTGGAACACGCCGCTCGGGCCGCTGCGGTTCAATTTCTCGACGCCGCTGATGAAGGAGCCTTACGACAAGGAACAGAACTTCGACCTGACGATCTCGACGCGGTTCTGACCATGCCGCGCCGGGCCCGGTTCGGAGTCGCCGCCCTTGCAGCGGGCCTTGCCGCGACGGCGGTCGCACAGCAGGCACCGGATCCCGGGTCGGGCGGTGCAGGCGAGACGGTTCCGCAGCCCGTTCCGGCGATCAGTCCGTTCCTGACCATCGATCAGGAAGAGGTCTTCACCCGCTCCGCCTTCGGCCGGCGGGTGCAGGCGGAACTCGAAGCCGCGACCGCCGCGCTCGCGGCCGAGAACCGCGCCATCGAGGCCGAACTTGCCGAGGAGGAACGGCGCCTCACCGAACTCCGCGCCACGATGGATCCGGCCGAGTTCCGCGCCCTGGCCGATGCCTTCGACGCCCGCGTCGTCGCCGCGCGCCGGACCCAGGATGCCAAGACGCGCGAGCTTGCCCGCCGCCCGGAAGAGGCCCGCGCCGCCTTCTTCCGCGCCGCCGTGCCGATCCTTGCCCAGATCGTCCGGGATCGCGGCGCGATGGCGATCCTCGATGCGCGGGCGGTCCTGCTGTCCTCCGATGCGATCGACATCACCGAAGAGGCGATCGCCCGCCTCGATGACACCATCGGCGACGGCGGGTCGGTGCTGCCCGCCCTTGCCGCGCCCGAAGCCGAGGATCCGCCCTCCCCCGCTCCCTGAGGCCGCGGGATGGCCCGGTCGCTTGCCCTTCGCAGGGTCGCTTGCTAGGCAGACCCACGCCCGAGGAGAGCCTCCCATGAACGACCCCCGTGCCGTGCCGGCCATGACCGAGGCCGACATCCAGGTGATCCAGCGGATCCTGCCGCATCGCTATCCGTTCCTGCTGATCGACCGGGTGCGCGACATGGTGCCCTTCGAGAGCGCTGTGGGGGTCAAGAACGTCACCTTCAACGAGCCGCATTTCCAGGGCCATTTCCCCGGCACCCCGATCATGCCCGGCGTGACCATCATCGAGGCGATGGCGCAGGCGGCGGCGGTGCTGTCCTGTGTGTCGATGGACCTCGTCGGCCGCGAGTTCCTGATCTATTTCATGACGATCGACCGCGCACGGTTCCGTCGCAAGGTGGTTCCGGGCGACGTTCTGGAACTGCATCTGAAGGTTCTGCGCCCAGGCGGCAAGGTGTGGCGCTTCGAGGGGCGGGGCATGGTGGGCCGGGACCTCGCCGCCGAGGCCGAATTCGCCGCGATGCTCGACCTTCCGCGGGGCGCCTGAGGCATGGCCGTCGATCCCGCGTCGCGGATCCATCCGACCGCACTGGTCGAGGACGGCGCCACGGTCGGCCCGGGGGTCGAGATCGGGCCCTTCGCCGTGATCGGACCGCGCGTGACGCTCGGGCCCGGCGTGACGGTCAAGGCCCATGCCGTCGTCACCGGCCGCACCCGGCTCGGCGAAGGCGCCGTCGTGTTTCCCTTCGCCGTCGTCGGCGAGGTGCCGCAGGACCTGAAATACCGCGGCGAGGACACCGCGGTCGAGGTTGGCGCGCGCACCCGCATCCGCGAACACACCACGATCCACATCGGCACCGAGGGCGGCGGCGGCGTCACCCGCATCGGCGCCGACTGCCTGATCATGGCGAACTGCCACATCGCCCACGACTGCCAGCTCGGCGACCGTGTGATCATTGTCAGCGGCGCAATGCTCGCGGGCCATGTCCGGGTCGGCGACGACGCGATCGTGGGCGGGCTCGCCGGGGTGCACCAGTGGGTGCGGATCGGCACGGGCGCGATCGTCGGCGGCATGGCGAAGGTGGTGCATGACGTCCTGCCGCACGGGCTGATCGACGGGCAGCATGCGGAGCTCGAGGGGCTGAACCTGGTCGGCCTCAAGCGCCGCGGCGTCCCGCGCGAGGACATCGCCGCCCTGCGCGAGGCCTACCAGGCCCTGGCCAAGGGCGAGGGAACCTTCCTCGACCGCGTCCGTGCGCTCTCGGCGACGGCGCGCTCGCCCTTCGTGCGCGAGATCGTGGACTTCGTGCTGGCCGGGTCGGACCGGTCGTTCCACACGCCGCGGTGAGGCAGCCGATGCTGGCGGTGATCGCGGGCGAGGGGGATCTGCCGGGGCTGGTGGTGCGGGCACAGTCCGGCTGCTGGTTCGTGCGCGTCGAGGGGGTGCCGGCGGTCAACCCCGGCGCGCCCGAGATCGCCGCGCGGTTCGAGCGGCTGGGGCAGCTCTGCGACGACCTGCGCACGGCAGGGGTGACCACGCTCTGCCTCGCCGGCGCCATGCGTCGCCCGGCCCTCGACCCGATGGCGCTCGACCCCGCGACGATGGCGCTGGCCCCGCGGATCGCCGCGGCGATGCGCGCAGGCGACGACGCGCTTCTGCGTCTCGTGGTGCGCTTCTTCGAGGAGCAGGGATTCGCCGTGGCCGGTGCGCACGAGGTGGTGCCCGATCTGGTCGCCGCACCGGGGTGGCTGGCCGGCCCCGATCCCGCGGCGGGCGATCTGGCCGACGCCGACCGGGCCGAGGCGATCCTCGCCGCGCTGGGGCCGCTCGACCTCGGGCAGGCGGCCGTCGTCGCGGAGGGGCTCTGCCTCGGGATCGAGACCGTGCAGGGCACCGACTTCCTGCTGCAGACCGTGGCGCGCACCGACCCCGCGCTGCGCCGCGGCGCGCGCGGCGTGCTGGTCAAGCGTCCGAAGCCCGGCCAGGATCTGCGGGTGGACCTGCCGGCCATCGGCCCGGCAACCGTTGCCGGCGCCGCGGCGGCGGGGCTTGCGGGCATCGCCATAGCGCCCGGCGCGGTGATGATCCTCGACCGGGAGGCGACCCTTGCGGCGGCAGAGGCGGCGGGCCTGTTCCTGATCGCGCGATGAGCCCGCGCATCTTCCTGCTTGCGGGCGAACCCTCGGGCGACCGGCTGGGGGCGGCGCTGATCGCGGGGCTGCGGAGCCTCGCGCCGGGTGCCGACCTGGCGGGGGTCGGCGGCCCCGAGATGGCGGCGCAGGGCCTCGAAAGCCTGTTCCCGATGTCCGACCTCAGCGTGATGGGCGTCGCCGAGGTTCTGCCGCGCTATCCGCTGCTGCGCCGGCGGCTGGCCGAGGCAACGGCCGCGGCCGTCGCCTTTGCGCCGGACGCAATGGTGACGATCGACAGCCCCGACTTCTCGCTGCGGCTTGCCGCGCGGGTGCGTGCGGCGCGGCCCGAAACCCTCTGCATCCATTATGTCGCCCCCTCGGTCTGGGCCTGGCGGCCGGGGCGCGCGCGGCGCATGGCCCGGGTCATCGACCATGTGCTGGCCCTTCTGCCGTTCGAGCCGCCGTACATGACCGCAGCCGGGATGACCTGCGATTTCGTCGGCCACCCGGCAGCGGCCGAGCCGGTGGCCGATGCCACCGCGGCGCTGGCCTTCCGCAGGTCTTGCCGGATCGCGCCCGGCGCGCCGCTCCTGCTCGTGCTGCCGGGTTCGCGCCGGGGCGAGGTCGAGCGCCTCGGGCCCCGCTTCGGTGCGGCCCTGGCGCCGGTGCTGGCGCGGCATCCCGCGGCGCGCGTGGTGGTGCCCGCGGTCGCCCATCTGGCCGACCGCGTGGCGGCGATGGCCGCGGGCTGGCCGGGCGCGCCGGTCGTGATCGACCCCCGCCGCGACCCGCCCGAGGTGAAGCGCGCGGCCTTCCGCGCCGCCGATGCGGCGCTGGCGGCCTCGGGCACGGTCTCGCTGGAACTGGCGGCGGCCGGTGTGCCGATGGTGATCGGCTACGACGTCGCGCCGCTGTCGCGCCTGGTCTTCCGGCTGTTCGTCCGGGTTCCGAGCGTGACGATCCCGAATCTCGTCACCGGCACCCGTGCCGTCCCCGAGTTCCTCGGGCCAGACTGCCGGCCCGACCGGCTGGGGGCGGCGGTGGCGGACCTGCTCGCCGACCCCGGGCGCCGGGCGGCGCAGCGCGCGGTGCTCGACCGGACGATGGCGATGCTCGGCCGCGGCGGCGACCCGCCGGGGCAGCGTGCCGCGCGCTCGGTGCTGGCGGCGATCGATCGCCGGATCAGCGCCGCAGCAGCGCGACGCCCCGGTTGAGCCCCTCGAGCGTCAGCGGCACCATCCGCCCCCCGAAGGCCGCGCGCACCAGCCCGATCGAGGGCGTCGCGTCCCAGAACCGTTCCGGAACCGGATTGATCCAAAGGTGGCGCGGCCAGGCGGCCGCCGCCCGGCCCAGCCAGACCGCCCCCGGCTCGGCGTTCCAGTGCTCGACGGATCCGCCGGAACGGGTGATCTCCCAGGGGCCCATCGTGGCGTCACCGACGACGACACAGGTCCAGCCCGGGCCGTGACGAGCCAGCAGATCGCCGAGCGCGACCGCCGTCTCGGGCCGCCGTGCGGCGTCGCGCCAGACCTTCTCGTAGAGGCAATTGTGGAAGCGGAAGCATTCAAGATGCGCGAACTCGGCGCGGGCCACGGCGAACAGCGCCTCGACCGCGCCTACATGCGCGTCCATGCTGCCGCCGACATCGAGAAACAGCAGCACCTTCCGGGCGTTGCGCCGCTCCGGCCGGCTGCGCAGCTCGAGCCAGCCGCGCTCGGCCGTGGCGCGGACGGTTCCGGGCAGGTCGAGCTCCTCGGCTGCCCCCGCGCGCGCCCAGCGCCGCAGCCGGCGCAGCGCCAGCTTCATCGCCCTCGGCCCGAGATCGGCCTTCTCGTCGTAGTCGCGGAAGCTGCGCGCCTCCCAGACCTTCGCCGCCCGGCCCGAACGCCCGCGATCCTGCCCGACGCGGATGCCGGCGGGGTTCCAGCCCCAGGCGCCGAAGGGCGAGGTGCCGGCAGTGCCGATCCAGCGCGCGCCGCCCTCGTGGCGCGCCCGCTGCTCGGCCAGGCGGTCGGCGAGCGCCTGCATCAGCGCCTCGAGGCTGCCTGCCGAGGCCACGCGCGCCTGCTCCTCGGGCGAGAGCACGGCCTCGGCCAGCCGGTCGAGCCAGTCGGCGGGCAGCGCAAGCGCCGGCAGGATCCGCTCGGGCGGCAGGTCGGCGAGCGTGCCGAAAGTCCGTGCGAAGGCACGGTCGTAGCGGTCGATCAGGCGCTCGTCCTTCACCATCGACAACCGGCCGAGATGATAGAGCCCCTCGGCATCGAAGGCCGCGAGCCCGGCCTTGACGCCGTCGAGGAACACCAGGAACTCGCCCGGCGTGGCGGGCACGCCCTCGGCCCTGAGATTTTGGAAGAAGCTAAGGAACATCAGGTTGTTTTCCCGCGTTCCTCGCGCGTCGCACGAAGGGCGGGGTCACAGCATCCAGTGCAGGACCAGCGCCGCGAAAAGCCCGATGATCCCGCCGGCGATCGCGTAGGCCGAGGCATACTGCAGCTCGTCCAGCAGCTTTCCCCCGCGCCGCCGCGCCAGCAGGAACCCGGCCACGGCGCCTATCACGAAGGTCACGATCACGATCATCTGCCGCCGCCCCCGCCGCCTCCGCCGTCTCCGCGCAGCACCGCGATCTCGCCCAGCCGCGCGGCGATCTGCACCTCGGTGCCGAAGCCATAGCGCGCCCAGCCGAGCGAGTCGAGCCGCACCCGGCGCGCCTCGTCGCGTCGCCCGAGCGCTTCGAGCGCCTCCGCCTGGATCAGCAGGATCGTCGCCAGAAGCGCGGCGTTCTCGGCCCTGAGCGCGACCGCCGCATGCGGACGCACCAGGGTGAGCGCCTCCTCGGCCCGGCCGGCCGACAGGGCGAAGGCGGCCAGCTGCATCGCGACATGGGCCGCCTGCACCTCGGTGACCGGCGAGGCGGCGTAGAGCATCGCCGCCCGCCGGTAGGCCGACACCGCCAGGTCGATCTCGTGCGCCAGCGCCGAACGCCCGAGGGTGAAGTACGAGAAGGCAAGCCGCGGGTCGGTCCAGCCCGATGCCCCGGCGATCGCCACCGCGCGGGCGGCCGCCGCCCGCCGTTCTGCCGGTGCGGTGCGCGGGCCCAGTGCGGTCTCGATGGCGGCGATCCAGGCACGGTTCTCGGGCACATGCGGCGCCACGCCGCCGCCGCGCTGGCCGCGCGGGTTCATCCGCGCCAGCAACCCCGGCAGACGCGCGGCGACCTCGGCCTCGGTCATCCCCGAGGCGAGTTCGGGCGCATAGAGCACGCGCAGCACCAGCATGTCGAAGCCGGTCAGGATCGTGTGGAAGTTGTCGTCGTTGAACACGCTGTCAGGCAGCCGGTAGAGGTCGTTGAGCGGACCGAGCGCCTGGGCGATCTCCTCGTGCAGGCAGTCGCGCACTTCCTGCGGGGCGACATCCGAGGGAACGAAGATCGTCGCCGTCGTGCGTCGGTCGAGGTCCGCCCATTCCCCGCCGCCGTTGCGGCCCGCGCGAAAGGCGGCAAAGCTCTCGTTGCGCGGTACGACGAAACAGGCCGCCGCCGGGACGGTGCGCTGGATCGTTGCCCGGGGCACGAACTCGACCCACAGGTTCGCGGTCTCGCCGGCCCGGGCGCGGGCGATGTCGATGCCGGCCTCGCGACGCAGCCGCTCGATGAGCCGCCCCAGGTCGGCTTCGGCCCAGGGCGTGACCGGCCCGCGCATGCCCACCCTGACCGGCGCCTCGAACCGGGTGAGCACCGGCAGGGTCCGGCCGCTTTCCATCCGGAAGGCGAGGTCCAGGATGTCGCGCGCGATCTCGTGGTTCGGGCGCTGCGGCGGCACCGGTCGGGTCGGACCGAAGCTCCGGGGCGGCGGCATCGTGCCGGGCGCCGCCACCCCTGCGCCGGGGGCAGCCGTGGGCACCGGGGCGCAGGCCGCAACCAGTCCGAGAACCAGCCCGACGGTCAGGATCAGGCGGGGAACGGACGGCACGGGGCGATCGATACGGCGTCTAGGCGGAGCATGGGCGAACGCATTGGCGCGGCTTAACCCGGGATTGCGCCGCCGGCCAGTCAATTCCGGCTCAGACCGGGGGCCGGCCGGTGGCGCACCTGTGACGCCGGCCGCGGCGGTCAGTCGAGAGCCGCCGTCAGGGAGCGCAGCGCGGCAACCGGATCGTCGCCGCGCCAGATCTCCTCGCCGAAGGCGAAGAAATCCGCAACCGGCGCAAGCTCTGCGACCAGCGCCGCATCGAATGCGCCCTCGGCCACCACCGGCAGTTCGATCATCTCGCTCCACCACAGGAACAGGTCGCGCGGGGCGCGTGTGGCCTCGCCGAGGCCGCTGTCTCCGACCGGACCGAAGGCGACGTAGTCGGCCCCCGCCTCGCCGGCGGTGATCCCCTCATGGCGCGAGGCCCGGGCGAAGGCCCCGACGATCGCCTCGCCGCCCAGCGCCGCCCGCGCCGCCCGCACCCCGCGGGCGCCATCGGGCAGATGCACCCCGTCGAGCCCGTGCCGCGCGACCAGCGCGACATGCGACTCGATCACGATCGGCACGTCGCGGGCATGGGCGATCTCGCGCAGGGTGTCGGCCGCGCGCGCCACGCGGTCGGCGTCGCGGGTGGCCAGCGCGAGCCTCAGGCAGGCGATGGCGGCGCCGTCGAGCACCCGCGCGAGCCGGGGCGCGAAGTCGGCCGGATCGAAGGCCGGCGGGGTGACGAGATAGATCTGCGGTCGGTCGCGGTCGGCCATGCGGCACGTCGGGTCGGAAGGGCTGGGGGTCGGAAGGGCCGGGGGTCGGAAGGGCTGGGGGTCGGAAGGGCTGGGGCCGCTTCTAGCCGGGAACGGCGGGGTTGGCCATGCCCCCCCCGCGGCCGGTCCGGCGCGATCGGAAAAGCCGCCCGCCGGCGCCGGCGGCAGGTCAGTCCACCGGGGGCACGATCTTGAGATAGGCCGCGAGCGCGGCGCGATCTTCCGGCAGGAGCTCGGCCAGTCCGCGGATCACCGCCGCCATGTGCCCGCCGGCCACGTCGAACTCCGGCGTGACGCCGGTCTCGAGATAGGCGGCGATCTCGGCCTCAGACCAGGTCAGCCGGGCCGGCGTGATGTTCGGAATGCGCCCGGGACCGGCCGGGTTGGGCGCACCGGCCAGCCAGCGCGAATAGTCGAGCTGTCCCAGCCGCCCGCGCGGCGTGTGGC
Source organism: uncultured Paracoccaceae bacterium (assembly GCA_937944395.1). Lineage (GTDB taxonomy): Bacteria > Pseudomonadota > Alphaproteobacteria > Rhodobacterales > Rhodobacteraceae > CALDYW01. The sequence continues at coordinate 17,830 of CALDYW010000159.1, read as the reverse complement.
ACTCGCCGCAGTGACCCAGCGCCTCGGCAAGATAGCGTCCGCGCGCCGCGGGCCCGGTCAGCGTGCCGGGCACCACCCAGGCGTCGGTCCAGAACAGCAGCTTCCACGCGCCGATCGCGCGGCGGATCGAGAAGGGAAAGGCCAGTTCGTGCGGTTGCGAAGGTGTGGCATCGGGCGGAAGGCTGCGCAGGAAGGCCCAGAGGTCTGCCATGTCCACCGCGCTGGCCCGGGCGTAGGAGGTGTAGGGGAAGGCGGGGTAGTAGTGCGACCCGTCCGGCGCCACGCCGCGCAGCATGGCGTTGCCGAACTGCTCCAGCGTCCAGGCGCCGATCCCGGCCTCCGGATGGGGCGAGATGTTCGGCGCGACGAACGTGCCGAAGTCGGATGCGATGCGCTGCCCGCCGGCCAGGACGAGCCGTGCCTCGCCCGTCGCGCCCTCGGCGGCGTGGCAGCCCGCGCAGCCGCCGGCCCAGAACACCGCCTCGCCCCGCCCCGGGTCGCCGGCGAGGCCGGTGAAGGTGTCGCGCGGCAGTCTCTCGGGTGCGGTCAGGATCCAGCCGACGCCGCCGGCGGCAAGGGCGAGGAGGATCAACAGGGCCAGAAGGCGCATGCGCTGTCTCCGGTTGCGGCCGGTCTGTCGCGGTCCGGGCTCACGGCCGCGGCATCCCGCCGCGGAGCCCGCCCGCCGGCGTCAGCCAGTCGGGCCAGCCCCAGATCCGCTCGATGCCGAACAGGACGAGGAACACGGCCAGGATCGCCAGCATGATCTGCACCTGCCGCTTCGAGGGCGGATGCCGCGCCCAGCGTGACATGCGGAGGAGCCAGCCGAAGTTCATGCCCTGAAGCCTAGCGCGGTTCGCCGGGAAGGGCCATGCCCCCCGCGCGACCCGCGATGCCGCGACGGACGCGCGGTTCCCGGCCCGAGCCTGCCCGCGCTTCTCAACCCGCGCCGGTCACCGCCGGCCGCGACCCGCCCCGGTGCGTGGCCGGGCGGTGCCGGCAACCCTGCCGCGGTCGACCCTGGCGGGGAAGCGGGCGATCCCGGCCCGGACCGGGCATTGCCGCCGCGACCTCGCGGACGCGGCGCGACGGCACCGCGCCGGCGCCATCCGGCCGGTCGGGTCGGCGGGCGGAGATGGGATTTCCCGGAGCGTCGGCCTTCACTAAGATTGACGCGGCGTTCCGCACCCGAGGCTGCCGATGACCCGCCGACGACCGCCCCGCGCCGCCCCGCGCCTTGCCGGGCGCGGATTGAGCCTTGTCCTCGCGCTGCCGCTTCTGGCCCCGGCGCTGGCCCTGGCCCCGGCGGCACCGGTCGCGGCGGAGGCGCCCGACCGGGCGGCGGTCGAGGCGGCGCGCGAGCTGTTCGCGGCCGGCGACCCTGCCGCTGCCCTGCCGGTGATCGAGGCCGCCGCGGCGGCGGGCGATCCGGTGGCGCAGAACCTCCTCGGCCTTGCGCTCGACAACGGGCTGGGGCTTGCGCGCGACCACGCCGCGGCGCGCGGCTGGTTCGAGGCCGCGGCGGCGCAGGGCTTTGACCGGGCGCAGTTCAACCTCGGGCTGATGCTGCGCGACGGTCGGCCGGGGATCGACCCCGACCCAGAGCGCGCGCGTGCATTGTTCGGGGCGGCGGCGCGGCACGGGTTGGCGCCGGCGCGGGTGGCGCTGGCGGCGCTGCTCGCGGCCGCGCCGCGCGACGACGCCGATCTGGCGGCAGCGCGCGCGCTGCTGGCCGAGGCGGCGCTGGCCGGCGATGCCGAGGCGGCGCTGGCGCTGTCGCGGTTCCTGCGCGACGTTCCCGGCCACTGGCAGGATCCGGTCGCCGCGCTCGGCTGGTGCCTTCACGGCACCGCTCTGAGGCCGCCGCCCCCGGACGGGGAGGGCGGCGGCGATCCCTGCGCCCTCATGCTCGAGTATTCCGCACCCGAGGAGGAGGCGGCGGCGCGGGCGCTGGCCGAGCGGCTGGCCGGCCTGCCGCCACTGCCCTGAACTCAGGTGAAGCGCACCTTCCCGATATAGGGGAGGTTTCGGTTGCGCTGCGCGAAGTCGATCCCGTAACCAACGACGAATTCGTCGGGAATCTCGAATCCGGTCCAGGTGGCCCGGATCGGCACCTCGCGGCGCGAGGGCTTGTCGAGCAGCGCGATGGTCTCGAGCCGGCGGGGCTCGCGGTTCCTCAGCAGGGTCACCACATGGCTGAGGGTGAAGCCGGTGTCCACGATGTCCTCGACCACCAGCACGTCGCGGCCCGCGATCTCGCCGCGCAGATCCTTGAGGATGCGCACCTCGCGCGCGGATTCCATCGCATTGCCGTAGGACGAGGCCTCGAGGAAATCGACCTCGACCGGCAGGGCGAGTTCGCGCACCAGATCGGCGATGAACACGAAGGATCCGCGCAGGAGCCCGACGACGATCAGCTTGTCGGTGCCCGCGAAGGCTGCCTCGATCTCGCGCGCGAGCGCCTCGACGCGCGCCGCGATCGTCTTGGCCGAGATCATCTGATCGACGACATAGGCCCGTTCGGTCATGACACGCCCTTGATTTCCGCGCGCGGTTGCCCGAGATGGCGGCCGACCCGCCCCCCCGGACCGATGGAATGCCCACGCATCAGGAAAAGCGCAAGCTGCCCTATACCGCCTGCGAGATGTTCGACCTCGTGGCCGACGTGGCGCGCTATCCCGAGTTCCTGCCCTGGTGCGCGGCGGCGCGGATCCGCTCGCGCCGGCCCGAGGGCGACCGCGAGGTGATGGAGGCCGACCTGGTGATCTCGTTCCGGGTGTTCCGCGAACGATTCGGCAGCCGCGTCGTGCTCGACCCCGCCGCGCGGCGGATCGAGACCGAATACATCGACGGGCCGTTCCGGCACATGCGCTCGGTCTGGGCCTTCCGCGACCTGCCCGAGGGCGGCTGCGAGGTGGATTTCTTCGTGGATTTCGAGTTCCGCAACGCCATCCTGCAGGGGATCATCGGCGTCGTCTTCAACGACGCGATGCAGCGCATCGTGCGCGCCTTCGAACGCCGCGCCGCGGCGCTGCACGGGCCGCGCGGCGCGGCCTGAGGCACGCCGCCGCCCCGGGGCCGCCCCGGGGGGTCTGCCCTCCCGTCTGCCCTCCCGTCTGCCCTCCCGTCTGCCCTCCGCCGGCACCGGCGGCGCGTGCGCCGCCTCGCCGGAACGATCCGCCCCGGGGGCAGGACGGTCAGCGCGACGCACCCGGGGCACCGAGCGCGGACAGGAGCAGGGCCAGCGCATGGTCCGTGCTCGCCGCGCGCACGGCATCGCGGCCGCGGGGGCCGAACTCGACCGTCCCGGTGCGGGTCGGCCGCCCCTCGGCGGCGAGGCCGAAGCAGACCCGCCCCTCGGGCTTGAAGGCCGATCCGCCGGGCCCGGCGATGCCGGTGATGCTGACCGCGAGCGCAACGCCGGCGCGGAGGCGGGCGCCCTCGGCCATCTCGGCCGCGACCGGTTCGGAGACCGCGCCATGCGCCGCGAGCGTCTCGGGACGGACGCCGAGGAAGGCGGTCTTGGCGGCGTTGGAATAGGTGACGAAGCCCATCTCGAACACCGCCGAAGCGCCCGGAACGGTGGTGATCGCGCCGGCGACGAGCCCGCCGGTGCAGCTTTCGGCGGTTGCGATTTTCAGCCCGAGATCGCGTGCCCGCTCAACGAGATCCGCCGCGACGTTCATGCCATGATCCCGTGTGCGAGACCCGCCGCCAGCAGCACGAGCCCCGCCGCGCCGAACCCCGCCGCGGCGTCGTCGGCCATCAGCCCCAGCGCGTCGCCGCGCCGGTCGAGCCGGCCGATCGCCCCGGGCTTCCAGATGTCGAGAAGCCGGAAGGCGAGGAAGGCCAGCACCCAGCCCGGCCAGAGCCGCAGCACCTCGGCCCCCGTCAGCGCCGCCCCGGCCGAGACCGGCAGCAGCGCGATCCACATGCCCGCGACCTCGTCGATCACCACCCAGGGCGGGTCCCGCTCGGCGGTCGCCGCGATCACCCGGGCCGCCGCCCAGAGCCCCGCGGCGAAGGCCGCCGCCGCCGCCAGCGCCAGCAGCACCGGGCCGCCCGCCGCGTGCAGCGCCCAGGCGGCGGGCAGGGCGGCGGCCGAGGCCCAGGTTCCGGGGGCGGGCCGCAGCCGGCCGAGTCCCGCCACCGAGGCGACGAGGACGGCGCCGGCAGGGGCGGCGGTCGCGGCGCGGGTCGCGGCGCGGGTCACGGCGCGACCAGGGTCGCGGTGGCGAGCGCCGCGATCCCCTCCTCGCGGCCGGTGAAGCCCAGCCGCTCCGAGGTCGTGGCCTTGACGCTGACCCGGTCGCGGTCGAGCCCCAGGATGGCGCCGATTCGTGCAATCATCACAGGGGCGTGCGGGGCGATCTTCGGGCGCTCGCAGACGAGCGTCAGATCGATGCCGGCGATGCGGAAGCCGCGCGCGCGCACCCGCGCGGCGGCATGGGCCAGGAAGATCTCCGACGCCGCGCCCTTCCATTGCGGGTCCGAGGGCGGGAAGTGGCGTCCGATGTCGCCCTCGGCCAGCGCCCCGTAGAGCGCATCGGCCAGCGCATGCAGGCCGACATCGGCATCGGAATGGCCGACGAGGCCGCGCTCGTGCGGGACGGCCACGCCGCAGAGCACGACATGGTCGCCCGGCCCGAAGGCGTGGACGTCGAAGCCGGTTCCCGTGCGAACCTCCATTCCGCCCTCCAGTTCCCGGATCGCGCGAAGGAAATCCCCGGCCGTGGTGATCTTCAGGTTGCGCGCCTCCCCGGGCACGACCGTCACCTGCATCCCGGCGGCGCGGGCGACTGCGACATCGTCGGGCGCATCCTGCCCGGCGGCCGAGCGGGCGCGGTGCGCATCCAGAAGCGGGGCGAAGGCGAAGCCCTGCGGCGTCTGCGCCGCCACCAGCCCGCTGCGGTCGGCGATGCCGGCGACCCTGCCGCCTTCGACCCGCCACAGCGCATCGGTCACCGGCAGGCCGGGGGCGGCGGCTTCCGCACCTTCCGCCAGGGCGGCACGGACGCGCCCGATCAATTCGGCCGACACCAGCGGCCGGGCGCCGTCGTGGATCAGCACATGGGCCGGCGGATCGGCGGCGAGCGCCTCCAGCGCCGCGAGCACCGAGTCGGCCCGCGTGGCGCCCCCCGAGACGAGGCGGGCGCCCGCGGCCTCGGGCAGGGCGCGCGCGCGGGCGAAGTCGTCGGGGTGCAGGACCAGGACGAGCGGCGCCAGGTCGGGCAGGGCACGGAACGCGCCCAGCGCATGGGCAACCACCGGGCGGGCCCCGAGGGCCTGCCACTGCTTGGGCAGCGGGCCGCCGGCCCGGGTTCCGCGCCCCGCGGCGACGATGACGGCTGCGGTGGTCATGACTTCCGCTTCTAGGCCGCCGGAGCGCGCGAGACAATCGCGCAGATCGCCCCCGGCAACCGCCCGTTTCTCGGGCAACCGGCGAATTTCTTGCCCCGCTCGCGGGGCGCCGGTTGCGGGGCGTCGTCAGGCAGACTAGGTCATCCCCGATGGGCGCACAAGGATTGATCGTTTGACCGTTTCTGCGGCGACGGGCAGGGGGGACCGACCTGTGGCGGCCGGCGCGGCCGTGTCGCCGGTCGTGGCGCTGGCGCCGATGGCGGGCATCACCGACCTGCCGTTCCGCCGGATGGTGCGGCAGTTCGGCCCGGTGGAGCTGACGAGCGAGATGGTTGCCTCGCGCGAGATGCTGAGCGGGGGTCTCGCGGCGCGGGCGAAGGCGGAACTCGGCGAGGGCGCGACGGCGGTGCAGCTTGCCGGGCGCGATCCCCGCATGATGGCCGAGGCCGCGCGGATGGCCGAGGCGCAGGGTGCGGCGGCGATCGACCTCAACCTCGGCTGCCCGGCGAAGAAGGTGACCGGCGGCCTTGCCGGCGCGGCGCTGATGCGCGAGCCCGATCTTGCGCTTGCGATCGTCGCCGCGGTCGTCGCCGCGGTGCGGGTGCCGGTCACGGTGAAGATGCGCCTGGGCTGGGACGACGCCAGCCGCAACGCCGCCGATCTGGCGCGCCGGGCCGAGGCGGCCGGGGTCGCGCGGATCGCCGTGCACGCTCGGACGCGGGCGCAGTTCTATTCCGGCCGCGCCGACTGGGCGGCAGTGGCCGGGGTGGCGGCGGCGGTGCGGATTCCGGTGCTCGTGAACGGCGACATCGAGGGCGCGGCGGGGGCGCGGGCGGCGCTGGCGGCCTCGGGCGCGGCCGGGGTGATGATCGGCCGGGCCGCGCGCGGCGCGCCCTGGCTGCCGGCCGCGGTGGCGTCGGGGCTGGGCGCCGGGCCCCCGGTCGCGGTGCCGCAGGGCGCGGCGCTCGTCGAGCTGGTGGCCGGGCAGCACGACGCGATGCTGGCCTTCTATGGCCGCGACCTCGGGTTGCGCGTCGCCCGCAAGCACCTCGGCTGGTACATGGACCGCGCCGGAACCCCGGCGGCGCTGCGCGCCCGGGTGCTGACCGCCGGGACCCCCGCGGCGGTTCGCGATCTGCTGCCCGAGGCCTTCGCGGCGGAGCGGCTGGCGGCATGAGGCCCGACGGCGAGACGCTCTGGGCCTCGCTGCCGGTCCCGGCCTTCGTGATCGACGGGGCCGACCGGATCGCCGATGCCAATCCGGCGGGCGAGGCCTTCCTGAACGCCGGGGCCCGCGCCCTGCGCGGCCAGCCGGTGTGGGACCGCCTGTCGGTGGACGCCCCGCTCGACGGCGCGCTGGCGCGGGTCCGCCAGAGCCGCGCCGCCCTGATCGTGAACAACGTGGATGTCACCGCGGGGGACCGCCCGCCGTTCCACTGCTCGCTGCAGGTCGCCCCGGTCGGCGACGATCCGTCGCACGTGCTGCTCATGATCACCTCGCGCGAGATTTCCGAGCGGCTCGAACGCGCATACCAGGTCAAGTCGGCGGCCAAGGCGGCGATCGGCATGGCCGAGATGCTGGCGCACGAGATCAGGAACCCGCTGGCCGGGATCACCGGTGCGGCGCAGCTTCTGGGCATGAACCTGACCGGCGAGGACCGCGACCTGACCGACCTGATCGTGGCCGAGACGCGGCGGATCCTGAAGCTCCTCGATCAGGTCGAGCAGTTCGGCAACCTGCGTCCGCCGCAGCGGTGCGCGGTCAACATCCACGACCTGCTCGACGGGGCGCGGCGCTCGGCCCTGGTCGGCTTCGCCGCGCACATGACCGTCGTCGAGGACTACGATCCCTCGCTGCCGCCGACATGGGTCGATCCCGACCAGATGCTGCAGGTGCTGCTGAACCTTCTGCGCAACGCGGCCGAGGCCAGCCCGGGCGGCGGCACGATCCGGCTGCGCACGGCCTACGACCTGTCGCTGCGGCTGCGGCGCGCCGACGGGCAGGGCCTGCCGCTGCCGCTGGTGGTCGAGGTCATCGACGACGGGCCCGGCATCCCGCCCGAGATCGCCGCCGACATCTTCGAGCCCTTCGTCTCGGGGCGCGAGAACGGCACCGGGCTCGGGCTTGCGCTGGTGTCGAAGATCGTCACCGACCACCAGGGCTGGATCAGCGTGGACAGCGTTCCGGGTCGCACCGTGTTCCGCATCTCGCTGCCGCTTGCCCCGAAGGACCAGAAGGGCTCCAGGGAGACCGCATAGATGGACGGCACCGTTCTCGTGGCCGACGACGACCGCACGATCCGCACGGTCCTGACCCAGGCGCTGACGCGCGCGGGCTGCAAGGTGCATGCCACCTCGTCGCTGGTGACGCTGATGCGCTGGGTCGAGGAAGGCAAGGGCGACCTGGTGATCTCGGACGTGGTCATGCCCGACGGCAACGGGCTCGAGGCGCTGCCGAAGATCGGGCAGCAGCGCCCGGGTCTGCCGGTGATCGTGATCTCGGCACAGAACACCATCATGACCGCGATCCAGGCGGCCGAGAAGGACGCCTTCGACTATCTGCCCAAGCCCTTCGACCTGCCCGACCTGTTGAAGCGCGCCGCGCGCGCGCTCGAGCACAAGCGCCGGGCCGGCGCGCGCGGGCCCGCGCCGCGCCCCGCCGGGACGGCACCGGCAAACGACCTGCCGCTGGTGGGCCGCACCCCCGCGATGCAGGCGCTCTACCGGCTTGTGGCGCGGGTGATGAACTCCGACATGGCGGTGCTGGTCACCGGCGAGTCGGGCACCGGCAAGTCGCTGATCGCGCGCGCGATCCACGACTTTTCCGATCGCCGGACGATGCCCTTCGTGGTGGCCCAGGCGAGCGACCTGCAGGGCATGGACGGGCCCGGCGCGGTGCTGTCGAAGGCGCGCGGCGGCACGCTCCTGTTCGACGAGGTGGGCGACTTCGACCTCGCAACCCAGGGACGGGTGGTGCGGATGCTCGACTCGCTGACCGAGTCCAGCCCGCGGATCATGGCCACGTCGCAGGTCGACCTGGTGGCGCGGATGGAGGTCGGCGCCTTCCGTCAGGATCTCTACTATCGCCTCGGCGGGGTCACGCTGGCGGTGCCGGCGCTGCGCGAGCGCATCGAGGACATCCCGCTGCTTGCCGAGCATTTCCTCGCGCGCGGCGACGGCGGGACGTCGCGGCGCCTCAAGCCCGATGCGATGGAGCTCCTGCGCGCCTACTCCTGGCCGGGCAACGTGCGCCAGCTCGAGAACACCATCCGCCGGCTTCTGGTGACGACCAGCGAGGCGGAGATCGTCCGCGCCGAGGTCGAGGCGGTCCTCGGCAACCAGCCGGCGATGGAACCCCTGCGCGGCGCGGGCGAAGGCGAGCGGCTGGCGGCCTCGGTCGGCAAGCATCTCAAGCGCTATTTCGACCTTCACGGCGGCATGCTGCCGCCGCCCGGCCTCTACGGCCGGATCCTGCGCGAGGTCGAGACGCCGCTGATCGAAATCGCGCTCGACGCCACCGGCGGCAACCAGGCGCGCTGCGCCGACCTTCTGGGGATCAACCGGAACACGCTGCGCAAGAAGATCACCGAACTCGATATCCGCGTGACTCGCCGCCGCAAGTTGATGTAAACTCGCAACAGCGGGCGTGGCAGCAGGGCCGCAAGGCCATTGCGAACGCCCGCATGTTGCGGTAGCCGGGTCTCCCGGCCCCAGATCGTGAGGCAATGGCGTGGCCACGGCCGCACGCGCCACCCTGTGGGACAGGTTGAGCCGCCTGCGCCGCCAGCGCCGGGTGCAGAACCTTGCGACGCTCGGACTGGTGCTGCTCGGGCCGCTGCTGACCGCCCTGACCTTCGTGGTGCTGGGGCCGCTCGACCAGGGCGGTTCCTCCTCGGCGCTGCGCTTCGTGATCCTGGCCGATCTCGTCTACATCCTGGTCGTCGCCGCGCTGGTGGCGTCGCGGGTGGCCCGGATGGTCGCCGCGCGGCGGGCGCGGTCGGCGGGCTCGCGGCTGCACCTGCGGCTCACCGGCGTGTTCGCCGCCGTGGCGCTGGTGCCGGCGGTCCTGGTCGCGGTGTTTGCCGCCGTGACGGTGAACTTCGGGCTCGAAGGCTGGTTCTCCGAACGGGTGCGCGCGGTGGTCGGCGCCTCGCTCGCGGCCGCCGAGGCCTACGAGGACGAGCATCGCCGCGACCTTGCGGCCGATGTCCAGGCGCTCGCGCGGTTCCTCGGCGCCGCGCGCGAGGCGAGCTTCCTTCTGTCCGACGGCGACCTGCGCCAGCTGCTCGGCCAGGGTCAGGCGCAGGTGCAGCGCGGCCTCAAGGAGGCTTTCGTGATCAACGGCGCGGGCGAGATCCGCGCGCGCGGCGAGCGCAGCTACCTGTTCGACTTCGAGCGCCCCGACGCGGCCGAGATCGCGCGCGCGCGCGCCGGCGAGACGGTGATCATCGAGGACTGGGCCAATGGCGAGTTCCGCGCCCTCGTCGCCCTGCCGGGCTTCACCGACCGGTTCCTCTACGTCAGCCGCGCCGTCGACGGCCAGCTTCTGTCGCTGCTCGACGACACCCAGGAGACGGTGCGCCTCTACCAGCAGCTCGAGGCCGACCGCGGCCGACTGCTGTTCGAGTTCGGGCTGATCTATCTCGGTTTCGCGGTGATCCTGATCCTCGCCGCGGTCTGGCTCGGTCTGTGGTTCGCCGAGCGGCTGTCGCGGCCCGTGGGCCGGCTTGCCGGCGCGGCGCAGCGGGTGGGGGCAGGCGATCTCGACGTCCAGGTGCCCGAGGAGGAGGGCGACGACGAGATCGCCATGCTCGGCCGGGTGTTCAACCAGATGACGCAGCAGCTCAAGGGCCAGCGCCAGGCGCTGGTGGACAGCCACCGGCAGACCGAGGAGCAGCGCCGGCAGTTCGATTCGGTGCTTTCCTCGGTGACCGCGGGGGTGTTGGGGCTCGATGCCGAAGGGCGGATCGACTTCACCAATCCCTCGGCCCGGCGGCTGCTTGCGCTCGAGGAGACGCGCGACCACGGCCGGCCGCTGGCCGAGGCGGTGCCCGAGTTCGCCGCCCTGTTCCGGCGTCTGCGCGAGGCCGGAACCGGCACCCAGCAGGAGGAGGTGAGGGTCAGCCGCCACGGCAGGCTCGAAAGCCTGCTGGTGCGGATGGCGCCGCGCAGGACCGCCGAGGGGCGGCTCGGGGGTTACGTCGTGGCCTTCGACGATGTCAGCGAGCTCGTCAGCGCCCAGCGCATGGCCGCCTGGGGCGACGTGGCCCGCCGCATCGCCCACGAGATCAAGAACCCGCTGACCCCGATCCAGCTTTCGGCCGAGCGGCTGCGCCGCAAGTTCCGCCCGATGGTCGGCGAGGAGGCCGAGAGCCTCGAGCAGATGACCGATGTGATCGTGCGCCAGACCGGCGACCTGCGCCGGATCGTGGACGAGTTCTCGCGCTTCGCGCGGATGCCCGAACCCGAGCGCCGCGAGGAGAACCTCGTCGCCGTGGTCCGCGAGGCGGTGGTCCTGCAGGAAGGGGCCCTCGGGCCTGCACGGCTGTCGGCCGACCTGCCGGATGCGCCGATGCCCGCCGAACTCGACCGGACGATGATCGGACAGGCCCTCACGAACCTTCTGAAGAATGCCGGCGAAGCCATCGAGACACTTTATGAAAATGGCATCCCGGAGGGGCATGTGCCGGAGGTGCGCCTCAGCCTGTCCGAGGAGGACGGGCAGGCCGTGATCCGGATCATGGACAACGGAATCGGCCTGCCCGAGGATCGGACGCGCCTGTTCGAGCCCTACGTCACGACGCGGGCCAAGGGCACCGGGCTGGGGTTGCCGATCGTGAAGAAGATCATCGAGGAGCATGGCGGCACGCTGGTGCTGACCGACGCGCCGCCCTTCGCCCCGGGCGCCCGGCCGGGGGCGATGGCCGAGATCCGCCTGCCGCTGCGCCGCGTCCGGGGGGCAGCGGCACCGGCACGGCAGGCGGGTTAGGGCGTGCGGTTTGCGGCAGGCGGGTTGGGGCAGGGCAGGGAGACAGGCATGGGCGACATCCTCATCACCGACGACGAGCGCGACATCCGCGAACTGATCTCGGAGATCCTGCGCGACGAGGGCTATTCTACCCGGCTGGCGGCGAATTCCGACGAATGCATGGCGCAGATCAACGGCGAGCCCCCGGCGCTGTTGATCCTCGACATCTGGCTGAAGGACAGCCGGATGGACGGCATCGACATCCTGAAGGCGGTGCGCCGCGACAACCCCGACATTCCGGTGGTCATCATCTCCGGACACGGCAACATCGAGATCGCGGTGGCGGCGATCAAGCAGGGTGCCTACGACTTCATCGAGAAGCCCTTCAACATCGACCAGCTTCTGGTGGTGATCGCCCGCGCGATGGAGACCTCGCGGCTGCGGCGCGAGAACTCGGACCTGCGCCGCCGCGACGGCGGCGGGGCGACGATGCTCGGGGCGTCTGCCGCCTTCCGCGCCCTCAAGGCGCAGCTCGACAAGGTCACGCGCTCGAACGGACGGGTGATGCTGACCGGCGCGCCGGGCGCGGGGAAGGAGACCGCGGCCCGCTATATCCACGCGCAGTCGAACCGCGCGCAGGGGCGCTTCGTTGCGGTGAACTCGGCCGCTGTCGAACCCGAGCGGATGGAGGAGGTCCTGTTCGGCCGCGAGAGCGCGGGCCGCGGCGTCGAGCCGGGGCTTCTGGAACAGGCACACGGCGGGGTGATCTACTTCGACGAGGTCGCCGACATGCCGCTCGGCACCCAGTCGAAGCTCCTTCGGGTGCTGGTGGAGAGCCAGTTCACCCGGGTCGGCGGCGTGGACAAGGTGCGCGTGGACCTGCGGGTGATCTCGTCCACGACGCGCGATCTCGAGGCCGAGATCGCCGCCGGCCGGTTCCGGCAGGAGCTGTTCCACCGTCTGAACGTCGTGCCGATCGCGGTGCCCTCGCTCGATGAGCGGCGCGAGGACATCCCTGAACTCGCGCGCCACTTCATCCGCCAGTTCAACCAGACCCAGGGCCTGCCGCTGCGCGAGCTGTCCGACGAGGCGGCGGCGATGCTGCAGACCCTGCCCTGGCCCGGCAACGTCCGCCAGCTGCGGAACGTGATCGAGCGCGTCCTGATCCTCGGCGAGGGCTCGGGCCCGATCTCGGCGCGCGAGCTGCCGTCGGCGGCGCCCGCCTCCGAGGCCGAGGGGCGCATCGTGCTCACCGGGGCGCTGGCAACGCTGCCGCTGCGCGAGGCGCGCGAACTGTTCGAGCGGGAATACCTGCTCACCCAGATCAACCGATTCGGCGGCAACATCAGCCGCACCGCGGCCTTCGTCGGCATGGAACGCTCGGCGCTGCACCGCAAGCTGAAGTCGCTGGGCGTGGGCACCACGGTCAAGGGCGGCGCACGGGTGGCCTTCCTCGAGGACGAGACCGAGGCGGAGAAGGCCGAGGGCTGAGACCCGTGTCGAGGCCCCCCGGGCGCGTGCCCGGCGGTCGCGTTGACATCGCGCCGCCCGGGGCGATAGTGGCGCGCGGTCCCCGGGGGCAAGGGCGATGAAGGTGATCATCTGCGGCGCCGGTCAGGTCGGCTGGCAGATCGCGCGCCACCTTGCAGGCGAGAAGAACGACGTCACCGTGGTGGACTACAATGCCGATCTGGTCCGCCGCGCGGCCGAGACGCTCGACGTCCAGGGGGTGGCGGGCTTCGCCTCGTATCCCGACGTGCTGGAGCGCGCCGGCGCGCGCGATGCCGACATGATCATCGCCGCGACCCATTCCGACGAGGTCAACATGGTCACCTGCCAGGTGGCCCATTCGATCTTCGCGGTGCCGCGCAAGATCGCCCGTCTGCGGGCGCAGAGCTATCAGAATGCGATCTACTCCGACCTCTACCGGCGCGACCACCTGCCGATCGACGTGGTGATCAGCCCCGAGCGCGAGGTGGCCGAGGCGGCGCTGCAGCGGCTGGCCGCGCCCGCGGCCTTCGACACCGAAAGCTTCATGGGCGGCCGGGCGCAGCTTCTCGGCATCGCGCTCGAGCCCGACTGTCCGGTGCTGAACACGCCGCTCCGGCAGCTCAACGACCTGTTCTCGACCCTGCGCGCCATCGTCGTCGGCATCCGCCGCGACGACCGGCTGTTCGCCCCCGACCCCGGCGACCAGCTGTTCGACGAAGACCAGATCTATGTGATGTCCCATGTCGAGGACGTGAACCGCACCCTCGAGATCTTCGGCAAGACCACCCGCCGGCAGGAACGGGTGGTGATCATCGGCGGGGGCAACGTGGGACTTGCCGTGGCACGCGCGCTCGAGCGGCGCACCGACCGCGTGCGGGTGAAGGTGATCGAGCGCAACCGCGCCCAGGCCGAACGCGCCGCCGATGCGCTCGAACGCACCGTCGTGCTGAACGGCGACGGGCTCGACACCGCGATCCTGGCCGAGGCGAACATCGCCCGCGCCGATGCCGTGCTCTGCGTGACCGATGACGACAAGGTGAACCTGCTGGCCGCCGTGCGCGCCAAGTCCGAGGGCTGCCCGATGGCGATCGCTCTGGTCAACGACCCGACGCTGGTGCCGCTGATGGCGCCGCTCGACATCGACGCCTACATCAACCCGCGTGCCACCACCGTCTCGTCGATCCTGCGCCACATCCGCCACGGGCGGGTGCGCACCGTCTATTCGATCGGCGACGCCGAGGCCGAGGTGATCGAGGCGCAGGTCCTGTCCACCTCGCCGCTCGCCGGCCGGCTGATCCGCGAGATCGAGTTCCCCGAGGGCGTCCTCGTCGGGGCGGTGATGAAGAAGGGGAAGGTCGTCAAGCCCTCGGGCGATCTGCGGATCGAGGAGGGCGATGTCATCGCGCTCTTCGCCATGGCCAAGGACGTGCGCGAGGTCGAGCGGCTCCTGCAGGTCTCGATCGACTACTTCTGAGGATGCGCGCGATCCTCGACCTGCCGCTTCTGGTGGTGCTGATCGGGATCGGCGGGCTGGCGATGGTCGTGCCCGGGGCGCATGCCGCCGCGCTCGGCGACTGGCGGATCGCCCGCACCTTCCTGCAGGCCGCGGCGCTGACCCTGGTGCTGGCGGCGCTGCTGGGGCTGGCCACGCAGGCCACGGCCCCGCGGCGGGTGGCGCGCAGCCAGCTCGTCTCGCTTGCGGGGGCCTACCTCGTGCTGCCGGTGCTGCTGGCGGTTCCGTTCCACGAGGCCGTGCGCACCACGACCTTCCTGAACGCCTGGTTCGAGATGGTCTCGTGCCTGACCACGACCGGGATGACCGTGTTCGACGACTACGCGCGGCTGTCGTCCACCCTGCACCTCTGGCGCGGGCTGGTCGGATGGCTGGGCGGGTTCTTCGTCTGGGTGATGGCGGTCGCGGTGCTGGCGCCGATGAACCTCGGCGGGTTCGAGGTGGGCTCGGCCGACCCGGTGGGGCAGGGCGCGCTGCCCGGAGCACCCGGCTTCCGGCGCGGCGAGGCCGGCGGGCGCATCGTCGCCACGGCCGCCGCCTTCCTGCCCGTCTACGCCGGGCTGACCGCGGCCCTGTGGCTCTGCCTCGTCTTTGCCGGCTCGACCCCGACGCCGGCGCTGATCCACGCGATGGCGACGCTCTCGACCTCGGGGATCTCGCCGGTGGGCGGGCTCGGCGGTGCCGGGACAGGACTGCCGGCCGAGATCGCCGTGGCCGCGTTCATGGTCTTCGCGCTCAGCCGCAACACCTGGATGGGCCTCGGCCGCCGGGATCAGCCGGGGCGGCTTGCGGCCGACCGCGAGCTCAGGTTGGGGCTGGCAATCGTGGTGGCGCTGCCGCTGTTGCTGTTCCTGCGCCACTGGCTGGGGGCGGCCGAGGTCGGCGAGGAGACCAGCCTTGCGCTGGGTCTGCGTGCCCTCTGGGGCTCGGTCTTCACCGTGCTGTCCTTCCTGACCACGACCGGCTTCGTCTCGGCCGACTGGGCCGAGGCGCGCAGCTGGTCGGGGCTGACCACGCCGGGCCTGCTGCTGATGGGCCTCGCGATCTTCGGCGGCGGGGTCGCGACAACGGCCGGCGGCGTCAAGCTCCTGCGGATCTGGGCGCTCTACACCCATGCCGCGCGCGAGATGGAGCGCCTTGTCCACCCTTCGTCGGTCGGCGGCGCAGGGCCCGAAGCGCGGCGGCTGCGCCGGTCCGGGGCCGAGATCGCCTGGGTCTTCTTCATGCTGTTCGCGATCTCGATCTCGATCGTCACGGGTGCGCTTGGCCTCGTCGGGCTGGATTTCGACAAGGCGCTGGTGCTGGCCGTTGCCGGGCTTTCGACTGCGGGACCGCTGGCGGTGGTGGGGCTTGAGGCACCGGTGATGCTGATCGCCCTGCCCGAGGGCGCCAAGATGATCCTGATGGCGGCCATGGTGCTCGGCCGGCTCGAGACGCTGGCGCTGATCGCGCTTCTGAACCCGGATTTCTGGCGCAGTTGAGGGGCCCGGCCGATGGGTCCGTAACGGACTGATTTTCGGTCTGGAATCTTGTGCCGCCGCGGGACATACTCGGCGCCGGCGGCAACAGGGGGTCGGTCCCGCCGGGAACGGCCGGGATCGTCGTCGCAGTGGGCGCGGGAAACGGGCGCAAGAACAAAGGCAAGGACAGCATGGCTGGCGACAAGCAGAACCTGCAGGACACGTTCCTGAACCACGTCCGCAAGACCAAGGTTCCGGTGACGATCTTCCTGATCAACGGGGTGAAGCTGCAGGGCGTGATCACCTGGTTCGACAATTTCTGCGTGCTGCTGCGCCGCGACGGACAGTCGCAGCTGGTCTACAAGCACGCGATCTCGACGATCATGCCGGGCCAGCCCATCAACCTGCACGAAGGCGGCGACGACTGAGCGCGCCGGTCGATACGCGCGCCCGTGTCACCAGGGCCTGGGTGCTGCATCCCGACCTCGCGGCCGACCGGTCGCGCCGACCCGCCGGACCGGCGCTGGCCGAGGCGGTGGCGCTGGCGAGGGCGCTTCCGGGAACCGAGATCGTCGGGGCCGAGGTGGTGCCCCTGCCCCGGGTGCGTGCGGGCACCCTGTTCGGCACCGGCAAGACCGCGGAACTGAAGGAACGCCTGGCCGCCGCCGAGGTCGACCTGGTTCTGGTGGACGGGCCGGTGAGCCCGGTGCAGCAGCGCAACCTCGAGAAGCAATGGGGCGTCAAGCTGCTCGACCGCACCGGGCTGATCCTCGAGATCTTCGCCGACCGGGCGCGCACGCGCGAGGGCGTGATGCAGGTGGAACTGGCCGCGCTCAGCTACCAGCGCACGCGGCTGGTGCGGGCATGGACGCATCTCGAGCGGCAGCGCGGCGGCTTCGGCTTCGTCGGCGGCCCGGGCGAGACCCAGATCGAGGCCGACCGGCGCGCGATCGACGAGCAGATCGTCAAGCTCCGGCGCCGCCTCGAGGGCGTCGTGCGCACCCGCGAACTGCAGCGGGCGGCGCGGGCGCGCGTGCCGTTTCCGGTGGTGGCGCTGGTCGGCTACACGAATGCGGGAAAATCGACGCTGTTCAACCGGCTGACCGGGGCCGGGGTGCTGGCGAAGGACATGCTCTTCGCCACGCTCGACCCGACGATGCGGGCCGTCGTGCTGCCGGGCGGGCTCAAGGCGATCCTGTCGGACACGGTGGGCTTCATCTCGGACCTGCCGCCGCAGCTTGTCGCCGCCTTCCGCGCCACGCTCGAGGAGGTTCTGGCCGCCGATCTGATCCTGCATGTCCGCGACATCGCCCATTCCGAGACCGAGGCGCAAGCGGCCGACGTGGCGGCGATCCTGGCTGATCTGGGCGTGGAGGCGGCAACGCCGGTGATCGAGGTCTGGAACAAGACCGACCTGCTGCCCGCCCCCGAGCGCGAGGCGATGCTGGCGCGGGCGGCGCGGGCGGGCGACGTGTTCCCGGTCTCGGCGCTCGGCGGCGAGGGGGTGGACGCGCTGCTGGCGCATGTCGCGGCGCGCCTCGATGCGCCGCGCCGGGCCGAGATCCTGCACCTCGGCTACGACCAGGGGCGCCGCCGCGCCTGGCTGCACGCCGAGGGTGTGGTCGAGGCGGAGACAGAGGAGGAGACCGGCCACCGGATCGCCGTGCGCTGGACCGACCGCCAGCGCGACCGCTTCGCCGCGCTCGCCGCCGCCGAGGCCGAGACCGAGGCCGAGACCGAGGCCGAGACCGAGGCAGCCCCGCCCGGGAAGGCGCCCGGCCGCCGCCGCTGACCCGCCGCTGACCCGCCGCGGCCCCGCGGGGCAGCCGGAGGCGCCGGCTCCCGCGCCCCGTCGGCGCGCCCGCTCCCGTCGTCCCCTGGTCCCCGTACCGGCCCGTGCGCATGGCGGCGGGCGGCACGGAGGGGGGCTTTCCGCCCCCCTCTGGCCCCGTCCGGGGCCATTCACCCCCCGAGGATATTTGGAGACCGGACATGGGGAGGGCCGGTGCGCCCCTGCCATGTCCGGTCGGCAAATAT
>CALDYW010000158.1 GCA_937944395.1 uncultured Paracoccaceae bacterium | reverse complement strand
CCGGCGTTCCCGCGCCGGTCCTTCCTCTTGACCCAAATATCCCGGGGGACCGCCCCGCAGGGGCGGGGGGGCGGAGCCCCCGCACGCCGGACCCCGCCGGCGCCGGCCGGCACGGCAGGGGGCGCGGGGCGGCGGTGACGGAACCCGGTCAGCCGCCCCCGGGCCTCCCGCACCGGAACTTCCACGGCCGGCGCCACGGCAAGGCGCTGAAGCCCGCCCAGCGCGCGGCGCTCGCCGACCTGCCGCGCTTCGCCCTGCCCGGGGTCCGGCCCGCCGACAACCCGGCGCGCGCGGCGCTCGACCTCGGCCCGCGCTTCGGCGCCCGGCCCCTCTGGCTCGAGATCGGCTTCGGCGGCGGCGAACATCTCGTCCACCAGGCGCGGACGCACCCCGAGGTCGCCCTGATCGGCGCCGAGGCCTTCGTCAACGGCGTCGCCATGGCGCTGGTGAAACTGCGCGCCGCCGGGCTGACCAACGTCGCGATCCATGCCGGCGACGCCCGCGACCTCTTGGACGTGCTGCCGCCGGCATCGGTCGCGCGCGCCTTCCTGCTCTACCCCGATCCCTGGCCCAAGGCGCGCCACCACAAGCGCCGCTTCGTCACCCCCCCGCATCTCGAGCCGCTCGCCCGGGCGATGGCGCCGGGGGCCGAGCTGCGGATCGCCACCGACATCCCCGACTACGTCCGCCAGAGCCTGATCGAGGTGCCGCGCGCGGGCTTCGTCTGGACCGCCGAGGGCCCCGACGACTGGCGCCGCCCCTGGGACGACTGGCTGCCCACGCGCTACGAGCTCAAGGCCCTGCGCGAGGGCCGCCGGCCGCACTACCTGACCTTCCGGCGCAGGGGGGCGGCAGGTTGAGCGCCCCCCGCGCGCCCGCGCCGTCCCCGCGCGCCCGCGCCGTCCCCGGCGCGCCCGCGCCGCGGCCGGTCCGACCCGTTTACCCCGGCGCCGGGCCGCGCTAAGGCGCGCGGGATGCCGCCACGCCGCGAGGCCCCGATGTCCGCACCCGACGCCCCCGCCCGCCCGATGACCGCCCGCGCCGCCGGGCCGCTGTCGGGCACCGCCGAGGTTCCCGGCGACAAGTCGGTCAGCCACCGGGCGCTGATCCTCGGCGCCCTCGCCGTCGGCGAGACGCGCGTCACCGGCCTGCTCGAGGGGCAGGACGTGCTCGACACCGCCGCCGCGATGCGCGCCTTCGGCGCCGGGGTCGCGCGTCTCGGGCCGGGCGAATGGCGCGTGCACGGGGTCGGCACCGGCGGCTTCGCCGAGCCCGAGGACGTCATCGACTGCGGCAATTCCGGCACCGGCGTGCGCCTGATCATGGGCGCGATGGCGACGACGCCGATCGCGGCCACCTTCACCGGCGACGCCTCGCTGCGCCGCCGCCCGATGGGGCGCGTCACCGAGCCGCTCGCGCTCTTCGGCGCGCGCGCCTGGGGCCGGCGCGGCGGGCGGCTGCCGCTGACGCTGGTCGGCGCGGCCGAGCCGGTGCCCGTGCGCTACGCCCTGCCGGTGCCCTCGGCGCAGGTGAAGTCGGCGGTGCTGCTCGCCGGGCTCAACGCCCCGGGCGAGACGGTGGTGATCGAGGCCGAGCCCACGCGCGACCACACCGAGCGGATGCTGGCGGGCTTCGGTGCGGCGCTGCGCATCGAGACCCTGCCCGAGGGGCGCGCGATCGCGCTGACCGGCCAGCCGGAACTCGCCCCGCAGCGGGTCGCGGTGCCGCGCGACCCCTCCTCGGCGGCCTTTCCGGTCGCGGCCGCGCTGATCGTGCCGGGCTCGGCGATCCGGGTGCCGGGGGTCAGCCGCAATCCCACCCGCGACGGGCTTTACCGCACGCTCGTCGAGATGGGCGCCGACATCGCCTTCGAGACCCCGCGCGAGGAGGGCGGCGAGCCGGTGGCCGACCTCGCGGTGCGCTTCACCGGCGCCCTGCGCGGGGTCGAGGTGCCGCCCGAGCGCGCGGCGAGCATGATCGACGAATACCCCGTGCTCGCGGCGGTGGCGGCCTTCGCCGAGGGCGCAACCGTCATGCGCGGCATCCGCGAGCTCCGCGTCAAGGAAAGCGACCGGATCGACGCGATGGCGCGCGGGCTCGAGGCCTGCGGCGTGGCGGTCGAGGAAGGGCCCGACATGCTGACCGTCCACGGCCGCGGGGCGGACGGCGTGCCCGGCGGGGCGCGGGTGGCAACCCGGCTCGACCATCGCATCGCGATGAGCTTCCTCGTCCTCGGGATGGCGGCGCGGGCGCCGGTCGGGGTGGACGATGCCGGCCCGGTCGCCACCTCGTTCCCCGGCTTCGCCGATCTCCTGCGCGGGCTCGGGGCGGATCTGGCCGAGGGCTAGGGGCATCCGGGCGGCCCGCCCGACACCCGACACCCGCAGCGCGCGCGGGGGGGGACGGCGCGGCCGCGGCGGGGGCAGGCCGCGACGGGGGCAGGCCGCGGCGGGGGCAGGCCGCGGCGGGGGCAGGAGTCGGCAGGGGCAGGCCGCGGCGGGGGCAGGAGTCGGCAGGGGCGGCGCGGATGGCATTCACGGTGGCGATCGACGGGCCGGCGGCGGCGGGCAAGGGCACGATCGCGCGCGCCCTGGCGCAACGCTTCGGCCTTGCCCATCTCGACACCGGGCTGCTCTACCGCGCGGTCGCGGCCAGGGGCGGCGATCCGGTCGCCGCGGCGCGGTCGCTGACCGAGGCCGACCTCGCCGCCCCGGGGCTGCGGTCCGAGGCGGTCGGGGCCGAGGCCAGCCGGATCGCGGCGATCCCCGAGGTGCGCGCGGCGCTGCTCGACTTCCAGCGCCGCTTCGCCCGCCGGCCGGGCGGGGCGGTGCTCGACGGGCGCGACATCGGCACGGTCGTCTGCCCCGAGGCCGAGGTGAAGCTCTACGTGACCGCCAGCCCCGAGGTTCGGGCGCACCGCCGCTGGCTCGAGGTCGGGGGCGAGCCGGCCGCGGTTCTCGCGGGCGTCCGGGCGCGGGACGCGCGCGACGCCGGGCGCGCGGCCGCGCCCCTGCGCCCGGCCCCGGATGCCCTGGTGCTCGACACCTCGGCGATGACGGTGGACGAGGCGGTGGCGCGCGCGGCGGCGGCGGTGGCGGCGGCGCTCGGCGGCTGAGGCCGCGCGGGCCGCGGCGGGCGCAAAGCCGCGCGGCGCGCAGGGCGCCGGCCGGGTCCGGGGCTTCCCGGAAAGTCCGATCCGGGCCAGACTGCGCAAGTCATTCTGCGGAGGACCCTCACCATGACCAACTATTTCGCAACCTTCAACAACATCGGCTCGGGACTCCGCTTCACGTTTTTCGCCAATGGCGACAGCTACACGATCCTGCCCGGGGTGACCGTCGCCCGGACCGATTCCGGCCCGGCCATCTCCTTCGCCGCGCGGACCGATGTCACGCTCACGGTCCTCGGCACGGTGATATCCGCGATCGGGATCTGGGCGGCGGGCGATTCGTCGCGCGTGGTCATCGGGCCGGGCGGGCAGATCGTCGGCACCGGCACATCCTCGGCAAGCGCGATGCTGTTCTTCGGACCCGCGACGTCCGACGGGTTCTTCGCCAACGCCGGCCTGCTGACGGCGCCGGCGATGATCGGCCTCCTGGTTGCGACAACGAACTTCCGGGGCGAGAACACGGGCACGATCTCGGCGGCCAGTCCGGTGATGCTCGGGTTCTTCGGCGATGCGGGGGGGCAGTTCGTCAACGCCGGACGGATCCACGCCAACGCGTTCGAAGACGCCACCCGCAGCAGTGCCTACCACAACGGCATCATCGCCACGGCCGAGGCCACGCGGATCGAGAACCTCGCCGGCGGCAGCATCGTCGCCACCGGCACGGAAGGTGCGGGCGTGCGCCTCGGCACCAGCGATCCGACCGTACCCTATTCGGTCACCGGCAGCCGCGTCGTGAACGCGGGCGAGGTCAGCGCGCTGCTCTGGTGGGGGGTGGACTACGGCGATGCGCAGGCCGGCACCCTGACCCTCGAGAATTCGGGCGTGATCCGCGGCGGCACCGGGGCCTTCCGCGGCCATGCCGGGGTCGATCTGGTGACGAACAGCGGCCGGATGGAGGGCGATGCCGATCTGGGCGCGGGCGCGGACCGGTTCCTGAACCCGGGCGGGACGGTGCTGGGCGACGTGATCCTGGGGGCCGGGAACGACCTCTACGACGGCCGGGGTGCCAGCCTGGTGTCGGGCTCGGTGCTCGGCGACATCGGCAACGACACGCTGATCGGCGGACAGGCGGACGACCGGCTGTCGGGCGGCGGCCAGAACGACTCGCTCGACGGCGGCGCGGGCGACGACACGCTGCTCGGCGATGCCGGCAACGACACGCTGCGCGGCGGGGCCGGCGACGACGACCTGGGCGGCGGCGGGGGCGAGGACCTTCTGGTCGGCGGCGCGGGCGACGACACGCTCGACGGGGGCGCGGGCACCGACACGATCCGCGGCGGGGCCGGCGACGACGTGATCTTCGGCCGCACCGGCGCCGACCTGATGGCCGGCGGGCCCGGCGCCGACACCTTCGTGTTCGCGTCGGTGGCCGAGATCGGCCTCGCCGCGGGGTCGCGCGACCGGATCACCGACTTCCGGCCGGACGAGGACGTGATCGACCTGTCGGCGATCGACGCCAACACCGCCCTGCCCGGCGACCAGGCCTTCACCTTCATCACCGGCGCGTTCACCGGGGTCGCCGGGCAGCTGCGCTATGCCGCCAGCACGGGACTGGTGCAGGGCGACGTGGACGGCGACGGCATCGCCGACTTCTCGCTCGCGCTATCGCCCGGCCTCGGCCTGACGGCGGCGCACTTCCTGCTCTAGCGATCCGGCATCCGCCTTCGCCCTTGCCCCGCCGGGCGATCCCGGCTAGAGACCCCGCAGCCGACCGGGCCGCAAGACGCCCGGCGGCCGCGACTTGAGCAGGGTCGGCGCGCTGCACCGGCCCTCATTGTTTTCCCGGAAGACCGGCGGAGCCAACCGCCTGGCCGGAACAGCGACGAACAGAGGATACCCGACCGCATGTGCGCCAAGGCCACCATGGAAGACTTCGAGGCCCTCCTGAAGGAGAGCTTCGAGATCGACACGCCGACCGAGGGCAGTGTCGTCAAGGGCAGGGTCATCGCCATCGAGGCGGGCCAGGCCATCATCGACGTCGGCTACAAGATGGAAGGTCGCGTCGATCTGAAGGAATTCGCCGGCCCCGGCCAGACCCCCGAGATCAAGGTGGGCGACGTGGTCGAGGTCTATCTGCGCCAGGTCGAGAACGCCCGCGGCGAGGCGGTGATCAGCCGCGAGATGGCACGCCGGGAAGAGGCCTGGGACCGGCTCGAGAAGGCCTATGCCAACGAGGAACGGGTCGAGGGCGCGATCTTCGGCCGCGTCAAGGGCGGCTTCACGGTGGATCTCGGCGGCGCCGTCGCCTTCCTGCCCGGCAGCCAGGTGGACGTGCGCCCGGTGCGCGACGCAGGCCCGCTGATGGGCCTCAAGCAGCCCTTCCAGATCCTGAAGATGGACCGCCGCCGCGGCAACATCGTGGTCAGCCGCCGCGCGATCCTCGAGGAGTCCCGCGCCGAGCAGCGCGCCGAGGTGATCGGCAAGCTGAGCGAGGGCGACGTGGTGGACGGCGTGGTGAAGAACCTCACCGAATACGGCGCCTTCGTCGATCTCGGCGGGGTGGACGGGCTTCTGCACGTCACCGACATGGCCTGGAGGCGCGTGAACCACCCCAACGAGATCCTCGAGATCGGCCAGACCGTGAAGGTGCAGGTCATCAAGATCAACAAGGAGACGCACCGCATCAGCCTCGGGATGAAGCAGCTTCTCGCCGACCCGTGGGATTCGGTGGAGCAGAAGTTCCCCATCGGCTCGGTGCACCGCGGCCGCGTGACCAACATCACCGACTACGGCGCCTTCGTCGAGCTCGAGCCGGGAATCGAGGGGCTCGTGCACGTCTCGGAGATGAGCTGGACCAAGAAGAACGTCCATCCGGGCAAGATCGTCTCGACCAGCCAGGAGGTGGACGTGATGGTGCTCGAGATCGACCAGCAGAAGCGCCGCGTCAGCCTCGGGCTCAAGCAGACCATGCGCAACCCCTGGGAACTCTTCGCCGAAACCCATCCCGAGGGCTCGATCGTCGAGGGCGAGGTCAAGAACATCACCGAGTTCGGGCTGTTCGTCGGCCTCGACCACGACATCGACGGGATGGTGCACCTCAGCGACCTCAGCTGGGACAAGCGCGGCGAGGAGGCGATCCAGGCCTACCGCAAGGGCGACCTCGTCAAGGCCGTGGTCACCGAGGTGGATGTCGAGAAGGAGCGCATCTCGCTCTCGATCAAGCAGGTCGCGGGCGACCCCTTCGCCGAGGCGATCGACGGGGTGAAGCGCGGTTCGGTGATCACCGTCACGGTGGCGAAGATCGAGGACGGCGGGATCGAGGTGGACTACAACGGCATGAAGTCGTTCATCCGCCGCTCCGACCTCAGCCGCGACCGGTCCGAACAGCGGCCCGAGCGCTTCCAGATCGGCGACAAGGTGGACGTGCGGGTGACCAACGTCGATCCCAAGAGCCGCAAGCTCGGCCTGTCGATCAAGGCGCGCGAGATCGCCGAGGAACAGGAGGCCGTCCAGCAGTACGGCTCGTCCGATTCCGGCGCGAGCCTCGGCGACATCCTCGGCGCCGCCCTGCGCGGCGACCGGACCTGACGGCAGGGAACGGCGGGCGGCCCCGCCGTCCGGGGGCCGCCCGTTCCCCTGCGCCACCCGGCCCGGCAGGGGGCCGCCCTCCGGCGGAGTTTTCCGTTTTCGTGCGGCCGGTTCCCGCGACTCCGTTGTCGGCCGCGACGCTTTCGGCCTATAGTGCGCGATGCCTGGCGGCCGCCGGGCGCAGTGCCCGGGGAGAGACCTGATGATCCGGTCCGAACTGATCCAGAAGATCGCCGACGAGAACCCGCACCTCTACCAGCGCGACGTCGAGCGGCTGGTCAACACCATCTTCGAGGAGATCATCGCCGCCATGGCGCGCGGCGACCGGGTGGAGCTGCGCGGTTTCGGCGCCTTCTCGGTCAAGAAGCGCGACGCCAGGATCGGCCGCAATCCGCGCACCGGAGAATCGGTCGAGGTCGAGGCAAAGCACGTGCCCTTCTTCAAGACCGGCAAGGCGCTCCGCGACCGGCTGAACGGCGGAGGCTGACCGGGTGAGGCTGCTGCGCACGCTGTTCCTCGTCCTGCTCGCGCTCGTCCTGGTGACGGTGGCTCTGGCCAACCGCGACCCGGTGGTGCTGCGGCTCCTGCCCGAGGGGATGGGCGCCTACATCGGCCTCACGGGCGCGCTCGAGGTGCCGCTGTTCGTGGCGCTGTTCGGCGGGATCGTCGCGGGGCTCATGATCGGGTTCTTCTGGGAATGGCTGCGCGAGCAGAAGCACCGCGCAGCCGCCGCGCAGGCCCGGCGCGAGGCCGAGGCGCTGTCGCGCGAGGTCGGACGCATCAAGCCGAAGGCGGCGACGGACGAGGTGCTCGAACTGCTGGAACCGCCCCGCAAGGCGGGCTAGGCCGCCGCCCGTGCCCGGCGCCGTCCGCGTGAAGATCTGCGGGCTGACATCGCCCGCCGCCGTCGATGCCGCGGCGGCGGCCGGAGCGGCCTATGCGGGCTTCGTCTTCTACGCCCGGTCGCCGCGCAACCTCAGCCCCGGCACCGCCGCCGAGCTGGCCGCGCGGGTGCCCGCGGGCGTGGCGCGCGTCGGCCTGACGGTGGACATGGACGACGCCGGGCTCGATGCCCTGCTCGCGGCGGTGCCGCTCGACATCCTGCAGCTGCACGGGCGCGAGCCGCCCGGGCGCGTGGCCGCGGTTCGCGACCGCTTCGGACTGCCGGTGATCAAGGCGGTGGGGATCGCGACCGAGGCCGACCTTCCGGCGCTCGACGAGGCGGCGCGGGCGGCCGACATGCTTCTGGTCGATGCCCGGCCGCCGCCGGGCGCGGCGCTGCCGGGCGGCAACGGCATCGCCTTCGACTGGCGGCTGGTCGCGGGCCGGCGCTGGCCGGTGCCCTGGCTGCTCGCCGGCGGGCTGACGCCCGCGAACGTCGCCGAGGCGGTCCGGCTGACCGGGGCGCGGCAGGTGGACGTCTCGTCGGGTGTCGAATCCGCGCCGGGCGTGAAGGATGCCGGCCTGATCGGCGCCTTCGTCGCGGCAGCCGGCCGCGGGGCCTGACCCGCCGGCGGCCGTTCCGGCACCTTGAAGGGCCCCCGGGGGGCCGCTACACCCTGACCAGCCGCCCGAGGGAGCACGATGATGCCCGAAGACCTGCCCAACTCCTACCGCACCGGCCCCGACGAGCGCGGGCGCTTCGGCATCTACGGCGGGCGCTTCGTCAGCGAGACGCTGATGCCGCTGGTCCTCGACCTCGAGGCCGAATACGCGAAGGCGCGCACCGACCCGGACTTCTGGGCCGAAATGGACGACCTCTGGACGCATTACGTCGGCCGCCCCTCGCCGCTCTACTTCGCCGAGCGCATCACCGCCCATCTCGGCGGCGCGAAGGTCTACATGAAGCGCGACGAGCTGAACCACACCGGCGCGCACAAGATCAACAACGTCCTCGGCCAGATCCTGCTGGCGCGCCGGATGGGCAAGACCCGCATCATCGCCGAGACCGGCGCGGGCCAGCACGGGGTGGCCACCGCCACGGTCTGCGCGCGGTTCGGACTGAAATGCATCGTCTACATGGGCGCGCACGACGTCGAGCGGCAGGCGCCGAACGTGTTCCGGATGCGCCTTCTCGGGGCCGAGGTGATTCCGGTCACCTCGGGGCGCGGCACGCTGAAGGACGCGATGAACGACGCGCTGCGCGACTGGGTGACGAACGTGCGCGACACCTTCTACTGCATCGGCACGGTGGCCGGCCCGCACCCCTATCCGGCGATGGTGCGCGACTTCCAGTCGATCATCGGCAAGGAGACGAAGGCGCAGATCCAGGCGCGCGAAGGCCGCCTGCCCGACACGATCATTGCCGCGATCGGCGGCGGGTCGAACGCGATGGGCCTGTTCCATCCGTTCCTCGACGATCCGGGCGTGCGGATCATCGGGGTCGAGGCCGGCGGCAAGGGCGTGGACGACCGGATGGAGCACTGCGCCAGCCTCACCGGCGGCCGGCCCGGCGTGCTGCACGGCAACCGCACCTACCTTTTGCAGGACGCCGACGGGCAGATCCTCGAGGGCTATTCGATCTCGGCCGGGCTCGACTACCCCGGCATCGGGCCCGAACACGCCTGGCTGCACGACATCGGCCGGGCCGAATACGTCGCGATCACCGATGCCGAGGCGCTGGCGGCCTTCCGGCTGTGCTGCGAGCTCGAGGGAATCATCCCCGCGCTCGAACCCAGCCACGCGCTTGCCCATGTGATGAAGATCGCCCCCGACCTGCCGAAGGATCACCTGATCGTGATGAACATGTGCGGCCGCGGCGACAAGGACATCTTCACCGTCGCCCGGCACCTCGGCTTCGAGATGAAGGTCTGACGCGGCGGGCGGATCGGCCCTGTCCGCCGCGTAAGCGCGCGCTTGCGTGCGCCGGTGCGGGCGCTTCAAGCGTGCGTCGGATGGACGCCGGGCGGGCGCGCAGGGCAGACCGGGCCGGCAGCCGGGGCGTGGGCATGGGGTCCGCAGACTTCCGGCGCGGGACGGAGTGAATGGCATGCGAAGGGGTTCCCTGCAACGCGCCGAGGCGCGCAAGGTCATGGCGATGCTGACGCTGAGCGCGGCAACGTCGGCGCTGGCGGCGGTCGCGGCCGCCGTGGCGGTTCCGGCCGAGGCCGCGCCGGTCTGGCGCGGCGCCTCGATCGCGGCCCCCTGGATCCGGGTCGATTTCGTCGAAGGGCGTCCGGGCGTGGCCGACGAGGACCGGGACGGCGCCGAGGTGCCCGGCGATGACGGCGACATGGGCGATGACGGCGACACGGGCGACGACGGTGGCGACGACGGTGGCGACGACGGCGGCGACGGCGGCGGCGACGGCGGCGACCCGGGCGAGCCCGGCGGCACCTGGCCCGACGAGGGCTGGGAGACCGGCCCGGACGACCCCGGACCGATCGACCCGATCGACGGCGACTGGCCCGGCGATGACGGCGACGTGACGATCCTGCCCGTCCCGGGCGGCGACTGCGGCGACTGCATCTTCCACACCACGACCGGCACGGAGGCAGCCCCGACCGCGGGCGGCCAGCACGGCGGGCCGCGCGGCACCGCCGCGCCGGCCACGCGCGAGCATGTGGGGGAGGAAGCCTGCATGCCGCTTCCCGGCCGCAGACTGCCCGCCTTCTGCGCGCCCTGAACTCCGACGGGCGGCGGGCGACCGGATCCATCCCCAAGGCAGCGCCTGCCGCCCTGCCCCCCCCGCCCCGGCCTTGCGCCGCGGGCGGCGGGGGGTGATGATCGAACCCGCACCCTGCCCGAACCCTGAAGGTCGCCATGCGCCGCCCGCTGACCGCCCCGCTGATCGCGCTCGCGCTCGCCGTCTCGGCACCGCCGGCCGCGGCGGGGCCGGCCGAGGACTGGGCCGCCCTGCTCCGGTCCCAGGGCTATGCCCAGATCGTCGTCCGGCGGAGTCTGCTCGGACGGATCTGGATCATCGCCACCGGCCCGGACGGCAGCCGCGAGGTGGTGATCGACCCCTTGACCGGCGAGGTGCTGCGCGACTTCGCGACGACCACGCGCTACGCCGAGGGCGGGCGCGACGGCGGCATGGCGGCGCCCGCCCCGGCGGCCGCGACCCTGGGCGCGGTCCCCGGCCTCGCCTCGACCCCGCCCGATCCGGGCGACGACCCGGTGCGCTCGGCCGACGCCGAACCCGGCCCGTGACCGGCGACCCGCACGGGCCGGCAGGACGATCCGCCGCCGGGCGGCGCCGGGCACGGATCCCGCGGCCCGGCCCCGCCGCCGGGCTGCTGCTGCTGGTCGCCCTGCAGGCCGCCTGCCTCGGGGTGTTCGCCTTCTCGATTCTCGGCTCGGTCCTCGGACTGCGCAGCCGCCCGATCGGCTGGCAGTGGCAGGAACTGATCGAGCTCGGCGCGCTGGCCGGGCTCGTCGCGGGCCTCGTGCTGGGGGCGCGCGGATTCGTGCGCGCGCTCCGGGGACGCCGCGATGCCGAGGAACGGCTGCGCCGGGCGACCGGGGCCTTCCGGGACCTGCTCGACCAGCGATTCGGCGAATGGGGCCTCACCCCGGCCGAACGCGACGTCGCCCTGTTCGCGATCAAGGGGCTTTCGGTGCAGGAGATCGCCCGCCTGCGCGCGACCAGCGAAGGCACGGTGCGGGCGCAGACGGCGGCGATCTACCGCAAGGCGGGGGTCTCGGGGCGCCCGCAGCTGATCAGCCTGTTCATCGAACTGCTGATCGACGGCACCGTGGCCGAGGCCGGCGCTGCCGGGCCGCCGGCGCCGGCGG
>CALDYW010000157.1 GCA_937944395.1 uncultured Paracoccaceae bacterium | reverse complement strand
AGGTCGGCGGCATGGCGCGCAAGCAGCGGCGCGACCAGCGCGGGCCCGAGCTCCAGCCTCTCGCCCTTCAGCCCCTGCAGCGCGCGCACCAGTCGCGCGCGCGCCGACCGCGCAGCGGCACCCTCGCGCTTCGGCCTCGTCCTGTCCCAGGCGTGGATCAGGGCCGCCGCCTCGCGGCAGAGGCTCTCGTTCACGCGCCGGATCCGCGCCGGGTCGAGCGCGACGCCGATGCGCGCGGCGAAGTCGGCCGTAACGTCGCCGCCGGGCATCCGCTCTGGCCGGAACGGAAACAGCCGCACCCGGTCGCGGCCGAACACGTCGTCGAACTTGCCGATCTTCGCGCGATAGACCGGCCAGACCTCGGCCACCCGGCGCCCGCCGGTGCCGGCGCGGATGTTCTGGACGAGGGCGCTCGCCGAGAAGGCGACGGGCGGGCGGACGTAGCCCACCACCGTCACCCGCTGCGCCCGGGCATCCAGCCAGTCCGCGAGCCGCCGCAAGGCCGGCCGCGGCGTGTTGTAGAGCCGTTCGGCCGAGATCAGTATCCGCCCGATGTCCGGATTGGCGAAAGCGGCCTCGATCCGCGGTTCCCACTCGGCCCGCATCGCGGCAACGGCACCCGCCGGGTCGGGGCGGTGCGCGAAGGCCGGGTGCCGCTCGGGCGCGTCCTCGAAGAAGGCGACAACGAAGGCGGCGTGGTTCGCCTGCGGCCAGGGCAGGGTCGCAAGGCCGGGCGGCGGTGCCGTCGCGAACGTCTCCTGGATCGAACTGCTGCCCGTCTTGGGCATCCCGAAATGCAGGATCACCTCCACGCGTGCACTCCCCTGCCGCCGGCCTCGCCGAGACTTAGACCGCATCGCGCCCGACCGGAAGCGGCCACGCGCGGGGTCGGGCGCCGGCGAGCCGACAACCGCCCCGGCCTGTCGCCTTTACATCCCCCCCGATCCGGATAGGTTGTCCGGACAACCCGATCCGGGCGGCGCAGCATGCAAGATCACCGCGAAGGCATCGATGGGGGGGCCGCGCCGGCGGTTGCCGCCGCCGGGCCGTCGCCGCGCGCCGGGGGCCTGCACTTCGGCCTGCGCCGGGCATCGGAACTCGTTCAGGCCGCCGCCTACGAGATCGCCGGTCGCGCCAGTCCCGCCGAGGTCTCGCGCCTGATCGAGATCGCCGCCGAGCTCGACCGGCTGGCGCGTGCGACACCCTCCGCCGCGGAAACCGGCGATCGTGGCGTGTTGCGGGGCTGAAAGGGCTCTCGTGCGCCCCGCGGCGCGGATCGGGCAGGATCGGCACAGGCCGCGGCAGGGGCCGCGACACGGGCCGGCCTCCCGCCCTCGATCGCGGCGGCGCGGCCGCCGGGCTGCGGCTGCCGGCGCCGCGGATGCAATCGGGATCGTGCCGCGCGCCCGCGACCTCGGGCGGGTTCGGGGTGCGCCGGGCGCTTCCGCCACCGCGCCGGCAGAGGGTCGGCCCCTTCGTCTTCGTCGAGCGGATGGGGCCGGCCGGCTTTCGGACCGGTCAGGGGATGGACCCGCGCCCGCATCCGACATCGCCCTGGCCACCGCGACCCGCCGCTGCCGCGGACGGATGCACCGCCGCGCCTTGCTCGGGACCGACCGGTTGGCCATGCCGGGCGTGGTCAACCCGATGGTGGCGGGACAGGGGATCACCGATTCCGGAGGCACCGAGGGCGGCATCCGCGCCCGCCCCCGGAGCCGCCTCGGGATCCAGACCGGGGGGCGCCACCGGCGAGGGACCGCGCCGAAACCGCTGCAACTTCGTCGCCCCGTTGTGTCGTCGCCCCGTCGCAGGAGCGCATGAAGGCGGCGACGCAGGCCTCGCGCGTCGGCGACCGGCCGGACGGGCGCTTACGTCCGCCGCCCGGCGACACCGGCGAACGGATCGCGCTGCCCGACGGCGAGGGGGCTCATCCCGGCCGCGGCTCGAAACGGATCGGCAGGCGGACGGGGCCGGTGTTGCCGCTGTCGGGCAGCCATTCCGACGGACCGTCGGCCACCGGATTGCCCAGCCGCCGCGACAGGAGCCGCAGCGCAACGGTCATGTCGGCCCGCGCGATCGGCGCGCCGATGCAATGGTGCCGGCCGCCGCCGAACCCGAAATGCGGCTTGCGCCGGGCGGTGATGTCGAAGCCGGGTGTGAAGGCCGCGGGGTCGGTTCCGGCCGCGGAGGAGACGAGGTGGATCGTGGTGCCGGCCGCGATCGCGAGGCCGCGGAAGGTGAAATCCTCGGTCGCCTCGCGCGTCACCCAGGTGGCGGTGGGGCGCAGCCGCATCACCTCTTCGACCGCGGCACGGGCGAGGTCGGGGCGTTCGGCGAGCAGCGCCCACTGCGAAGGGTTTTCGAGGAAGGTCGCCATCGCAAGGCCGAGCTGGTTCCGTGTCGTGTCGATGCCGCCGAAGATCGCCAGCACGATCATGTCCTCGAGTTCTTCGTCCGATAGCGCGTCCTTGTCGGCATTTGCGGCGATCAGCGTGCCGATGAAGTCGTCGCGGGGGGCGGCGCGGCGCTCGGCGATCACCCGGCGTGCGAAATCGGCCATCGCCCCGGTCGCGGCGTCGATCCGGCCGGCGTCGCGGGAATAGGTGACGCCCAGCGCCAGCCCCATCTCGACCGCCAGATCGGCCAGCGCCCGCCAGTCGGCCTGCCCGAGGCCGATCAGGTCGCAGATCACACGGGCGGCGTAGGGCTCGGCGAAGTCGGCCATGAACTCGCAGCGCCCGCGCGGGGCGAAGCCCGCGATGAGCTCGGCGGCGAGCGTCTCGAAGCCCGGCAGGTGCCGCTCGACGATGCGGGGGGCGAAGGCGGGCTGGGCGAGGCGGCGCAGGCGGGCATGGTCGGCGCCCTCGCGGTTCAGCACGATCCGCTTCCACCACTGCGCCCAGAGGCCGGTCTCGCCGTGCAGGTCGGGCCAGCGGTGCGACCCCTGCCGCAGCCGCGGATCGGTGATGAGCTCCCTCACCGCATCGTAGCCGAGCACCGCGAGGCCGTAAGGCGTGCGCGCATACCAGCCCCTCGCGCGCGCCGCCGCGACCTCGGGCCCGCGCACGGAAAAGCCCGGCGCCGCGATGTCGAGGAACGCGACCTCCGCCTGTGCGGATTCCGCCAGTGCGGATTCCGCCGCGGGCGCCGGATCGACGTCGCCGGTCACTCCCGCATCCTCAGTCGCTTCCGCGCCGGTGCGCGCCCGACCCCTGAGCCGCGGCGCCCTGCACCTGTCCGCGGCGCCGGCCGAGCGCCTCGCCGAGCGCCGTCCAGCTGTCGGCGAAAGGGCGGAACAGCAGGTGCCGCAGCGTCGGGTGACGCTGCGGCAGACGGTTGCCCTCGGCATCGGCAAGCCCGAAGGTCAGCTGCTCGCGGCTGCGCGGAACGTAGAGCGTGCCGAACATCCAGTCCCAGATCGCCAGCACCTCGCCATAGTTCTTGTCGTGGTGGCGCACGTCCACGCTGTGGTGGACCTGGTGCTGGGCGGGGGAGATCAGGACGTGTTCGAGCACGGGCCCGTAGCTCAGCCAGATGTGGCTGTGGCGCAGGTTCGATCCGACCAGGTGGAAGATGTAGTAGGCGATGTTGATGCCGCCGATGGTGTAGGCGCTGACACCGCCGACGAACACGCCGAGGAGCACCCCCATCACCAGCCCGAGGACCAGGCTCGCGAAGACACCGCCCAGGAAGTCGTAGACCGGGTGCTTGCGGTAGAGCGTGATCGGCGTCATCACCTCGGCCGAATGATGAACCGCATGGAACGGCCAGAGGATGCGGTTCTCGTGGTGGATGCGGTGCACCCAGTAGGCGCAGAAGTCCACCACCACGAAGCTCAGGATCGCCACCAGGATCGCCATTCCCGTCGAACCCGCCGGCGCGTCGCCCCGCACCATCTCGCCGACCGACCCCGAGACGATCGCGCCGACGCCTGTCGCCACGCCGACCCGGCTGACCGCCACCAGGAGGTTCAGCACCCGGGTGAAGAGGAAGATCTTGATGTCCACCCAGTGCGAGCGATGGAAATAGACCGACTTCGGGAACACCCAGGCGAAAAAGCCGGTTCCCGGCTTCTGCCGCCGGTAGAGCCAGAGGCAGATGCCGAGCATCGCCACCAGGAACACCGGCGACAGCCGGCCGCCCGCACCGAGGGCCAGTTCACCGAGTTCGCGCCCGATCTCGGCCAGCAGTTCCTCGACCGTCGGCTGCCCCGTGTCCATCCTCGCCCCTCGTGCCGCCGTCGCTTCCGCCGGGGGTGCTTTCCGACCCATGCGCATGATAGAATGATACGGACGCGGCGGCAACCTGACCGGCACGGGGTCAAACCCGCTTGACGCCGCCCTACCCCGCGACTATCACCCCTGCACGTCTGGTCGCCATGCCGGACCGGAAGACGCGCGGTTGTAGCTCAGTCGGTTAGAGTACCGGCCTGTCACGCCGGGGGTCGCGGGTTCGAGCCCCGTCAACCGCGCCACTCTCCCCCCCTCGCACCGTCCCGTCGCGCGCACCGCCGGTCACCCCGGCCGGTTTCCGCGGCGCGGCGGCGCGGCGGCGCGGCGGCCCGGGCGCGCCAAGGCGGCCGCCGTGTCCGGCCCCGGCCGGATGCGGTGCGCGCGCCGCCCTGCCCGCGGGGCGCGGTGCCGCGGCCGCCCCCCGTCAGAGCGCCAGCGCCGCGAGGATCCGCGCCCAGGAGCGGATGCCCCGGTGAAAGCTCTCGAGGTCGTATTTCTCGTTCGGACTGTGGATGCGGTCGTCGTCGCGGGCGAAACCGATCAGCATCGCGTCCATCCCGAGCTCGCTGCGGAACGCGCCCGCGACCGGGATCGACCCGCCGCAGCCGATATACGCAGCCGGCACGCCCCATTCCTCCGACAGCGCCTGGCGTGCCGCCTCGAAGGCGGGGTCGTCGATGTTCATGTGGCCCGCCGGGCTGGCGCCGTGGTCCTCGAAGACGGCCGAGCAGTCGGCCGGCAGCTGCGCCCGGACCCAGTCGCGGAAGGCGGCGCGGATCGCCAGCGGATCCTGCCGCCCGACCAGGCGGAACGACACCTTGGCGGTCGCCTCGGCGGGCAGCACGGTCTTGAATCCCGGCCCCGCATAGCCGCCGCGGATCCCGTTCACCTCGGCCGTCGGGCGCGACCACAGCATTTCGAGCGGCGTGCGCCCCGCCTCGCCCGCCGGAACCGACAGGCCGACGGCGCCGAGGAAGGCCGTGTGGTCGAAGCCGAGAGCCCGCCACTGGGCGCGCAGGGTCTCGGGCAGGTCGTCCACGCCCTCGTAGAAGCCGGGAATCGTCACCCGCCCGTCCGTGTCGTGGAGGTTGCCGAGGATGCGGGCGAGCACCCGGATCGGGTTGACCGCGGCCCCCCCGTACATGCCCGAATGCAGGTCGCGCGCCGGGCCGCGGATCGTCACCTCCTCGCCCAGCAGCCCGCGCAGCATGGTGACGATCGCGGGCGTCCGGTCCTGGAACAGGCCGGTGTCGCAGATCAGCGCGAGATCGGCGCGGAGTTCCGCGGCATTGTCGCGCAGGAACGGCAGGAGCGAGGGCGAGCCCGATTCCTCCTCGCCCTCGAGGAACACGGTGACGCGTGCGGGCAGGGCGCCGTGGACCGCCACCCAGGCCCGCGCCGCCTCGAGGAAGGTCATGAGCTGGCCCTTGTCGTCGGAGGCGCCGCGGGCGCGGATCACCGGGCCGGCCGGCGTTTCCTCGATCGCCGGATCGAACGGATCGCGGTCCCAGAGCTCCGGCGGATCGACCGGCTGGACGTCGTAATGGCCGTAGAACAGCAGGTGCCGCGCGCCGCTGCCGGCATGGCCCACCACCATCGGATGGCCCGGAGTCGGCCGCGGCGCGGCATCGAAGCCGATGCTGCGAAGGTCGTCGGCCAGCCATTCGGCCGCCCGGGCGCAGTCCGCGGCATGGGCGGGATCGGTGGAAACCGAAGGGATGCGCAGCAGCGCCATCAGCCGCTCGAGCGCCGCCGGAAGCCCGGCGTCGATCCGGGCGAGGACCGGGTCGAGGGCGGTTCGGCTGCGGGCGGTCATGGCTCGGGGCTCCGGTTGCGGCGACCTGCGCGACCCTAGGCGCTCAGTCGCCTCGCGTCCAGCCAGCGCCTCCGGCAGCCGCCGCGCGCTGCGGACTGCGCGGCGATGCCGCGGATGACATGGATCAAGGCGGCGGTCCGGGCCCTGTGCAACCGGTTGACGATCGATTATCTCCGCTCTGCCTGACCGACCCGGGAGGCCGTTTCGTCGTGACCCTGACGCCCGAGATCTATCACGCCGCTTTCGACGATGCGCTTGCGCGGCTGCACGAGGAAGGGCGCTACCGCACCTTCATCGACATCCGCCGGCTGCGCGGGCGCTTCCCGCGCGCGGAATGGCACCGCCCCGACGGCAGCATCCGCGAGGTGACCATCTGGTGCGGCAACGACTACCTCGGAATGGGTCAGCATCCGGCGGTGCTGACGGCGATGCGCGAGGCGCTCGACGAGGGCGGCGCGGGCTCGGGGGGCACGCGCAACATCTCGGGCACCACCGTCTGGCACCGTGCGCTCGAATCCGAACTCGCCGACCTGCACGGGAAGGAGGCGGCGCTGGTCTTCACCTCGGCCTACATCGCCAATGATGCGACGCTGGCCACGCTGCAGCGGCTGATCCCGGGGCTGATCGTCTATTCCGACGCCCTGAACCACGCCAGCATGATCGAGGGCATCCGCCGCGGCGGCGGGCCGAAGCGGGTGTTCCGCCACAACGACGTCGATCATCTGCGGGCGCTGATGGCCGCCGACGATCCGGACGCGCCGAAGCTCGTCGCCTTCGAGAGCGTCTATTCGATGGACGGCGACTTCGGGCCGATCGCCGCGATCCTCGACGCCGCCGGCGACTTCGGCGCGCTGACCTACCTCGACGAGGTCCATGCCGTCGGCATGTACGGCCCCCGCGGCGGCGGCGTCGCCGAGGCGCTGCGGCTGGCCGACCGGGTGGACATCGTCAACGGAACGCTGGGCAAGGCCTTCGGCGTGATGGGGGGCTACATCGCCGCCTCGGCCCGGATCGTCGATGCGATCCGCTCCTATGCGCCCGGCTTCATCTTCACCACCTCGCTGCCGCCGGTGGTGGCGGCGGGGGCGGCGGCTTCGGTGCGCCATCTGAAGGCCGACGGGCGCCTGCGCGACCGCCACCAGGCGGCGGCGCGGATCCTCAAGGCGCGGTTGAAGGCGATCGGGCTGCCGTTCCTCGACCACGGCAGCCATATCGTGCCGGTGATCGTGGGCGACCCGAGGCATGCCAAGATGCTGTCGGACTGGCTGCTCGAGGACTTCGGCATCTACGTCCAGCCGATCAACTTTCCCACCGTGCCGCGCGGCACCGAAAGGTTGCGGTTCACCCCCTCGCCGCTGCACGGCCGCGCCGAGATCGACCATCTCGTGAGCGCGCTCGACAGGCTGTGGTCGCGGTGCGCGCTGAATCGTGCCGAGGCCTCGGCCTGAGCCGTTCTGCGGGTGCAGCCCTTCTTGCCCTGTGCTAGGCTTCCGCTAACAGGTGGGGCCGGCACGAATCGAAGCACGGCCGGGACAGGGGCAAGTGAACCGGGGGCAGCCAGGATGACCGGGCGCGACACGCCCATGGCGCACGAGACCGCGCCCGCCAAGGGGTTCGACGACTTCGAACTGCGCCTCGGCGACATCATGCGCGGCGAGCGCGCGACGCTCGGCAAGTCCCTGATCGACGTGCAGCGCGAGCTGAAGATCAAGGCCACCTACATCGCCGCGATCGAGAACGCCGACCCGGCCGCCTTCGACACGCCCGGGTTCATCGCGGGATATGTCCGCTCCTATGCGCGCTTCCTCGGCCTCGATCCGGAATGGGCCTGGCAGAGGTTCTGCGACGAGGCCGGATTCGAGGTGCCGCACGGCTTGTCGGCGGCCGCGTCCGCGCCGAGGCCGCAGCGGCGCAGCGGCGGTATGCGCGACGCGATCGGCGATCCGGCGGTGCCCTTCGTCCCGCGCGGCCCGAGCCTCGGCGCAGAGGTCGAGCCGCGGGCGATCGGGTCGCTCCTGATCCTTCTGGCGCTGATCGGTGCCGTCGGCTACGGCGCCTGGAGCGTGCTGAAGGAAGTGCAGCGGGTCAGCCTCGCGCCGATCGATCAGGCGCCCGGTTTCGTGGCCGACCTTGTCGCCCTGCCGCAGACCGGAGGGCCGACGCTGCCCGCGGCACCGTCCGACGAGGGCGTCGCCGGCCTTGCCGCGCCGGCGTCCGAATCGCTTGCCCGTCTCTACCGGCCGCCCGCGCTCGATGTGCCCGTGCTGGTGGCACGCGACGGGCCGATTGCCGCCCTGCCGCCGGGATCGCTGGGTGCGCTGGCCGGAGGCGCCGGCA
>CALDYW010000156.1 GCA_937944395.1 uncultured Paracoccaceae bacterium | reverse complement strand
GGACGGGCCGGCCGCCGCGCTGCCGCTGTTCGTCACCGACCTCGGCCTGACGGCCTGGCGCGGCGCCGATGGGCTGGCCGCGCAGGTGCGCGGGTTCTCGGATGCGCGGCCGCGCGCCGGAGTGCGCGTCGCGCTGATGGCCCGCAACAACGAGATCCTGGCCGAGGAGCGCACCGGCCCCGACGGCGTCGTGCGCTTCGCCGCCGGGCTGTTGCGCGGGCGCGGCAACCTCGCGCCACTGGCCCTGCACGCCGAGACCGCGGACGACCTCGTCTCCTTGAGCCTCGCCGCCGCCGCCTTCGACCTGTCAGACCGTGGCGCCACGGGCCGCCCGCACCCGCAGGCGCTCGATGCGTTCCTCTATCTCGACCGCGGCATGTACCGCCCGGGCGAGACGGTG
Organism: uncultured Paracoccaceae bacterium; assembly: GCA_937944395.1. Taxonomy (GTDB): domain Bacteria; phylum Pseudomonadota; class Alphaproteobacteria; order Rhodobacterales; family Rhodobacteraceae; genus CALDYW01. Next base: position 2,716 of record CALDYW010000156.1, on the reverse strand, counting down.
CAGGCGATGGCGCTGGTGCGTTCCGCCGCCGGCGCGCCGGCCGACCTGCCGGTGCGCATCCGCGTGCTGCGCCCGAACGGGCAGGTGTTCCACGAGAGCGTGCCGGCGCGCGGGGCGGATGCCTCCATCCACCTGCCGGTGGCGCTGTCCCCCTCCGCCCCGGCCGGGCTGTGGCGGATCGAGGCGTTCTCCGACCCCGACGCCCCGCCGATCGGCCGCGCCGAGTTCCGCGTCGAGGCCTTCGTGCCCGAGCGGCTCGCCGTCGAGGCCGGCGAGGTCGGCCCCCTGACCCCCGGCACGCCCCTCGCCGTGCCGCTTTCCGCCCGCTTCCTCTACGGCGCCCCGGCCGAGGGCCTGTCGGGCCAGGCGGAACTGCGCCTGCTGCCCGACCCGGACCCGTTCCCGGACACCGCCCCCGCCGCCCAGGGCTGGCGCTTCGGCGCGGTGGACGAGACGGCGCTGCCCGATCTCGCCACGGTCGAGATTCCGCCGACCGACGAGCAGGGCCGCACCACCCTGACGCTCGCGCTCGACCGCGCGCCCGACACCACCCGCCCGCTGCGGGCCGAGGCGCGCATCGCCATCGGCGAGCCGGGCGGGCGGGAGACGCGCCTGACCGTGACCACCCCGGTCCGCGGCACCACCCCCTGGGTGGCGATCCGCCCGCTGTTCCAGGGCGGCAGCGTGGATGACGGGGCTGAGGCGGCCTTCGAGGTGGCGATCCTGTCGCCCGAAGGCCGGCGCGTGGCGCGCCCGCTGACGGCGCGGCTGGTGCGCGAACGACCCGACTGGCGCATCGTGCTGCGCGACGGCGTGCCGCGCTACGCGGTGGTGTGGCGCGACGAGCCGGTGGAGTCCGCGCGCCTGTCGCCGACCGCGGAGGCCCCGGCCCGCTTCGCCCGCCGGCTCTCCTTCGGCCGCTACCGGCTGGAGGTGACGGACGGCGCGCTCGGCGTGGCGTCGGTGCGCTTCCGCTCCGGCTGGGCCGGGGTGGATGGCGCCGAGGTGCCGGACCGGGTGGACGTGTCGGCCGACCGGCAAGCCTACGGCGCCGGGGACACCGCGCGCATCCGCATCGTTTCGCCGTTTGCGGGGCGCGGCAGCCTCGCCGTGCTGACCGACCGGCTTGTCGCGATCCAGGAGATCGAGGTTCCGGCCGGCGGCGCCGAGGTGTCCGTCCGCGTGGACCCGGCCTGGGGGCCGGGGGCGTATCTGGCGGCCACCGTGTTCCGCCCCGGCGAGGCCGCGGACGGCCAGCCCGCCCGCGCGCTGGGCTTGGCCTGGGTCGCGCTCGATCCGGCGCCGCGGCGGATCGAGGCGGCGATCGAGGCCCCGACCCTCGCCCGGCCCGGCGTGCGGCAGGAGATCGCGGTGCGCGCCGCGCCGGGGGCCACCGTCACCCTCGCCGCGGTGGATGAGGGCATCCTGCGCATCACCCGCTTCGCCTCGCCCGACCCGGTCGGGCATTTCCTCGGGCGGCGGCGGCTCGGCGCCGACATCCGCGACGACTACGGGCGGCTGATCGCGCCCCCCGAGGGCGAGGCCGCCGCGCTCCGCCAGGGCGGCGACGGGGACGAGGGCGCGGACGCCATCACGCCGCCGCAGCGCATCGTCGCGCTGTTCGCAGGGCCCACCCAGGCCGGGGCCGACGGCATCGCGCGCTTCGCCTTCGACCTGCCGGACTTCGCGGGAGAGCTGCGGCTGATGGCCGTCGCCTGGCAGGGAAACCGCGTCGGCGCCGCGTCGCAGCCGATGACGGTGCGCGACCGGCTGGTGGCCGAGACGCTGCTGCCGCGCTTCCTGGCGCCGGGCGACACCGCCCGCCTGCCGGTGCTGCTGCACAACCTGGAACTGCCGGGCGGCGAGGTGGTGGCGACCGTCACCACCGAGGGCCCCCTGACCGGCGGCGGCCGCGTCGCCGTCACGCTCGCGCCGGGGCAGCGTGCGATTCCGGCGCTGGACCTCCGCGCGACCGGCGCGGGGGAGGCGGTGATCCGCCTCTCCGTCACCGGCCCCGGCGGCTTCACCGCGACGCGCGAGGCGCGGATGACCATCCGCTCCTCCCGCCCGCGCATCGCCGTGCTCACCGCCGCGACGCTGGCGCCGGGGCAGGAGGTCGCGGCCGATCCCGGGCTTGCCCGCTTCGTCCCCGGCACCGCCGCGGCGCGCGCCACCTGGGGCGGGCCGGTCGCCTACGATGCGTCGGCGCTGGTGCAGGCGCTGTCCTTCTTCCCCTTCGCCTGCACCGAGCAGGTGGGAGCCGAGGCGCTGGCGCTGGCCATGGCACCCGACGCGATGGCGGGGCCGGACCGGGTGGTCCGCCTGCAGCGCGCGGTCGCCCGCATGCTCGACCGGCAGCGCTTCGACGGCAGCTTCGGGCTGTGGTCGGCGGAGCGCGAGCCCGACCCCTGGGTGAGCGCCTTCGCCACCGAGGTGCTGATCCGCGCCCGCGCCGGCGGGGCGGAGGTGCCGCAGGCGGCGCTCGACAACGCCCTGCGCGCCATGGCGGAGGACGCGCACTACGGGCTGCTCGACCGGCCGCAGGATCTCGCGGTGCAGGCCTACCGGCTGCATGTGCTGGCGCTGGCCGGGCGGGGCCTGCCCGGTGCGGCGCGGCGGCTGTTCGAGCTGCGCGAGCGGCTGCCGACGCCGCTCGCCCGCGCGCAGCTCGCCTCCGCGCTCGCCCAGGCAGGCGATGCCGAACGGGCCGAGGTGC
>CALDYW010000155.1 GCA_937944395.1 uncultured Paracoccaceae bacterium | reverse complement strand
GGCCGCGACCTGCCGCGCCCTCAGGCGGGGGCGGCGCAACGGCCGGGCGATCCCGCCGCGCCCGGCCCGGCCCGCGGCGGCCCGGGTCGCGCGGGTCGCGCGGCCGCGCCCCCGATCGTCGCGCGGCCGCGCCCCCGATCACCGCCGGGAAGGGCGCGACCGGGCGCCGAACCCCCGCCTCACAACAGATGCCCCGACTTCGCCGCCTTGGTGGCAAGATAGGCGGCGTTCTCGGGGGTCCGGCCGGCCTTCAGCGGCACCCGCTCGGCCACCGCGATCCCCTGCGCCGCCATCATCGCCACCTTGGCGGGATTGTTCGTCATCAGCCGCACGGCCGAAAAGCCCAGCGCCTTCAGGATCGCCGCGCCGACGCGGAAATCGCGCTCGTCGTCCTCGAAGCCCAGACGGTGGTTGGCCTCGACGGTGTCGAACCCCTGGTCCTGCAGCGCGTAGGCGCGCATCTTGTTGGCCAGCCCGATGCCGCGCCCCTCCTGGTTGAGGTAGAGCAGCACGCCCGCCCCCTCGGCCCCCATCTGCGCGAGCGCCGCGCGCAGCTGCGGCCCGCAGTCACATTTCAGGCTGCCCAGCAGGTCGCCGGTGAAACAGGCCGAATGCAGCCGCGCCAGAACCGGCGCGGCGCGCGACGGCGCCCCCACCTCGATCGCGTAGTGCTCCTCGCCGCCGTCCTCGGGGCGGAAGACGTGGAGCCGGCCGGGCCCGGCCAGCGCCATCGGCAGCCGCGCCGCGATCACCGGGTTGAGCGCGGGCGCCGCGACCAGGCCGGCCTCGGCCTCGGCCAGGCCCAGCCGGGTCAGCCCCTCTGCCGGCCCCTCCGCCGCGACCAGCACCGCCGCGGGCAGAAGCCGCGCCGACTTGATCAGCCGAATCGCCGCCCGCGCCGGCGCCGCATCGCCGCCGCGCAGCACCGCCAGCGGCCCCTTCATCGGCATCGCGAGGTCGTCGGCCGGATCGGCCAGCGCCTGCACCCAGGCGACGCCGGCCCCGGGCGGCAGCGCCACCCGCGCCAGGTCGCCGTCGTAGGCCGGCGCCTTCAGCGTCGCCGCCCGCCGGGCGGTCAGCGCCACCGCCACCGGCCCGCAGGCGCGCAACGCCCGCAGCCGCGCCTCCGTCAGGGTCTCGGCCGCGGCCGCCAGCACCGCCCCGCCGGGCGCCTCCAGCACCACCGGCAGCCCCATGCGCAGATCGGCCCGGGCGCGGGCCAGCCGTTCCGCAGGCATGGGCGAGAGCGGCGCGGGCAGGGTCATGGCCCGCTGATAGCGCCGGAATCGCCGCGGCGCCAGCGCTCCGCCGCGGCAGCCGGGGGCGGGCCGTAACAATCCCCGCCCCTGCGTCACCACCGCGTGAGCCGGTTGAAGCATCGCTTCACGCCGGCATGAGCAGGGCCCATCTGTCGAAGGCACCGGGTTCTCTGGATCGGGAAGACAGGGATGGCACAGCTCAGGAAGATCCTTCTTGTCGATGACGACGACGACCTGCGCGAGGCGCTCTCCGAGCAGCTGGTCATGACCGAGGATTTCGACGTGTTCGAGGCCCAGACCGGCGCCGAGGCGATCCAGAAGGCGAAGGCGCAGCTCCACGATCTGGTGATCCTCGATGTCGGGCTGCCCGACACCGACGGCCGCGAGCTCTGCAGGCTCATGCGCAAGCAGGGCGTGAAATGCCCGATCGTGATGCTGACCGGGCAGACCTCGGACGCCGACACCATCCTCGGGCTCGATTCGGGCGCCAACGACTATGTCACCAAGCCGTTCCGCTTCCCGGTGCTGCTGGCGCGGATCCGGGCGCAGCTGCGCACCCACGAGCAGAGCGAGGACGCCGTGTTCCAGCTCGGCCCCTACAGCTTCCGCCCGGCGATGAAGCTCCTGGTGGACGAGCGCGAGCGGAAGATCCGCCTGACCGAGAAGGAAACCAACATCCTGAAGTTCCTCTATCGCGCGCAGGACGGCGTGGTGCCGCGCGACGTGCTGCTGCACGAGGTCTGGGGCTACAACGCCGGCGTCACCACCCACACGCTGGAGACGCACATCTATCGCCTGCGCCAGAAGATCGAGCCCGACCCCTCGAACGCGCGTCTGCTGGTGACCGAACAGGGCGGCTACCGGCTGGTCGCCTGACGCCGGCCGCGCGCGGGAGGCCGCCGCGCCGGCCTGCCCGCGGCGGCTTGCCCGCGCGGCCTCCCGCGGCCGCTGCCCGCGGCGGCGCCTTGTGGCCCGGCCTGCGGGCGATGCCGGCGCGTCCGTTCCGTCAGCGGTGGTTGCCGACCCGCCGCGGCGGGCTTCGTGGCGCAGTTCTTCCCGCTGTTCCTGCTCGGCGCGCTGTTCGGCACGCTGATGGACGGCTCCGGCTCGGTCGATGCCATCGCCGACCGGATGACCCGCCGCCTCGGCCCCGGGCGTGCGGTGCTGGCGGTGGTTCTGGCGGGCGCACTGGCCACCTAAGGCGGCGTCAGCCTGTTCGTGGCCTTCTTCGTGATCGCGCCGATGGGCCTTGCGCTGTTCCGCGGCGGCGGCATCCCGCGGCGGCTGCTGCCGGCGGCGGTGGCTCTGGGGGCGACCACCTTCACCCTGTCGGCGCTGCCGGGCACGCCGGCGATCCAGAACGCCATCCCGATGCCGTTCTTCGGCACCACGCCCTTCGCCGCGCCGGGGCTCGGCACCATCGCCGCGGCGGTCATGCTGGCCTTCGGAATGCGGTGGCTGAACCTGCGGGTGGGCCGGGCCCGCGCCGCCGGCGAAGGCTTCGGCCCCGACGCATCCGCGCCCGCCGACGCGGTGGCGCTGCGCGAGCTTGCAAGCACCGCGCGCGAGTTCGACCCGGCCGAGATCGCGCGCGGCCGGCGCTGCCCCGGCCGCCCGCCGGTGTCGCTCGCGGTGCTGCCGCTCGTGCTGGTGGTGGCGGTGAACCTGGCGATGTCGCAAGTCGTGCTGCCGGCGCTCGATTTCGGCTTCCGCGCCGATCCGGAATGGGGCGCGACCACGCTGGCCGGCGTGGGCGGCGTGTGCTCGGTGGCGACCGCACTCCTCGTCGCGATCGTCGTGCTCGCGGCGCTCAACTTCCGCCGTTTCCCGGCCCTGCGCGACCCGATCGACGCCGGCGCCACCGCCGCGGTGCTGCCGGTCCTCAGCGTGGCGAGTCTCGTGGGCTTCGGCGCGGCGGTGGCCGCCCTGCCCGCCTTCGGCCTGGTGCGCGACTGGGTGTTGGGCATCGGCGGCGGGCCGCTGGTGTCGCTTGCCGTGGCAACGAACATCCTTGCGGCGCTGACCGGCTCGGCCGCGGGGGGCATGACGATCGCGCTGCAGGCGCTCGGACCGGCCTTCCGCGGCATCGCCGCCGGGGCCGGAACCGACCCGGCGCTGATGCACCGCGTCGCGGTGATCTCGGCCGGAACGCTCGACATGCTGCCGCACAACGGCGCGGTGGTGACGATGCTGGCGGTCCGCGGCTGCACCCACGGCGAAAGCTGTGGCGACATCGTGATGACCGGGGTGGTGGGCTCGCTGCTCGCGCTCGTGGTGGTGATCGTCCTCGGCTCGGCCTTCGGCGCCTTCTGACCGTTCCTCCGGGAACCGGGCCGACAACCGCTGGGCGTTGCCACCGCCGCGCCGACCCGCGCTTGCCGACCGGCGCCCGGGGGCCCGGGCGGAGCGGGCCGCACCCCGCACTTGCCTTGGCGGCGGTTTCGGTGTCTGCCCGTCGCGCCGCCGGAGACCGCCGATGACCTTCACGCTCGCCACCTGGAACATCAATTCGGTCCGCCTGCGCGCGGGGCTGGTCGAACGCCTGCTGCGCGAGGAGGCGCCCGACATCCTCTGCCTGCAGGAGACCAAGAGCCCGGTCGAGAAGCTGCCGCTCGAGGGCTTCGCGGCGCTCGGCTGGGGCCATGTCGTGGCGCGCGGGCAGAAGGGCTACAACGGCGTCGCCATCCTGTCGCGGCTGCCGATCCGCGATGCCGGCCACATCGACTTCTGCGGCAAGGGCGATGCGCGGCACGTGGCGGCCGAGCTCGAGGACGGAACGGTGATCCACAACTGCTATGTCCCCGCCGGCGGCGACGAGCCCGACCCGGCGGCGAACCCGAAATTCGCCCACAAGCTGGCCTTCGTGGCCGAGCTGCGCGACCGTTTCCGCGCCGACCGCCCGGCGCGGTCGATCCTGGTGGGAGATCTCAACATCGCCCCGCGCGAGGACGATGTCTGGAACCACAGGGCGCTGCTGAAGATCGTCAGCCACACCCCGGTCGAGACCGAGGGGCTGCTGGCCGCACAGGAGGCCGGCGGCTGGGTCGATGTGACGCGGGCCGACATCCCCGAAGGCAGGGTCTATTCCTGGTGGTCCTACCGCGCGCCCGACTGGGATGCGGCCGACAAGGGCCGCAGGCTCGACCACATCTGGGCCAGCCCCGACATCGCCGCGGCCGCCCATTCCAGCCGCCTCTTGCGGCCGGTGCGGGGATGGGACCAGCCCAGCGACCATGTGCCGGTGCTGGCGACCTTCGATCTGTAGGCTCCGATCCGCAGGCGGCAGGCGGCTGCGGGACCGGGGCCTTGCCCCGGGGCCCGAACCGGCGGCCGGGGGTCGCCCCCTCCTGCCGGGCGTGCCGGCCGCCGGCGGAGACGGCCGGGGCGGCAGCCCGGAACCCGGCATCCGCCCCGGCGCGGACGGACCGGGCCGAAGCCGCGCCGGCGG
>CALDYW010000154.1 GCA_937944395.1 uncultured Paracoccaceae bacterium | reverse complement strand
CGGAGCGGGCGCGGCGGGGGGCGGGGCCGCCTCGGGGAACGCGGCAGCCTCGCGGTCCTGCGCCCCGCCGGGGGGCGGGGACGGGCGCCCGCTCACGGTGCCAGCCGCTCGGCCAGCCCGCGCAGGATGCGCGCGGTCGCGCCCCAGATGTACCAGGGCCCCCAGGGCAGCGCGTAATAGCGCCGCCGCTGGCCGCGCCAGAGGCGATGCTCGATGCGGTAGTTCGCCGGGTCGGCCGCGACCGCGAGCGGCAGCGCGAAGACCTCGTCCACCTCGGACGGATCGGGGCGCGGCTCGAACCCCTCGCCCACCCAGGCCAGAACCGGCGTGACGGAAAAGCCGGTCACCGTCTCGTGCACGGGCAGGCTGCCCAGAACCTCGACCGCGCCGCGGGGCAGGCCGATCTCCTCCTCGGCCTCGCGCAGCGCGGCGCCGACCGCGCCATCGTCGCCGGGCTCGACCTTGCCGCCCGGAAAGGCGATCTGCCCGGGGTGGTGGCGCAGCCGCGCCGAGCGGCGGGTCAGCAGGACCGCCGGGCCGCCCGGCGCGGGCAGGCAGGCCACCAGCACGCCCGCCGGTGCCGGGCTGCGCCCCGCGGGCAGCGGCAGGTCGGGGTTGAGGTCGAAGTCCGAGCTTGCGCCGCCGACCCGCGCGGCAGCGCGGAAGAAGGCCTCGGGCCGGGTCATGCGGCCCCTCCGGACGCGCCCGCCTCCGACCCCGTGACTGCGGCCTCGGCGGACCCCTCGGCCTCGAACCCCAGCGTTGCGGGATCGAACACGTAATGGGCGCCGCAGAACTGGCAGTCGGCGGTGACCGTGCCCTCGGGCGTGGTCATGTGGGCGAGATCCTTGCGCGAATAGATCGACAGGCTGCGCCGCACCCGCGCCTCGGAGCAGGTGCAGCCGAAGCTGACCGGCTGGGCGTCGAACACCCGCGGCCCCTCGTCGTGGAACAGCCGCACCAGAAGCTCGGTCGGCTGCACGCCGGGGCCGACCAGTTCGAGCGCCTCGACGGTGTCGAGCAGCAGGTTCGCGCGGGTCCAGTTCTCTTCCTCGTCGCCCGACAGGATGTCGGCGGCGGCCATCAGGCCGCCCTCGCCGCTGGCGCCGCCGCGGTCGTGCAGCGGGCTCGCCACCGGCATGTGCTGCAGCATCACCCCGCCGCCGCGCCAGCCCTGCCGCCCGCCGGGCAGCAGCGACCGTCCGAAGGTCAGCGCGAAGCGGGTGGGAAGCTGCTCGGACTGGGCGAAATAGGTCTCGGCGCAGGCCGCCAGCGACCCGCCCGCGATCGGCGTGATGCCCTGGTAGGGATGTGTGCCCTCGCCCTGGTCGATCAGGATCGCGAAATAGCCCCGTCCGATCTGCGGGAAGGCCGGCGCGCGGGGATCGAGCCGGCCGGCATCGAAGCTGGCCCAGCCGCGCATCCGCGCCGGCATCCCGTCGTCGGTGGGGGCGAAGTAGTCGGTGGCGATGATCCGCACCGGCCCGTCGCCGCGGACCTGCAGGCTGAGCTTCCAGCGCAGCTTGATCGTCTGGCCGATCAGCGCGGTCAGCAGCGCCGCCTCGGCCACCAGCGCCTCGACCTGTGCGGGATAGGCGTGCTGCGCCAGCACCCGGTCGAGCACGCCGTCGAGCCGCGCCACCCGGCCGCGGATGTCCGAGCGGTCGAGCTGGAAGGGCAGGACGGTGTCGTCCCAGGCGATCTGCGATCCGAGTGACATCGGCAGGGTCCGTTGCGGTCGGGCTGGCCGCGGCCGGCCGCGACGGGATATAGGCAGTCGTCGGGCGACTCGAAAGGGCGGGCCGATGATCCGACGGTTCGGCGAGGCGGTGCGAAGCGGCGTGCGATATCGCCCGCGGCCGGGGATCTATGCGCTCGTGCTGCGGGGCGACGAGGTGCTCCTGACCCACCAGGCCGAGCCGCTGCCGGAGTTCCAGCTACCGGGCGGCGGGCTCGACCCCGGCGAGCAGCCGCTGCCGGCGCTCCACCGCGAGGTGCTCGAGGAGACCGGCTGGAGCATCGCGCCGGTCCGCCGGCTGGGGGCGTTCCGGCGCTTCACCTACATGCCCGAATACGACCTCTGGGCCGAGAAGGTCTGCGCGGTCTGGCTGGCGCGGCCGGTGCGGCCGCTCGGTCCTCCGACCGAGCCGGGGCATACGGCGGTCTGGGCGCCGCTTGCCACCGCCGCGCGGATCGCCGGGAACCCGGGCGACCGGTATTTCCTTTCGCGCTTCGCCTGACCCGCCGTTCCGGAACCGCACGGGACGCCGGGTCGCACCTGCGCGACAGGCCGCCGAGCCCGGCCGCGCCGGGTCTCTCCGCACTCGCGCCGCCCCGGCGCAGGCAGGGGTCGGCGCCCGCCCGCCCCCGTCGCGCCGCAGACCTGCCGCCGGCACGGCGCGGGCGTTTCCGCGCTTCCGCGGCTCCGGGCCCGCGCATCCGGGGCGCGGCAACGATCCGCCGCAGCATCGCCGATCGCCCCCCGGCACCTCGCCTGCAGCCCCCTTCATCCCTGCGCCGGACGCCGCCCGGGCCGACCCGCGTTTCCCGGCGGAGCCGGCTTCATCACCCCGGCGCCGCCCGCCGGCGCGGCGCCTGCCCGCCGCCGTTCCCGACGGCCGCCGACCGGGCATGCGCCCGGCCGCCCCTTTTCAGCCCGGGCCGCTGCCCTTGCCGCGGCCTTCGTCCCCGGGGCGGCCGTCGCCGTTGCCCTCGCCGCCGTCGCCCTTGCCCTCGCCGCCGCTGCCGCGATACTCGTAGAGCACCGCCGAAATGTCGTCGGCAAGGTCGCCGTCGCCGGCGCGGGCATGCACGTCCCACAGCAGCGCCTCGAGAAACGACGGGCCCTCGAGCGCCCGGTTCTTGCGCAGGATCGCCGCAAGACCCGCTTCGCCGAGCTCCCGGCCCGACCCGTCCGCAGCCTCGGTCAGGCCGTCGGACATCAGCACCAGCCGGTCTCCCGGGAACAGCCGCAGCGCGACCCTGTCCCAGCTCGCCCGCGGAACCAGGCCGACCGGCAACCCGCCCGTCCCCACCCGTTCGACCGCGCCGCCCGCACGCAGGACCAGCGGATGCGGGTGTCCGGCCTGCACCAGCGCGACCTGCCCGGTCGTCAGGTCGGCCTCGGCATAGACGCAGGTGAAGTACTGCTCGACCTGCATGGTCTCGAGCACGGTCCGGTTCAGCCGCGCCGCCACCATCTCGGGCGGCCAGGGGTCGGTCGCGACGCGGTTCGACATCAGCAGGTTTCCCGGCCCCTCGGGCTCGGACGCGGTGAACATGCCCGCCAGCCGCGCCGCCATGATCGCCGAGGCGACGCCGTGGCCCGCCACATCGATCGCGTAGAACACCACCCGGCGGCGCGACAGCGGGAAATAGCCCACGAGGTCGCCGCCGACATGGCCCGAAGGACGCAGCAGCACGCTGACCCGCGCGGCGCCGAAGTCGCGCTCGCGTTCGCGCACCAGCGTCATCTGCAGCTTGCGCGCCTCGATCAGGTCGCGGTCGAGCGTGGCGTAGAGCCGCTGCATCTCGGCCAGCGTGGCCGAGACCAGCCGGTTCTTCTCGGTCAGCTCGCGCTGCATCGTCAGGATGCGCTCGCCCGCCTGCATCCGGGCGTGCAGTTCGCCGAGGTTGACGGGCTTGGCCAGGAAGTCGTCGGCCCCGACCTCGAAGCCGCGCAGCACCTCGTCGCGGTCGGTCTTGGCGGTGAGCAGGATGAAGTAGCCATAGCTGTCGCGCGGCAGGTCGCGGAAGGCGCGGCAGAGGTCCAGCCCGGTCATCCCGGGCATCACCCAGTCGGACAGGACGAAGTCGAACCTCCCGGACGACAGGGCCGACAGGGCCGAAGGCCCGTCCCCCGCCTCCTCGACCAGGTAGCCCCAGCGCGCGAGCGCCGAGGACAGGATCTTGCGCTGCACCCGGCTGTCATCGACCACCAGCACCGCCCGCGGCGCGGCGCCCGGTTCCGGGATGCCTCGGATGTGCTTCTCGATATCGGCCAGATGCGCCACGTCGGTGCCCCCATGCGCTGGCCGACCACTCCGGCACGGCCGGCTTAACGGGCAATGAACCCTAAACCTTTCACGATCTCGCCGGGCCGGATCGGGCCGGGATACAGCCCGCGTTAACCGGGCGGGCGCAAGGTTGCCGGCGGGGTATGACTTGCGAGGTGGACCATGATCGACTGGCAAAGGGTGCAGTCGCTGCGCGACGAGGTGGGGCCCGACGACTTCGCCGAAGTGGTGGAGCTGTTCCTCGAGGAGGTGGACGAGGTGATGCGGCGCCTGGCCACGGCGCCCGACCCCGCGCGGCTGGCCGACGACCTGCATTTCGTCAGGGGCTCGGCGCTCAATCTCGGCTTCGCCGAGCTCGGGGCTCTCTGCCAGACGGGCGAGCTGCGGCTGGCCGAGGGCCGCGGCGGAGAGGTGCCGCTGGCCGCGATCCTCGACTGCTACGCGCGGTCGCGCCAGCTGTTCCTGGAAACCGCGGCGCCGCGCGCGGTGGCCTGACCGGATGGCCTCGCCGGGTGGCCTCGCCGGCCCGACCGGCACCCCGCCGGCCCGGCCGGCACCCCGCCCGGCGGCGGCGCGCCGCGCACCCCGCGTCAGATCAGGAACTCGGCCAGCGTCTCGTCGCGGGTGATGTCGCGCCAGGCAAGGCCGGCGGCGTCCATCCGCGCGAACAGGGCGTCGAAGTTCCCCGAACGGCTGGTCTCGATCCCGATCAGCACCGAGCCGAAGTTGCGGGCCGACTTCTTGAGATACTCGAAGCGGGCGATGTCGTCGTCGGGGCCGAGGAGGGTCAGGAACTCGCGCAGCGCCCCGGGCCGCTGCGGCAGCCGCAGGATGAAGTATTTCTTGGTGCCGGCATGGCGCTGGGCACGTTCCTTCACCTCGGGCAGCCGCTCGAAGTCGAAGTTTCCGCCCGAGGTGACGCAGACCACACGCCGGCCCGCGATCTCGGGCACAAGCTCGCCCAGGGCATCCACCGACAGCGCCCCCGCGGGCTCGAGCACGATTCCCTCGACGTTCAGCATCTCGAGCATGGTCAGGCACAGCCGGTCCTCCGGCACCGCCAGGACATGGGCGGGATCGACCCCGGCCAGGCGGGCGAAGGTGATCTCGCCCACCCGCGCCACCGCCGCCCCGTCCACGAAACCGTCCACCCGCGGCAGCGTCACCGGGCCGCCCGCCGCCAGCGCCGCGGCCAGCGAGGCGCCCCCCGCCGGCTCGACGAACCGGAAGGCGGTCGCCGGGGCGGCGGCGCGGAACACCGGGACGATCCCGGCCGCCAGACCGCCGCCGCCCACCGGCAGGACCACCAGATCGGGCGGCTGCGGCATCGCCTCGAGGATCTCGACCGCGATGCCCGCCTGTCCCTCGATCACGTCGGCGTCGTCGAAGGGCGCGAGGAACCTTGCGCCCGCCTCGGCACAGAAGACCTGCGCGGCCTTCAGCGTGTCGTCGAAATAGTCCCCGGTCAGCCGGATCTCGACCCGGTCGCCCCCGAACATCCGGGTCTTGTCGATCTTCTGCCGCGGCGTCGTCACCGGCATGAAGATCACGCCCGCGACCCCGAAATGCCGGCAGACCCAGGCCACCCCCTGGGCATGGTTGCCGGCGCTGGCGCAGACGAACCGGCCCGGCGGATCGGGGCGCGCCAGCGCCTTGCGCATGGCGTTGAAGGCGCCCCGCAGCTTGTAGGAGCGCACCGGCGACAGATCCTCGCGCTTCAGCCAGATCTCGGCGCCGAAGCGGGCCGACAGATGCGCGTTGCGCTGCAGCGGCGTCGGCGGCATCACCGCGCGCAGCGCCTCTGCCGCCGCCCGCGCCGCCGCGACCGCCCCGCCCGCCTCTCCGTCCATCTGCGCCTCCTGCCCGCTGCGTCTCCGCGATAGACCCTGCCCGGCGGTGGCGGCAAGGGCTCCGCCGCGCCAGCGCCTTGCATCGTCGCAGCCGGTCGCCTAGACGCGCCGGGTCCGACCGGCCCGACTGACGGAGCGCCCCGATGACCCTCCCCGCCCCCCGCAAGGTGGTGCTCGCCTATTCCGGCGGGCTCGACACCTCGATCATCCTCAAGTGGCTCGCCGAGACCTACGGCTGCGAGGTGGTGACCTTCACTGCCGACCTCGGCCAGGGCGAGGAGCTCGAGCCGGCGCGGACGAAGGCGCTGATGCTCGGCATCCGCCCCGAGAACATCCACATCGTCGATCTGCGCGAGGAGTTCGTGCGCGACTTCGTGTTCCCGATGTTCCGGGCGAACGCGCTCTACGAGGGGCAGTATCTGCTCGGCACCGCGATCGCCCGGCCGCTGATCGCGAAGCACCTCGTGCGCATCGCCCGCGAGACCGGCGCCGATGCGGTCGCCCACGGCGCCACCGGCAAGGGCAACGACCAGGTGCGCTTCGAGCTTTCGGTCGCCGCGCTCGACCCGGCGCTGCGGGTGATCGCGCCCTGGCGGGAATGGGATCTGACCAGCCGCACCCGGCTCATCGAATTCGCCGAGGCGCACCAGATCCCGATCGCCAGGGACAAGCGCGGCGAGGCCCCCTTCTCGGTCGATGCGAACCTCCTGCACACCTCCTCCGAGGGCAAGGTGCTCGAGGATCCGGGCCAGGAGCCGCCGGCCTACGTGTTCCAGCGCACCGCCGACCCCGAGACGGCGCCCGACACGCCCGAGCATGTGGAGATCGGCTTCGAGCGCGGCGACGCGGTCAGCCTCGACGGCGAACGGCTCTCCCCCGCGACGCTGCTCGCACGGCTGAACGCGATCGGCGGCCGCCACGGGATCGGCCGGCTCGACATGGTCGAGAACCGCTTCGTCGGCATGAAGAGCCGCGGCGTCTACGAGACGCCGGGCGGCACGATCCTGCTCGAGGCGCACCGGGGCATCGAACAGATCACCCTCGACGCCGGCTCCGGGCACCTCAAGGACTCGCTGATGCCGCGCTACGCCGAACTTCTCTACAACGGCTTCTGGTTCGCCCCCGAACGCGAGATGCTGCAGGCGCTGATCGACCGCAGCCAGGACCATGTGACCGGCACGGTGCGGGTGAAGCTCTACAAGGGCCTGGCGCGGACCGTCGCGCGCCGCTCCGGGCACTCGCTCTACTCCGAGGCGCACGTGACCTTCGAGGACGACGCCGGCGCCTACGACCAGAAGGACGCCGCCGGCTTCATCCGCCTCCATGCCCTGCGCCTGCGGCTGATCGCGGCGCGGCGGCAGCGGCTCAATGGCTGACCGGCGCGCATCCCGGCACCGGCGCCGGGGGGCTCTGCCCCCCGTCCCCGGCAGCGCCGGGGACTCCCCCCGGGATATTTGCGGACCGAACATGCAGGCGGGCCCATGTCTGGTCCGGAAATATCCTCGGGGGGTGAATTGGCCC
>CALDYW010000153.1 GCA_937944395.1 uncultured Paracoccaceae bacterium | reverse complement strand
GCCTCAGCCGCCGTCCGCCGCCGCGGCCGCCGACCCGAGGGGCGGCGCCGGACCGCCCGCGGCGGCCATCGCCGGCCGGATCCGGTTCTCGTAGATCTCCGGCGTCACCGGCCCGGCGAAGCGCAGCCGCACGATCCCCTCGCCGTCGATGACGAAGGTCTCGGGCACGCCGTAGGCGCCCCATTCGATCGCCACACGGCCCGTGGCATCGGTGCCGAGCGCGGCATAGGGATTGCCGAGCTCGGCAAGGAAGGCCGCGGCCTTCGCCGGATCGTCCTTGTAGTTGATGCCGTAGATCGCAACGCCCTCGGCGGCGATCGCGGCCAGAACCGGGTGCTCGACGCGGCAGGGTGCGCACCAGGACGCCCAGATGTTGACGAGCTTGACCCCCTCGGCGCGGAGGTCGGCATCGGTGAAGGGGATGCTGCCGGCAAACGGCGCAAGCGCGACCGGCGGCACCGGCCGACCCTCGCGCGCCGAGGGCAGCGCCTCGGGGTCGTCGCGGAACATGCCGGCGGCGAAGAGACCCGCCAGCAGCGCGAAGATCGCCGGCGGCAGCAGGACCAGCGGTCTAACGGCCATCGCCCGGCTCCGCATCGCGCCGCGCCTCGGCGGCTTCGAGGTCCCGGCGCACCCGCAGGGCGCGCAGGAACGACCAGCCGACCAGCGCCGCGATCAGCAGGATCGACACCCCGTAGGCCGACAGCACCGCGGCGGCGTATTTCCCGAGGTCGGGCATCGCTCAGGCCATCCGCTCGCGCGCCAACAGCGCCTTCAGCCGCCGCGCGCGGATCTCGGTCCGGGTGCGCAGCAGCAGGAGCGCGACGAAGAACAGCACGAAGCCGGCGATGCAGGTGACGAGCGGCAGCCAGAAGACATCGTGCACGTTCTCCTTGCGGTCGAGGCTGAGCGAGGCGCCCTGGTGCAGGCCCTGGCTCCAGAACAGCACCGCATAGCGCGACAGCAGCGCGAAGACCGAGCCGACGAGGCAGAGAACCCCGGTCAGGTCGGCCGCGGTGTCGGGGTTCTCGACCGCCTCCCAGAGGGCGATGTAGCCAAGGTAGAACAGGCCGAGGATGAGGAACGAGGTCAGCCGCGGATCCCAGGCCCACCAGGTGCCCCACATCGGCTGGCCCCAGATCGCCCCGGTCGCCAGCGCGATCAGCGTCATCGTCAGCCCGATCGGCGCCGCCGCCTTGGCCGCCAGCGCGCTGACGTGATGGCGCCGGATCAGCCAGATCATCGAGGCGACCAGCATCATGACCCAGATGTTGATCGCCATCATCGCCGCGGGAACGTGCAGATAGAGGATCTTGACCGTCGAGCCCTGGCGGAAGTCGTCAGGGGTGAAGAAGAACCCCCAGCCGAGGCCCACAGCCAGGGTCACCGCCGCAAGCGCGGTGGACCAGGGCAGAAGCCATGAGGACACCCGCATGAACCTGCGGGGATTGGCATAGTCCCAGATCGACATGGGTGCAGAGGTAGGCGGTCGCACGGGTCGCCACAACCCATTAGCACGGGCCCGCCTCAGCGCAGGTTGACGCGGATTGCCGCAGCCGCCGCGAAGGGCAGCAGGGCGGCCGCGCCCAGCGTGATTCCCCCGAGCATCAAGAGCGGCGTCGCCGCCGGCAGCCCATCGGCGCCGCGCCGCACCGCCTCGGCGCCGAAGATCAGCGTCGGCACATAGAGCGGCAGGACGAGCAGCGACAGGAGCAGCCCGCCGCGCTTCAGCCCGACGGTCAGCGCCGCGCCGAAGGCTCCGATCACCGAAAGCGCCGGCGTGCCCAGGGCGAGCGAGCCGAGCAGCCACCCCCAGACCGGAGGCGGAAGGTCGTAGAGCAGCCCGAACACCGGCGCGGCCAGCGTCAGCGGCAGGCCCGTCACGATCCAGTGCGCAAGCGCCTTGGCCGCGACCACACCCTCGAGCGGCAGGGGTGCGGTGGCCAGCAGATCGAGGGCGCCGTCCTCGGCATCGGTGGCAAAGAGGCGGTCGAGCGACAGCAGGCAGGCGAGCAGGGCCGCGACCCAGAGGATCCCGGGCCCGATCCGCGCAAGCACCGCCGCCTCGGGCCCGACCCCGAAGGGCACGAGCGTGACGACGATCAGGAAGAAGGCGAGCGCGAGCCCGAACCCCCCGCCGGAGCGGATCGACAGGCGCAGGTCGCGAACCAGGACCGCGATCATGGGGAGTCCCCGGATCGGCGGCGGGTCACGACAGCGCCTCGTCGGGGAAGCCGCCGGCGGCAGGCAGCGGCGCGGCGCGGGCACGGAAGGCGGTCAGGTCGAGCGCGCGCGCGGGCAGGCCGAGGTCGATGTGGGTGGCGATGACCGCGACCCCGCCGGCTGCGACATGCGCGGCGACGGCCGCGCCGAAGCGCGACACGGCGGCGGCGTCGAGCGAGACCGTGGGCTCGTCCAGCGCCCAGACCGGCCGGCCGGTGACCAGAAGCCGCGCGAGCCCCGCGCGGCGGCGCTGCCCGGCCGAGAGTTCGCCCGCAGGCCGGTGCGCGAGCGCCCCGAGATCGAAGGCCGCGAGCGCCGGGCCGATGTCGCGGGTGCCGAACACCGCGGCCCAGAAGCGCAGGTTCTCGGCCACCGTCAGGGTGGGCTTCAGCCCGTCGGCATGGGCCGCATAGGCGATCGCCTCGGGCCCCGGCGCGAAGCGGCCCGCCAGGGGCGGCTGCAGCCCGGCGAGCGTGCGCAGCAGCGTGGTCTTGCCGGCCCCGTTCGGGCCGCGCAGCACCAGGATGCTGCCGGAGCGGACCGAGAGGGTGAGACCCGCGAGCACCGGCAGGCCGCCGCGGGCGCAGGCGAGTTCGGTGAGCGTCAGGTCCACGCGGGTCTCCAGCCGGGCCGGCGCGGCCCCCGGGCGCCATCAAGGCGCGGGTACGGCGAAAGGACAAGGGCCCCGTGACCGAAGCCCGCGCTGCCCGGGTGCCGCCGGCGCCGGCGGGGGCTCTGCCCCCGCGCCCCCGGGATATTTCCCGACCGGACATGGGGGCGGGCGCGGGCCGGCACGGCGGCCGCGACCGCCCCGGTCAGACCGGCAGCAGCGCCAGCGCGACGCGGCGCCCTTCGGCCAGCAGCATGTTGTAGGTCCGGCAGGCCGGCGGCGAGGCCATGAACTCGACCCCGAGCCCGGCCGCTTCGAGCACCCTTCGGAAGCCCGCCGGAAGGGGCGCGGGGGCGGCGCCGGTGCCGACCAGCAGCACGTCGACGCAAGCCGAGGCGGAGAGGATCGCTGCGGTATCCTCATACCCGCCCCAGGGGACGATCCCCCCCGGGAGCACCACCACCGCCCCCTCGTAGACGCGGCCGCCGATCCGGAAGAATCCCGGGCCGTAGCCCTCGACCGGAGCGGCGTTGCCGTAGCTGATCTCGGTCAGTCGCATCGTGTCCCCCCGTGTCCCCCCGTGCCGGTGGCCGCGCCCGCCCGCGGGCTCAGGGCTGGCCGGCATCGCCGAAGCGCGTGCCGGCCGCGCTGCCCGGTTCCTTCGGCGGCTCGCGGTTGACGCCGAGCCAGAGCACCACGTTCTTGGCGACATAGACCGAGGAATAGGTGCCCACCAGAACGCCCCAGGTGATCGCGAAGACGAAGCCGCGGATGACGTCGCCGCCGAAGACCAGCAGCGCGACGAGCGCGATCAGCGTGGTGCCCGAGGTCATCACGGTGCGCGACAGCGTCTCGTTCACGCTGAGGTTCATCACGTCGCGAAGCGGCATCTTCTTGTACTTGATCAGGTTCTCGCGCAGCCGGTCGAACACCACCACGGTGTCGTTGATCGAATAGCCGAGGATCGTCAGCAGAGCGGCGATGATCGCGAGGTCGAACCTGAGCTGCAGCAGGGCGAAGATGCCGACGGTCAGCACGATGTCGTGGACAAGCGCCGCGACCGCGCCGAGGGCGAACTGCCATTCGAACCTGAGCCAGATGTAGACGAGGATCGCCGCCGTCGCGCCCAGCACCGCGAGGATCGCCGACAGGATCAGCTCGCGCGAGACCTTGGGCCCAACCGACTCGACAAGCGGGAAGGCGATGTCCGGATCGATCGCGCGCAGCGCCTGGGCCACCGCCTCGATCATCTCGGGGCTGCCGGCCTCCTGCCCCTCCTGCGCCTGGATGCGGATCTGCGCCACATGCTGGTCGGGGCGGAAGGTCGGGTCGAACACCTCGGTGATCGTCACGTCGCCGAGTCCGAGCGGCGCGATCGCGGCGCGGTAGGCGCCAACATCGACCGGCACCGAGGATTCGCTGCGGATCGTGGTTCCGCCGCGGAAGTCGATGCCGAAGTTCAGCCCGAACACCGCGACCGCGACGAGCGACAGCACCATCGCCACCACCGAGGCGCCGAAGGTCACCCGCGCATGGCGGAAGAAGTCGATCGTGGTGACTTCCGGAACGAGGCGGAGATGGCGCATGGACGGGGGCCTCAGACGGTGATCGCCCGCGGCCGTCTGGCCGCGAACCAGGCCGCGATCATGGCCCGGGTGACGAAGAAGGCGGTGAACACCGAGGTCAGGATGCCGATCCCGAGCGTGATCGCGAACCCGCGCACCGGCCCCGAGCCGAGCATGTAGAGGATCGCTGCGGTGATGAAGGTGGTCACGTTGGCGTCGAGGATGGCGCTCAGCGCCCGCTGGTAGCCGAGGTCGATCGCGCGCGCGGGTCCGCGCCCCTCGCGCAGTTCCTCGCGGATGCGCTCGAACACCAGCACGTTGGCATCGACCGCCATGCCGATCGTCAGCACGATTCCGGCGATGCCGGGCAGCGTCAGCGTGCCGCCGATCACCGAGAGCGCACCGAAGATCAGCCCGACGTTGATCCCCAGGGCAAGCGTCGCGAACACGCCGAACAGGCCGTAGGAGGCGATCATGAAGGCGACCACCGCGACCATGCCGACGAGGGCGGCGACGCGGCCGGCCTCGATCGAATCGCGGCCGAGTTCGGGGCCGATCGTGCGCTCCTCGAGGAAGGTCAGCCCCGCGGGCAGAGCCCCCGCGCGCAGAAGGATCGCAAGCTGCGTCGTCTCCTCGACGGTGAAGCGGCCGGTGATGATGCCCGATCCGCCGGCGATGTGGTCCTGGATCACCGGGGCCGAGATCACCTCGCCGTCCAGCACGATGGCGAAGGGCGAGCCGATGTTGGCGGCGGTGAAGTCGCCGAACTTGCGCGCCCCCGAGGGGTTGAAGCGGAAGTTGACCGCCGGCCGCCCGTTCTGGTCGAAGGCGGGCTGGGCATCGACCAGCTCCTCGCCGGTGACCACCGGGGCGGGTTCGAGAACGTACCAGATGCCCGGCTCGTCCATCGAGGGCAGGACCAGGGCGCGCTCGTCGCCCGCCGGGGGCGTCGGGCTGTCGGAGCGCGAGATCACCGGGTGGAAGGTCAGCTGCGCGGTGGTGCCGATCAGCTCCTTGAGTTCGGCCGCCGACCCGATGCCCGGCACCTGGATCAGGATGCGGTCCTCGCCCTGGCGCTGGATCGTCGGCTCGCGGGTGCCGACCGCGTCCACCCGGCGGCGGATGATCTCGAGCGACTGGCGCATGGTCCGGTCGTCGGTGGCGCGCCGTTCCTCGGCCGAGAGCGTGACGACGATCTCGTCGCCCTCGGCGCGCACCTCGAGGTCGGAGGCGCCGATCCCGGTCAGCGTGAGGATCGGCCGGGACAGCCCGCGCACCACTTCGAGGGCGCGCGCCATCCCCGAGGGCTCGCCGATCCGCACCCGCAGTTCCGAGGGCGCCGACTCGACGCGCCGCACCGCCCCCACAACGGCCCGCTCGGCCCGCAGCGCGTCGCGCACCTCGGGCCAGAGCGCGTCGATCCGCCCCTTGTAGACATCGGCGACCTGCACCTCGGCCAGGAGATGCGCGCCGCCCCTGAGGTCGAGCCCGAGATTGACCAGTCCCGAGGGCAGCCAGTCCGGCCAGGCGGCAAGCGCTGCCGCCTGCTCAGGCGTGGCCACCCCGCCGGCGCGTTCGATCGCCGCGCGCGCGTCATTGTGTCCCTCGACCCGGCTGTAGAACAGGTTCGGCATGGCCAGGATCAGGCCGGCCGCACAGACCGCCCAGATCAGCACGCGCTTCCAGAGGGGAATCTGCAGCATCGCGGCGCCGCCGTCAGCCCGGCGCCGTCACGAGGCCGCGGCCGGTTCGGACTTGGTCAGGACCTGCGCGACCGTGTTCTTGATCACCCGCACCCGGACTCCGTCGGCGATCTCGACCTCGATCTCGCCGTCGTCCTTGACCTTCACCACCTTGCCGACGATGCCGCCCTGGGTCACCACCTGGTCGCCCCGGCGGAGCGCGGCGACCATCGCCTGATGTTCCTTCACCTTCTTCTGCTGCGGCCGGATCAGCAGGAACCACATGATCGCAAAGATCAGGATCAGCGGCAGGAAGCTCATCAGCGCGCTGCCTGCGCCTCCGGCCCCGGCGGCCTGCGCGAAAGCGGGTGTCACCAGCATCTTTCATCCTTCCAAGGGGCGCGAGGCTTGCGGAGCCTCCCCCGAATTCGGCGCGCACCCTAAGCAGGGGGGCGCGTCAAGGCAAGGCAGAGCGCGCCCCGATTCCCCGTTCCGTTCGCCGCCGCCTTCGGCCATATGTGGGCGCCGCCGGCCGCGATCAACGGTCGCCGCCGGAGGCACCCGACCGGGAGACGACACCGTGCACGACATCCGCCTGATCCGCGAGGCTCCCGACGCCTTCGACCGCGCGCTGGCGCGCCGCGGCCACCCGCCGGCGGCCGCCGAGGTGCTGGCAATCGACGCCGCACGGCGCGCGGCGATCCAGGCGGCCGAAGCGCAGAAGGCGGCACAGAATGCGGCGGCGAAGGCCGCAGGCGCCGCGAAGGCGGCGGGCGATGCGGCAACCTTCGAGCGTCTGCGCGCCGAGATGGCGGCGGCGAAGGACGAGGCGGCCCGCCTCGAGGCCCTGGCCGCGGCCGAGGACCGGCGCCTGACGGACCTGCTGCTGACCCTGCCCAACCGCCCGCTCGACGATGTGCCCGACGGAACCGACGAGAGCGGCAATGTCGAGCTGCGCCGCCGCGGCGCGCCGCGCGACTTCCCCTTCCAACCGCGCGAGCACTTCGACATCCCGGCCGCGCGCGCGGGGCTCGACTTCGAGACCGCCGCCGCCCTTTCGGGCAGCCGCTTCGTGCTGCTGCGCGGGGCGCTCGCGCGCGTGCACCGGGCGCTCGCGCAGTTCATGCTCGACCTGCACGTGACCGAGCACGGCCTGACCGAGGTCAACTCGCCCGTGCTCGTGCGCGACGCGGCGATGACGGGCACCGGGCAGCTGCCGAAGTTCGCCGAGGACAGCTACCGCACCGAGGACGGGCTCTGGCTGATCCCGACCTCGGAGGTGACGCTGACCAACACGGTTGCCGGCGCCATCCTCGACGAAGGCGCGCTGCCGATCCGGCTGACCGCGCACACGCTCTGCTTCCGCTCCGAGGCGGGATCGGCCGGACGCGACGTGAAGGGGATGCTGCGCCAGCACCAGTTCGAGAAGGTCGAGATGGTCTCGATCACCACCCCCGGGCAGAGCCGCGACGAGCACGAGCGGATGACGCGCTGCGCCGAGACGGTGCTCGAACGGCTCGGCCTGCCCTGGCGCACGATGGTGCTCTGCACCGGCGACATGGGATTCGGCGCCGCGCGCACCCACGACATCGAGGTCTGGCTGCCCGGCCAGGGGCGCTACCGCGAGATCAGTTCCGTCTCGGTCTGCGGCGACTTCCAGGCGCGGCGGATGAATGCCCGCTTCCGCCCCGGGGGCGGCGGCCGGCCCGAATTCGTCCACACGCTGAACGGCTCGGGCCTCGCGGTCGGGCGCACGCTGATCGCGGTGCTGGAGAACGGGCAGGAGGCGGATGGATCCGTGACCCTGCCCGAGGTTCTGGCGCCGCGGCTCGGCGGCGCCCGGCGGATCGCCCCCGACGGCACGCTGGCCTGACCGGCCGCGCGAAGGCGTCGGCGGACCCGGCCGGATCTCGGCGGACCCGGCCGGATCGGGGCGGGATCGCGGCGGGCTGCTCCGCCGCCCGACGCGGCGCGCC
>CALDYW010000152.1 GCA_937944395.1 uncultured Paracoccaceae bacterium | reverse complement strand
CGCGGGCGGGACCGCGCGCTGCGTCGAGCGCCCGGACCGCACCGCCCCGCCCTTCCCCGCAGACGGCATGCGGCCGGGACAGCGCCCGGGCTGGGGCGGGTGTCCGCCGAACGGGCGCCGGCCGGTCCGACGCGCCGCCCCTTCCCTCGGGCCGGGCTTGCCGGTAGCCTTGCGCCGGTCCGCCCGCGGAGCGCCGATGGATAAGCCGCCCCTGACCCTTCTGCTCGCCGCGCCGCGCGGCTTCTGCGCCGGCGTCGACCGCGCCATCCGCATCGTCGAGCTTGCGCTCGGGAAATGGGGCGCGCCGGTCTATGTGCGCCACGAGATCGTGCACAACCGCCATGTGGTGGACGGGCTCAGGGCGAAGGGTGCGGTCTTCGTCGAGGAGCTTTCCGACTGCCCCGACGACCGGCCGGTGGTGTTCTCGGCGCATGGCGTGCCGCGGTCGGTGCCCGAGGAGGCGGCGCGGCGGCGGATGATCGCGGTCGATGCCACCTGCCCGCTGGTCACCAAGGTCCACAACGAGGCGCGCCGCCACCACGAACAGGGCCGGCAGCTGGTGATGGTCGGCCATGCCGGCCACCCCGAGACCATCGGCACCATGGGCCAGCTTCCGCCGGGCGAGGTGCTGCTGGTCGAGACGGCCGAGGACGTCGCACGCCTCGAGGTGCGCGACCCCGGGCGGCTGGCCTTCGTCACCCAGACCACGCTGTCGGTGGACGACACCGCCGCGGTCGTCGCCGCGCTGCGCGCGCGCTTTCCCGCAATCGTCGGGCCGGGGCGCGAGGACATCTGCTATGCCACCACCAACCGGCAGGAGGCGGTGAAGGCGATGGCACCGCGGATCGAGGCGCTGGTGGTCATCGGCGCGCCGAACTCGTCGAACTCGAAGCGGCTGGTCGAGGTCGGGCGCGCCGCGGGCTGCGGCCATGCGCAGCTCGTCCAGCGCGCGGCCGACATCGACTGGCGGGCGCTCGCGGGCGCCCGCACGGTCGGGCTGACCGCCGGCGCCTCGGCCCCCGAGGTGCTGGTGGACGAGGTGATCGCCGCCTTCCGCGACCGCCATGCGCTGACCCTCGAGACGGTGGAGACGGCGGTCGAGACGGTCGAGTTCCGGGTGCCGAAGGCGCTGCGGGAGCCGGCCTGATGCCCCTGCCGGTTGCGGCCATGCGGCGGGGCCTCGGCGCGCTCGGGCTTCTCCTCGCGCTCGGCGCGGGGGCGGGCGGCGCCGCCGAAGCGCCGGCGCCCCTGGCCACCTACCGGGAGAATTCCGGCAGCCTGCCGCCCGAACACGCCTGGGGCCTCCACGCCGCGATCGCGGGCGACGGTGCGGTATGGGCCCGGTTCTGCCGGGGCTGCGAGACCGCGGGCCCCGCCTGCCGCGAGGCCGCGGGGCAGGCCGCGCCGGCGGCGCTGGAGGCGCTGCGCGCGGCGGCGGCGGCCAGTGGCCTGGCCGAGCGCCCCGCCGCCGCCGACCCCGCACCCTTCGTCGGCGGGCCGGGGTCCGGCGGGACCGTCGTGCTCGACGCGGCGACGATCGCGCTGCCCGCCTTTCCCGCCCCCGGGGACCGTGCCCGTGTCGAGGCTGTGCTGAACGTCCTGCGCGCGGCGCTGCCGCCCGAGGTGCCGGCCCTTGCCGACGGCGGCTGAGCCCCCGCGGGCGGCCTCGTCCGGAGCGTTTCGCCGCCTCGCCGCGCGGGCGCTCGGCCTGGCGGTGGTCACCTTCGCGCGGCTGCTGACCGCGCCGCATGCGGTCTGGGCCGGGGTCGGACCCGACCCCGGGCGCCAGCGCGTCTATTTCGCCAACCACACCTCGAACGGCGACTTCATCCTGATCTGGACGGTCCTGCCCCCCGCCCTGCGCGCCCGCACCCGGCCGGTGGCGGCGGCCGACTACTGGCTGCGCTCGGGGCTGCGGCGCTTCGCCGGCATCGACGTGTTCGATGCGGTTCTGATCGACCGTCGCCGCGAGGCGCGCAGCGAGGATCCGATGGCGGCGATCCTGGCCGCGCTGGACGCCGGCGCCTCGCTGATCCTGTTCCCCGAGGGCCGGCGCAACGCGACCGAGGCGCCGCTTCTGCCGTTCCGCAGCGGCCTGCACCGGATCGCCGAGGCGCGCCCCGCGGTCGAGCTGGTGCCGGTGTGGATCGAGAACCTGAACGCGGTGCTGCCCAAGGGCAAGCTCATCCCGATTCCGCTTCTGTGCTCGGTGACCTTCGGCGCGCCGGTCGGGCTCGGGCCGGGCGAGGATCGCGCGGCCTTCCTGGCGCGGGCGGCGGCGGCGCTGCGGGCGCTCGCGCCGCAGCCGCTGCCGGCGCCCGACAGCGCGCCGGAGGCCGCCGCGTCCGATCCCGGGGGCGCCCGGTGACCGCGGCCAAGGCCGACTTCCTGCTGCTGCTGGCCGGGATCGGCGCGCTTCTGATCGTCGCCACGCTGGTCGCCCAGGGCCTCAGGCTGCGGCTCGGGGCCGGGCCGGCGATCGACAACCTGAACGCGCGCATCGGCGCCTGGTGGGGCATGGTGGCGATGCTGGGCCTGGCCCTGCTCGCCGGACGGGGCGGGGTGATCGTGCTGTTCGCCCTGGTCTCGTTCGCCGCCCTGCGCGAGTTCGTGACGCTGACCACGCGCCGGACCGCCGACCACTGGGCGATCGCCGCCGCCTTCTTCGCGATCCTGCCCCTGCAGTATGCCCTGATCTGGACCGAGTGGTACGGGCTCTATGCGATCTTCATTCCGGTCTATGCCTTCCTGCTTCTGCCGGTGATCGCCGTGCTGCAGGGCGACACCCGCGCGGTTCTGGTCAGGATGAGCGAGCTGCAATGGGCGCTGATGGTCTGCGTCTATTGCGCCTCGCATGTTCCGGCGCTGCTGGACCTGACGATTCCGGGCTACGAGGGGCGCAACATCCTTCTGATCGCCTGGCTGATCGTGGTGGTGCAGGGGTCGGACGTGCTGCAATACACCTTCGGGATGCTGGCCGGGCGGCGCCGGGTGGCGCCGGGCATCTCGCCGTCGAAGACCTGGGAGGGCACGCTCGGCGGCATCGCCGGCGCGACGGCGGTGGGCGCCGGCCTGTGGTGGATCACCCCCTTCGCGCCCTGGCAGGCGGCGATCCTGGCCTTGGTGGTGGCGCTGGCGGGGTTCTTCGGCGGGCTGGTGATGTCGGCGATCAAGCGCGACCGCGGGGTGAAGGACTGGGGCCATATGATCGAAGGCCATGGCGGCATGCTCGACCGCCTGGACTCCGTATGTTTCGCCGCACCGGTGTTCTTCCATATGGTGCGTTACTGGTGGGC
>CALDYW010000151.1 GCA_937944395.1 uncultured Paracoccaceae bacterium | reverse complement strand
GCGCGGGGCCGGGCGGCGCGGGGCCGGGCGGCGCCCGCCGCCGCCCGCCGGGCGGGCCTCCGGCACGGTTCCCTCGGCCGCCGATCCGCCCTAGGCTTGTGCCGATGGACCGCGAGACCCGGATCCTTGCCGAAGTGGCCGCCCGCGGCGGCCTTGCGACCGACACGGCGCGCGCGCTGATCCGCGTGCCGACGGTCAACCCGCCGGGCGCGTGCTACCGCGAGGTCTGCGAGGGTCTGGCGGCGCGGCTGCGCGGCCTTGGCTGGTCGGTCGAACTCCTGCGCGCCAGCGGCAGCCCGGGCGACTCGGATGCCTTTCCGCGCTGGAACCTTGTTGCCCGCCTCGAGGGCACCCGCCCCGGACCCTGCGTCCACTTCAACGGCCACCACGACGTGGTCGAGGTCGGCCAGGGCTGGACCCGCGACCCGTTCGGCGCCGACCTGTCCGACGGGCGCATCTGGGGTCGCGGTGCGGCCGACATGAAGGGCGGTATCGCCGCGGCGCTGGCCGCCGCCGAGGGGTTCCGCGCCGCCTGCCCCGACTTCCGCGGCGCGATCGAGCTGTCGGCCACGGCCGACGAGGAATCGGGCGGCTACGGCGGCGTGGCCTGGCTGGCCGAGCGCGGGCATTTCGACCCCGCCCGCGTCGCCGCCGTGATCATCCCCGAGCCGCTCGGCAAGGATCGCGTCTGCCTCGGCCACCGCGGGGTCTGGTGGGCCGAGATCGAGACGCGCGGGCACATCGCCCACGGCGCCATGCCCTTCCTCGGCCGCAGCGCGATCGACGACATGGGCGCGGTGCTGCACGCCATCGAGACCCGGCTGAAGCCCGCGCTTTCCGCCCGCCGCACCGCGATGCCGGTGGTCCCCGAGGGCGCACGCGCCGCCACGCTCAACATCAACGCGATCCACGGCGGCGCCCCCGAGCCCGCCCCCGGCGACACCGGCCTGCCGGCGCCCTGCGTGGCCGACCGCTGCCGCATGGTGCTCGACCGCCGCGTGCTGATCGAGGAGGACATGGACGCGGTGCGCGCCGAGGTCGCCGCCCTTCTTGCCGGGGTTGCCGCCGAGCGGCCCGGCCTGGACTGGGGCCTGCGCGACCTGTTCGAGGTCGCCCCCGCCATGTGCCCGCCCGAGGCCCCGGTCGCCGCCGCGACCGCGGCCGCGATCGCCCGCATCCTCGGCCGCGATGCCGCCTTCGTGGCCAGCCCCGGAACCTACGACCAGAAGCACATCGACCGGATCGGACGGCTGCGCAACTGCATCGCCTACGGCCCCGGGCGGCTGGAACTCGCGCACCAGCCCGACGAATGGGTGGGCGTGGACGACATGATGGACGCCGCCGCCGTGATGGCGCTCGTTCTGGCCGACTTCCTCGCCTGACCGCCGCCGGCGCCGAAGCGCTCAGGCCAACAGCCGGCGCCCGTCGTGGCCGAGGATCCTGGCCGTCACGATCCGGCCCGCCGGCTGGTCGAGCCCGAAGGCAACCTCGGTGAACTGTTCGGTTCGGCCGCTGCGCGGGCCTTCCGTCAGCACCCGGTGGACGCGCCCCGCCTGGCCGGCGAGGTGGCGCGCCAGCGCCGCCGCGCCCGCGGCGCGCAGCCGCGCGGCGCGCTCGCGCACGACGCCGGCGGGCAGCTGCGGCATCCGTGCCGCGGGCGTTCCGGGCCGGGGCGAGAACGGGAAGACGTGCAGGAAGGCAAGCCCGCAGTCGCCGATGAGTGCCAGCGAGCGCTCGAAGGCCGCGTCGGATTCGGTCGGGAAGCCGGCGATCAGGTCGGCGCCGAAGGCGATGTCGGGGCGCAGCCCGCGCAGCGTCTCGCAGAAGGCGACCGCCTGCTCGCGCCGGTGCCGCCGCTTCATCCGCTTCAGGATCAGGTCGTCGCCCGACTGCAGGCTGAGGTGCAGGTGCGGCATCAGCCGCGGCTCGGTGGCGATCGCCTCGATCAGCTCCGGGTCGGCCTCGATCCCGTCGATCGACGACAGCCGCAGCCGGGCAAGCCCCGGCACCAGCCGCAGGATGCGCCGCACCAGGCCGCCGAGCCGCGGCGCCCCGGGCAGGTCGGCACCCCACGAGGTCAGGTCCACGCCGGTCAGCACCACCTCGAGAAACCCGCGGTCCGCCAGCCGCGCGACCTGCTCGACCACCGCACCCGCCGGCACCGAGCGCGAGTTGCCGCGGCCGAAGGGGATCACGCAGAAGGTGCAGCGGTGGTCGCAGCCGTTCTGCACCTGGACATAGGCGCGGTGGCGCCCGAAACCCTCGACGAGGTGCGGCGCGGTCTCGCGCAGGGCCATGATGTCCGAAACCTCGATCGCGGGTTCGCCGGGCGGCAGGCCGGCGGCAAGGCGCGCCCAGGTCTCGGGGCGCATCTTCTCGGCATTGCCGATCACCCGCACGACCCCGGGCATGGCGGCGAAGGCCGCAGGGTCGATCTGCGCCGCGCAGCCGGTCACGATCACCGGCGCGCCGGGGTGCGCGCGCGCGAGCCGGCGCACCTCCTGCCGGGCCTTGCGCACCGCCTCGGCGGTGACCGCGCAGGTGTTGACGACGACCGCGCCGGCCAGGCCCGCGGCCGCGGCCATCGCGCGCATCGCCTCGGTCTCGGCCAGGTTCAGCCGGCAGCCGTGGGTGGCGAAGGCCGGCGCCGCCGCCGCCTCGGGCGGCGTCGGGGGCGGCGCGGCCGGTGCGGTCATGCGAGGCCGGCCAGGAAGGCGGGCGTCAGCACCCCGTCGAACACATGCACCGAGGGGCCGGTCAACCACACCCCGTCGTCGCGCCAGTCCACCGCCAGCCGACCGCCGTCGAGCACCACCGAGACCGCCCGCCCGGTCAGCCCGCGCCGCGCCGCGGCCACCGCCGCGGCGGCCGCGCACGAGCCCGAGGCCAGGGTGATGCCGGTGCCGCGCTCCCAGATCCGCACCCGGATCGCATCCGGGCCCAGCACCTGCGCCACCTCGACATTGGTGCGCTCCGGGAACAGCGGATGGTGCTCGTAGCGCGGCCCGAAACTCTCCAGCGGCACCCGCTCGGCATCCTCGACGAAGAAGGTGCAGTGCGGATTGCCCATGCCGGTGCCGACCGGCACGCCCTCGATCGGCAGTTCGGCGGTGTCCATCGCCTCGGCGAGCGGGATCCCCGACCAGTCGAGGATCGGCGGCCCGAGGTTGACGGCGGTCTGCCCCGCGCCGCGGTCCTCGGCGGCCAGCAGCCCGCGGGCGGTGCGGATCGCCAGGCGCGCGGCGCCGGTGCGGTCCATCTCGGCGCGGGCGATGCAGCGGGTGGCATTGCCGCAGGCGGCGCTTTCCGACCCGTCGGCGTTCCAGAACGTCAGCCGCAGGTCGGCGCCGCCCTCGTCCGGCCCGATCAGGGCGAGCTGGTCGAAGCCCACGCCGCGGTGCCGGTCGGCCAGGGCGCGGACCAGCGCGGGCGTCACCGGATGCGCCGTGCGGCGCCGGTCGATCACCACGAAGTCGTTGCCGAGCCCGTGCATCTTCGCGAAGGGCAGGCCGGGGGCGGGGTCGTCGGGCATGGCGCGGATATACGCCCGCCGCGCCGGGGAATCCAGACGTGCCCGCGGGGTCCGCCCGCAAACGCGGATCGGCGCGGGCGGGGCACGCGGCGCGGAGCCTCGGCCCGCGCAACCGCCGGCGGCGGATCGCCCGGGTTCCGGCCAGGCACTCAGCGCATCAGCCAGCCGCCGTCCACGACAAGGCACTGGCCGGTCACGAATCCGGCCTCGGGCCCGCAGAGGAAGGCGGCGGCGGCGGCCACGTCCTCGGGCGTGCCGCGGCGGGGAACCGCCTGTTCGCGCAGCACCAGGGCATCGACCGCTCCGGCCGGGCCGTAGGCGGCTTCCTCGGGCGTGCGGATCGCGCCGACGATCAGCGCATTGACCGTGATTCCGTGCGCCCCGACCTCGCGCGCGAGCACCCGCGTCAAGCCCTCGAGCCCGGCCTTCGAGGCGGTGTAATGGGCGTTGCCCGGCCTGCCCAGCCCGGCGCGGATCGAGCCCATCGACAGGATCCGCCCCCGCCCGGATGCCTGCATCCCCGGGATCGCCGCCTTGGCGCAGAGGAAGGCGCCGGTCAGGTTGGCGGCCAGAACCGCGGCCCAGTCGGCCGCGCTCAGCGCCAGCGCCGGGGGCGCTCCGGCGACCGCCGCGGCGGCGTTGTTGACCAGGATCGTCGGCGGCCCGAGCCGCCCGGCCACCTCGGCGGTCATCCGGGCGACCGCCGCCTCGTCGGCCACGTCGGCCGCGACCGCGATGGCGCGGCCGCCCTCGGCCCGGATCCGGGCGGCCAGGGCCTCGGCCTCGGCCAGGTGCGCGCCCCGGGCGTTGAGCGCGACCGCCGCGCCGTCGCGGGCAAGCCGAAGCGCCACCGCCGCACCGATGTTGCGCGCGGCCCCGGTGACCAGCGCGACCTCGCCCGCAAGCGGCGCCGCGCCGGTCACCAGATGCTCCAGCCACCGTCCGCGACCAGTTCCGCGCCGGTCACGAAACCAGCCTCCTCCGAGGCGAGGAACAGGACCGCGGCGGCAATCTCGCCGGGCGTGCCGAACCGTCCGAGCGGGGTCATCGCGCAGAGCCGCGCGTTGACCTCGGGCGAGAGCAGCCCGCGCGACTGTTCGGTCTCGATCATGCCCGGGCTCACGCAGTTCACCGTGATCCGCCAGCGCGCCACCGCGGCGGCGAGGTCGCGGGTGAGGTTCCGGATGCCGCCCTTGCTGGTGTGATAGGCGGGCTGGCGCACCGGCCCGCGCGGACCGTCGGCGGGGAAGGCGTCGTAGAGCGCGGCGTTCAGCGCGAGCCCGCCATAGACCGAACCGATGTTGACGATCCGCCCCGCCGGGCTCTCGCGCAGCAGCGGAAGCGCCGCCTGCGACAGGAAGAAGGCGGCATCGAGATTGAGCGCCATCACCCTGCGCCAGTCGTCCTCGGTCACGTCGAGAAGCGGCGCAAGGCTCGAGACGCCGGCGTTGTTCACCAGGATGTCGAGCCGCCCGAACGCGGCCTGTGCGGCGGCGACGGCGGCGGCGCGGTCGTCGCCCCGGGTCATGTCCGACGGGTGGGCGACGATGCGGCCCGGCCCCGGTGCCGCCGCGGCGGTGCCGGCCAGCCTGTCGGCCCGGCGGCCGGTGATCAGGCAGTCGGTGCCGGCGGCCGAGAAGGCCAGCGCGATCGCCCGGCCGATGCCGCTGCCCGCCCCGGTGACGAGGGCCGCGCGGGAGGCCGCGCGGGGGGTGGAGGTGGTCATGGGCGTCCCCTGCGGAAGGGCGCGGCCCCGCTCCGGGGGGGGGGCCGCGCCGCCGAGGTCAGTCGCAGCTGTCGCGGTAAAGCGCGGCCGCAACCTCGGGGTCGTCGATGTTGTCGCGCGTGGCGATCACCATCGGCGGATAATAGACATCGTCGAGCGTGGCGGGATCGACCTCGCCGCGCAGGATGCGGGTGACCAGCGTCACCGAATCGTAGCCCTCGAGATAGGGCGACTGCACCACCAGGGCGTCGTAGACGCCGTCCTTCAGGTCGCGCACCTGCTGCGGGTCGGCATCATAGGCGATGATCTTGATCTCGCCGCCCTTGCCCGCCCCGATCACCGCCGACGAGGTGCCGACGGCGGCGTTGGAATGGGTGGTATAGATACCCCTGAGGTCGGGGTTGGCCTGGATGGCCGCCGAGACGATCTCGGCCGCGCGGTTCTGGTCGGACCCCGGGTATTCGGTGGGCAGCAGCCGGATGCCGGGGAACTCGGCCTCGATCACCTCGATGAAGCCGTCGGCGCGGTCCTGGTTGCCGGTCACCGCCGGGTTCAGCGCCACGATCAGCACCGTGCCCTCGCCGCCGATCGCCTCGGCCATCGCGCGCGCGGCAAGGCCGCCGGCTACCCGGTTGTTGGTGCGCATGTTCTGCACGTCCACCGGCTCGGCCAGGCTGCCGTCCACCGTGACCACGGGGATGCCGCGGTCCATGATCGCCTGCACCTCGGTGATCAGCGCCACCGGGTCGGTCGGGGCGAGGATCACGCCGTGGGGATCGCGCTCGACCGCCGCCTGCAGCAGCGGCAGCTGCAGCGCGAGATCCCACTGCGGCGCGCCCGACCAGTTGAGCTCGACGCCGAGCTCGGCCGCCGCGTCGCGCGCGCCGCATTCCATCGTGGTGTAGAACGGAATGCCGACCATCCCGGCGACGAACTCGATCCGGATCGGCCCGTCCTCGGCCGCCGCCGTGCCCGCCGCAAGGGCCAGCGCCGCTGCCCCGATGGCAAGGGTCTGTGTGATCTTCCGCATGGTGTGCTTCCCTGTCTGCCGCCGCTCGCTTCGGGGTCGGGGCGTCCCGGCGGCGGGCGGCGCCCCGTCGGGGTTGGTCACTTCAGGCGCTCGCGGCGCCGCTGGTCGATGGCCACGGCCGCGATCAGGATCATGCCCACGGCGATGAGCTGCCAGAAGGCCTGCACGCCGAGGATCACCAGGCCGGTGGCCAGGATCACCGGGATCAGCGAGGCCACCATCGACCCCGCGATCGTGGCGCGACCTCCGAACAGGCTGGTGCCGCCGATCACCACCGCGGCGATGGCGGCCAGCGCGGTGGTCTGGTGCCCGCCGACGTTGGTGGTGGCAAAGCGCGTGAGGTCGAGGAAGGCCGCGACCCCGGCCAGCGCCCCCATCAGCACGAAGAGCCTGAACACATGCGGCAGGGTGCGGATGCCGGCACGCTCGGCCGCCTCGCGCGACGAGCCGATGGCCAGCGTGTAGAGGCCGAAGCGGGTGTGGCGCAGGACGTAGAGCATCACCCCCGAGATCGCCAGGACAACGATCATCGGATAGGGGATCACGCCGAACAGCCGCACGACGCCGAACTCGGTCTGCAGCAGGCGCGGCACGTAGGGCACGTTGCTGCCGTTGGTCAGAACCAGCGCGGTGCCGGTGCCGATTCCCATCGTGCCCAGCGTCACGATGAACGAGTTGACGCGGAGCCGGGTGACCAGAAGCCCGTTGACCGCGCCGAAGGCTGCGCCGGTTGCCACCGCCGCGCCGATACCCGCGGCGACGCCCAGCGCGAGGTCGGGGTACTGCGCCGCGCGCACCTCGTCGGGGGTGCCCGACAGCGCCACCAGCACCTTCGCGCCGACGACCGAGGACAGCACGACATTGGCGCCGATCGACAGGTCGAGCTCGCCCGCGGCCAGGATCATCGTGATCCCGACGGCCAGCAGCATCGTGACCGAGACGTTCAGCGTGATGGTGGACAGGTTCGAGGTGCGCAGGAACGCCCAGTTCGGCGACAGCGCCCCGAAGCCGAGGATCAGCACCGCCACCACGAGGGCCATCGCGACCGGGGTCGAGCGCAGCGCCCGGCCCAGGGGGCCCGGCCCCGCGGCCGGCGGGTCCAGCGTCAGGCCGTTCATGCAGCCTCCTCCCGACCGTTGCCGCCCAGCATGAGCGTCACCACCTGCGCCAGGGTCAGGTCGGCGGCCCGCTCCTGCGCCACGGTCCGCCCCTGCCGGAGGATGGCGATCCGGTCGGCGAGCGACAGCATCTTCGGGATGTCGTGCGAGATCACCACGACCGCGAGGCCGCGGTCGGCGGCGCTGCGGATCGTGTCGTAGACGATCGCGGTCTGCCGGGTGCCGAGCGCGGCGGTGGGCTCGTCCATCAGGATCGCCGAGCGCGCCCACATCACCGCCCGCGCCACCGCGATCGCCTGGCGCTGACCGCCCGAGAGTTCGCGAACCGTGCGGTCCACCGATCCCAGCGAGATGCCCACGCCCGCCAGCGCCTCGGCGGCACGGGCCCGCATCGCCCGCCGGTCGAGCGCGGGGACCAGCCCGCCCAGCCGGCGCATCAGCGGTTCGCGGCCGAGAAACATGTTTTCCGCCACACTGAGATCGGGAGCGAGCGCGAGATCCTGATAGACGGTCTCGACTCCGAGATCCTGCGCGTGGCGGATCGAGGCGACGGCCGTCGGCCGGCCCCAGAACCGCAGTTCGCCGCCGTCGGGGGCCAGCGCGCCGCAGATGATCTTGGTCAGGGTGGACTTGCCGGCGCCGTTGTCGCCGATCAGCGCCAGAACCTCGCCCGACCGCACGGCAAGGCTTGCCCCGTCCAGAGCCCGGATGTGGCCGAAGCGCTTCTCGATGCCGACCGCCTCGATCGCAGGGCCGGCCTCCGGCATCTCGGCAAGCCGCTCGATCTGGCGCATCCCGGTCCGGGCCCCGTGGCAGCAAAGAGGATGAAACGGATGTTTCGCGAAACGGACCCGGTTGTCAAGCGCCGCGGCGGCTCAGCCCGCCCGGGCCAGGGGCTCGGCGGCGGGGCCGGCGATCAGCGCGCCGAGTTCCGCCCCGGCCGACATCAGCGCGGCGCAGATCGCCTGGCGCGCGGTCTCGTCGTAGCGCGAGATCGGCGCCGACAGGCTGATCGCGGCGATGGCGTTGCCGCTCGCGTCGGGGATCGGCGCGGCAATGCAGTAGGATCCTTCCTCGTTCTCGCCGATCTCGATCGCGTGGCCGGTGGTGCGGATGATCGAGAGCTGCTCCTCCAGCGCCGCGCGGTCGGTGATGGTGGCGGGGGTTCGCCGCTCGAGCCGGGGCGGAATCAGCAACGCGCGCTGGCGGGGCGGGCTGAAGGCCAGCAGGACCTTGCCCAGCGCCGTGGAATGCAGCGGGTCGGTGGCGCCGATCGTGGACTGCATCCTGAGCGAGCGCTCGCTCTCCAGCACGTCGAGATAGAGCACCTCGCCGCCCGACAGCACGCCGAGGTTGACGGTCTCGCCGAACCGCGCGCGCAGCCGCTTCATGTGCGGACGGCAGACGTGCTTGAGGCGTTCCGACGGGCCGGCCGTCTGGGCGAGGCGCCACAGCCCCAGCCCCGGCGCGTAATGGTCGTTCGTGCTGTCGTGCTGCACCAGATCCATCGCCGCAAGCGTGCGCAGATAGCGGAACACCGTGGTCTTGGGCAGTGCCGCCTCCTGAACGAGGCGGTTGAGCGTGACCGGGCCCTCGGCCCGGCAGACCAGCCGCAACACCTGCAGCGCCTTCAGCACCGGCTGCACGAGGTAGCGCTCGTCGGATCCGACCTCGGGCAATGCCTCGGTCATGTCATTTCTCCTCACGAAACATACAGATCTTGACACGAAACAGTCGATGGGGAACTATGGCATCCGTTCCATCAGAGGGCAAGAACCGTGACCCAGTATTTCGCCGCCTCGGCCGAGCGCATCCGGCGCGCGGCGCGGTTCGTTCCCGGCGGGGTCAACAGCAACTTCCGGCTCGGCATATCGCCCACCCCGCTGGTGTTCGACCGCGCCGAGGGCCCCTGGCTTCACGAGATCGGCGGCGCCAGGCTGATCGACTACTACCTCGGCATGGGGCCGATGGTGCTGGGCCATCGCCCCGAACCCGT
This sequence comes from uncultured Paracoccaceae bacterium, assembly GCA_937944395.1. Classification (GTDB taxonomy): domain Bacteria; phylum Pseudomonadota; class Alphaproteobacteria; order Rhodobacterales; family Rhodobacteraceae; genus CALDYW01. Next base: position 8,182 of record CALDYW010000151.1, on the reverse strand, counting down.
GGTCGCGGCGGTCCGCGCGCAGCTCGAGCGCGGTATCCTCTACGGCGGGCAGTCCGAGGTCGAGTTCGAGGCGGCCGAACTCGTCTGCGCGATGCTGCCCTCGGCCGAGAGGGTGCGCTTCTCGTCCTCGGGGACCGAGGCGGTGCAGGCCGCGTTGCGGCTGGCGCGCGCGGCCACCGGCCGCGGCACCGTGGTGAAGTTCGAGGGGCATTACCACGGCTGGCTCGACAACGTGCTGTGGAGTGTCGCGCCCCAGCCCGACCGCATGGGCGCCGAGACGGCGCCCGCGGCCCAGCCCGGCACCCGCGGGCAGGAGCGGGCGAGCGCCATCGAAGTGCTGTCGTGGAACCGGGCGGACCTGCTGGCGGAGCGGTTGGCGCGCGGCGACGTGGCGGCGGTGATCATGGAGGCGGCGATGTGCAACACCGGCGCCATCCTGCCGGCGCCGGGCTACCTCGAGGCCGCGCGCGCGGCCTGCACGCGCACCGGCACCGTGCTGATCTTCGACGAGGTGATCACCGGCTTCCGGGTCGGGCCCGGCGGGGCGCAGGGGCGGCTCGGCGTCAGGCCCGACCTCAGCATCTTCGGCAAGGCGGTGGCCAGCGGCTTTCCCGTCGCGGGACTCGCCGGGCGGGCGGACCTGATGGACCTGTTCGTGACCGGCGGGGTGATGCACGGCGGCACCTACAACGCCCAGCCGGTGGCCATGGCCGCCGCCGTCGCGACCCTGCGCGAGCTCGCCCGCCCCGGCGCCTTCGACGGGATGGAGCGCCGCGGCCGGCGGCTGATGGACGGAATCGCGGCGCGGCTGGCCGCCGCCGGCCGCCCGGCCTCGGTCACCGGCTTCCCGCAGATCTTCCATGTCGGCTGGGGCCTGACGGCGCCGCCGGCGAACTACCGCGACATCCTCGGCGCGGACCGCGCGGGATACGTCCGGCTGACCGTGGCGCTGCTCGAACAGGGCGTGCGCGCGCTCGAGCGCGGCGCCTGGTTCCTCTCGACCGAGCACGACGACGCGGTGATCGACCAGACGCTGGCGGCGCTCGACCGTGCGCTCGCGGTCCTCTAGACCGGACAGCGCCGCCATGGCCCCGCGCGTCGCGCTCGCCGCCCTGATGCAGGAGGGGAACAGCTTCTCCCCGATCCCGACCACGCTCGAGACCTTCGCCGCGACGCATCTGCTGCGCGGGGCCGAGATCGCCGGGCGGCTGGCCGGCACCGACACCGAGATCGGCGGCGCGCTGGCCGTCCTGGCCGCGGCCGGGGCCGAGGCGGTGCCGCTCGTCTCGGCCTGCGTCACGGCGGGCGGCCCGGTCACCCGCGCCGCCTTCGACGCCCTCGCCGGCGAGATCGCGGAACGGCTGCGCGCCGCGGGGCGGGTGGACGGGCTGTTCCTCGCGCTGCACGGCGCGCTCGTGGTCGAGGACGGCGAGGACGGCGAGGGCGAGCTCATCGCGCGGCTGCGCGCGCTTCTGCCCCGGCGGGTGCCCATCGCGGTCACGCTCGACCTGCACGGCCACATCACCCCGGCGATGCTGGTGCCGGGCGTGTTCCACCTTGCCTACCGCTGCTATCCGCACACCGACGTCGCCGCCACCGGGGCGCGCTGCGCCCGCCGGCTGCTCGACGTGATCGCCGGCGCGCCGATCCCGCGCATGGCGCTGGCGAAACGGCCGATGATCGTCAGCCCCACCGTCGCCCGCACCACCGACGGGCCCTTCGCCGAGGTCGCCGCGGCGGCGCGGGCGATGGAGGCATCGGGCCGGGTGCTCGAGGCCGGGCTGTTTCCGGTCCAGCCCTGGCTCGACGTGGCCGATCTCGGCTTCGCCGCCCTGGTGGCGGCGCCGACCCCGGCCGAGGCGGCCGAGGCGGCCGAGGAGCTCTGCGCGCTCATGTGGGCGCGGCGGAACGACTTCGCCCCCGACCTCGTGCCGCTCGGGCAGGCCATCGCCACCGGCCTGGCCGGCCCCGGACTGACCGTGGTCAGCGACGCGGGCGATGCGCCGACCGGCGGCGCGGCGGCCGACAGCCCGGCGGTGCTGGAGGCGCTGCTCGCCGCCGGGGCCGAACGGGCGGGGCGGCCGGTCCTGCTGGCGCTCTGCGACCCGCCGGCAGCGGCGGCAGCCCATGCGGCGGGAGTCGGCGCCGAACTGGCGCTCGCGCTCGGCCACGCCTTCCACCCCGGCCGGCCGGGGGTTCGGGTGACGGCGCGCGTGCTCTCCCTGTCGGAGGGGCAGGCGCAGCCGGGCACGGCCGGCGCCGCGGGCGCGGCGATCGCCACCGGTCCGACGGCGGTGCTGGCCGTGGGCGACCTGCGCATCGTCGTGCGCAGCCTGCCGGCGGCGGAATGGGACCGGGCGCTCTTCGACTCGCAGGGGCTCGACCCGGCCGCCGCGGCCCTGGTGTTCGTGAAGTCGCCCGGCCATTTCCGCGCGAGCTTCGCCCCCCTCGCCGCGCGCATCCTGATTGCCGACACGCCGGGCCCGACCGCGCCCGACATGCGCCGCATCCCGTTCAGGCGGGTGACCCGCCCGCTGCATCCCCTCGATCCGATCTGAACCGGCCGCCGCGCCCGAGGAGACCCGCATGAAGCTGACGATGGTTGCCGCCCAACCGACGCCCGAACTGCTGACCACCCTGACCCAGCTCGGCGCCGACTATGCCGTGCACTACGACATGACCGACCTTCCCGACGACGCCGATGCGATCGCCGCGATCGCCGCGCGGTATGCGCGCTTCGGCCTGCCCTGGCGGGTGGCCGAGGCCGGCCCGGCGCTGGACCGGATCGTGCTGGGCCTCGAGGGCTGGCAGGAGCAGACCGCGCGCTATGCCCGCATCCTCGGGCACCTCGGCCGCGCGGGGGTCGAGGTGGTGGCCTACAATTTCATGCCGCAGGTCAGCGCCGATGCCATGGTGGTGCGGACCGACCTTGCCGCCCGCACCCGCGGCGGCGCGCTGACCAGCGCCTTCCGCCTTGCCGATGTCACGGCCGCCGCGACGCCCCACGACGCCCTGCGCATCCCGGCCGAAGCGATGTGGGACAACCTCGAGCGGTTCCTGCGCGCGGTGCTGCCCGCCGCCGAGGCCGCCGGCGTGCGGCTGGCGATGCACCCCGACGATCCGCCGATCGGGTCGCTCTGCGGGCTCGAGCGGATCATGGGCAGCGTGGCGGCCTTCGACCGCCTGCTGGCGATCTCGGATTCGCCCGCGAATGCGCTCACGCTCTGCCTCGGCTGCTTCGCCGAGATGGGCGAGGACCTGCCGGCGCTGCTGCGCCGCTGGCGCGGGCGCTTTCCCTTCGTCCACGTCCGCGACATCCGCGGCGGCCCTCACGACTTCGTGGAAACCTTCCCCGACGACGGGCAGAACGACCTTCCCGCAGTGTTCCGCACGCTGCACGAAATCGGGTTCGACGGCTACATCCGTTCCGACCATGCGCCGCGCGTGGCCTGCGACGACACCGCCGCGCCCGACGGCTACGCGCCCATCGGCCACATCTTCGCGCTGGGCTATCTGCGCGGGCTGGTGCAGGCCACCGCCCCGCGCTCCGGTCCCGGGGCATGACGGCGCCCGAACCCGACCATATCGTGGTCGGCGGCGGCTCGGCCGGCTGCGTCGTGGCGGCCCGGCTCGTCCGCGCCGGGGCGCGGGTGCTGCTGCTCGAGGCCGGGGGGCCCTATCGCGGCCTGCTGCTGCGCGCCCCGGCCGGGTTCAGCCGCATCCTCGGCGGCCGCCGCCACCTGACCCGGCACCGCACCGTGCCGCAGGACCAGCTCGGCGGGCGGGTGCAGCTGATCCCGCAGGCGCGCGTGCTGGGCGGCGGCAGCAGCATCAACGCCCAGGCCTACATGCGCGGACACGCGCGCGATTACGACGACTGGGGCCGGGTGACCGGCTCGGACCTCTGGTCCTGGGCGAGGCTGCTGCCGCATTTCCTGCGGCAGGAGGGCAACCAGAAGTTCCTGAACGACTGGCACGGCGGCGACGGGCCGCTGCTGGTGTCCGATCCGGCCTTCGTCTGCCGCATGAGCCACCTCTACGTCCGGACGCTGCAGGGCCTCGGCCTGCCCTACACCGCCGACTTCAACCGAGGTGCGCCGGCGGGAACGGGCTATGTGCAGGTCACCGCCCGCGACGGGCGGCGCTGCAGCGCCGTCGATGCCTTCCTCGCCCCGCTCGCCGGCGATCCGCGGCTGGTGGTGCGCACCCGCGCCCGGGTGCTGCGGGTGCTGATCGAGGGCGGGCGCGCCTGCGGGGTCGAAGTGGCGGCCGGGGCCGGGCGCGAGACCCTCCGCTGCACCGGCGAGGTGATCCTGTCGGCGGGGGCCTTCGCCTCGCCGCAGCTCCTGATGCTGTCGGGCATCGGCCCGGCCGACGCGCTGCGCGGGCTCGGTGTGCCGGTGGTCGCCGACCTGCCCGGCGTGGGGGCGAACTTGCACGACCACTGCGGCGCGCCGGTGATCGCCGCAACCCGCGGCCGCGCCGGCTACTTCACCGAGGACCGGGGCTGGCGCCTTCTGCGCAATGGCCTCGAATACCTTCTGTTCCGGCGCGGGCCGGTCGCCGCGAACGGGGTCGAGGCGTTCTCCTTCCATGTTCCCGAGGCGGGCACGGGCGAGGCGATCGTGCAGATCTGGTGCGTGCCCAAGACCTCGTATCTGGACGAGGACGTGCGCGGGATCCGCGACATCGACGGGGTGACGCTGCACGCGGTGCTGATGCGCCCGCGCTCGCGCGGGACGCTGCGGCTGCGCTCGGCCGATCCGGCCGACCTGCCGCTGGTCGATCCGCGCTATCTGGCCGATCCCGCCGACCTCGCCCATCTGCGCGAGGGTCTCCGCATCGCCCGGGCGATCCTGGCGGCGCGCCCGCTGGCCGACATCGTGACCGGGGAAATCGCGCCCGGGCCGGCGGCGGCGGAGGGGGCCGCGCTCGACGCCCATATCCGCCGCACCGTCAAGACCGACTACCACCCGGTCGGCACCTGCCGGATGGGGGCCGAGGGCGACCCGATGGCGGTGCTGACGCCCGAGCTCCGGGTGCGGGGGGTCGAGCGGCTGCGCGTCGTCGATGCCTCGGCGATGCCGGTGATCCCCACCGCCAACACCAACGCCCCCACCATGGCGCTGGCCGACCGGGCGATGGACCTGATGCTCGGCGCCACCGCCTCGGCGCCGTCGGGCTGACCGCGTCAGCCCCCCTTCGCGACCCGCGCGAAGGCCACCACCGACACCGCCGCCGCACCGCCCTGCAGGCAGGCTTCGGTGGCGGCGGCGAGGGTTGCGCCCGAGGTCAGCACGTCGTCCACCCGCAGCACATGCCGGCCGGCGATGCGCGCGCGGCGCCGCGGGTGCGGGCGGATCGCCCCGGCGAGGTTCTCGAACCGCCCCTGCCGGTCGCGGCCGTCCTGGCTGGGCGTGCGGCGGGCGCGGATCAGGAGGTCGGGCACATGCTCGAGCCCGGCCCGGTGCGCGATCCGCGCCGAGAGCAGCGCCGCCTGGTTCGACCGCCGCCGCAGGAGCCGGAGCCAGTGCAGCGGCACCGGCGCGACGACCATGCCGGGCACGAGGATCGGCGCCGCCGCCTGCGCCATCCAGTCGCCCATCGGGCGGGCGAGTTCCAGCCGGTCGCCGTGCTTGAGCGCCAGCACCATGCGCCGCGCGGTCGCGCCATAGTCCATCACGGCGCGGCCGCGCGCCCAGGGCCGGTCGAGCGCCAGGCAGTCGTCGCAGAGCACGGGCTCGCCCGGGTCGGTGCCGGGCAGCCCGGTACCGCAGGCGTCGCAGACCAGCCCGCCGAGGAAGCCCGCGTCGCGCCAGCAGGCCGGGCAGAGGCCGAACTCGGCATCGGCCGCGGCGCCGCAGGCGGCGCAGGCGGCAGGATAGACCAGCCGCACCGCCGCCCCGAGCGCGCGGCGCAGTGCCCGCCCGGGCCGCGGCGCAGCGCCACCCGGACGCGCGCCGCCATCGCGGTTGCGCCGAAGCCAGTCCGTCGCTGCGGATGCCGGGGCTTCCGCCTCGCCTCCCTGTCGCATTGCGTCGCCCTCCCCGCTTCCGGCAGGAAGGCACCATGACGCCCCCCGCCCTGACCGACCGCGCGCAGCTTCTCCGCCAGCGCGCCCGCGCCGCCCGCGCGGGCTGGCCGGTGCGCTTCCTGCACGAGGTCGCCCGCGCCGAGGTCGAGGATCGGCTGGCGATGGTTAACAGGGCGTTTACCGCACCGGCCCTGGTGACCGGGCAGCCCGGGCTCTGGGCCGATCTTCTGCCGGGCGCGCGGATCGTTGCCGACGATCCCGTTCTCGACCTCGCACCCGCCGCGCATGACCTGGTCGTCCATGCGATGGCGCTGCACTGGGCCGACGACCCCTTGGGCCAGATCCTGCAGTGCGCCCGTGCCCTGGTGCCCGACGGGCTGTTCCTGGCGCTGTTCCCGGCCGGCCGGACGCTCTGCGAACTGCGCGCGGCGCTGGCGCAGGCCGAGACCGCGCTGATGGGCGGGCTCAGCCCGCGGGTGCTGCCGATGGGCGAGATCCGCGATCTCGGCGGGCTTTTGCAGCGCGCCGGGCTGGCGCTGCCGGTGGCCGACTGCGTGCGTCTGACGGCAAGCTATGCCTCGGCGCTCGAGCTGATGCGCGAGCTGCGCGCCATGGGCGAGGGCAACGCGCTGGCCGCCCGACACCGTCGCCGCCCCCCGCGGGCCCTGTTCGCCGCCGCGGCGGCGGCCTATGCGGAGGCCTGGGGCGACGCGGACGGGCGGGTGCCGGCGACCTTCGAGCTGATCGCGCTCACCGCCTGGGCGCCGCATCCCGCCCAGCCGCGGCCGCTTCGTCCCGGATCGGCGGCGGCGCGCCTCGCCGAGGCGCTGGGAACGCGCGAGATCGGCGCGGGCGAGCCCGCCGCGCCGCAGCGCGATTGACCGCGGCGGATTGGCGTTTATCTCCCGCCGCATCCCCGCTAGGAACAAGGGTCAGGACCGCAGGATGCTGGACGCGCGCCGCATGAACCCCACGGATGCCCGGGCCACCTGTGCCGAGGCGGCCGACGCCGGCTCCCGCCGCGGCGCGCGGGCGCAGGCGGACCGCGACGGGGCCCCCGGCAACCTGCACCTGCCGCCCGACCATCCGCGCCTGCCGGCCGAGAAGATCGGCATCCTCTTGGCCAACCTCGGCACGCCCGACCATTATTCCTACTGGCCGATGCGGCGCTACCTCAACGAGTTCCTGTCGGACCGCCGGGTGATCGACTACAGCCCCTGGGTCTGGCAGCCGCTCTTGCAGCTCGTGATCCTGACCAAGCGGCCGTTCTCGTCGGGGGCGAACTACAAGCTGATCTGGAACGAGGAGAAGGGCGAAAGCCCGCTGATGACGATCACCCGGGAACAGACCGCCGGCATCGCCGCCCGCCTGCAGGCGCGCCACGGCGACCGGGTGCTGGTGGACTTCTGCATGCGCTACGGCAATCCCTCGACCCGGTCGAAGGTCAGGGCGATGACGCAGGCGGGCTGCCGGCGGATCCTGTTCTTCCCGCTCTACCCGCAATATGCGGGTGCGACCACCGCGACCGCCTGCGACCAGTTCTTCCGCGCGCTGATGGAGGAGAAGTGGCAGCCGCCGGTGCGCACGGTGCCGGCCTATTTCGACCACCCCGCCTATATCGCGGCGCTCGCGGCCTCGGTCGAGCGGGCCTATGCCGGGCTCGACCACCGGCCCGACCTGCTGGTCGCCTCCTACCACGGGGTGCCCAAGCGCTACCTGATGGAGGGCGACCCCTACCATTGCCAGTGCCAGAAGACGACGCGGCTGCTGCGCGAGCGGCTGGGCTGGGAGGAGGGCGCGATCCTGACCACCTTCCAGTCGCGCTTCGGCCCCGAGGAATGGCTGAAGCCCTACACGGTCGAGGCGGTGGCCGAACTCGCCCGCCAGGGCCGCCGGCGCATCGCCGTGATCGCGCCCGCCTTCGCCGCGGACTGCATCGAGACGCTGGAGGAGATCAACGGCGAGATCCGCGAGAGCTTCGAACAGGCCGGCGGCGAGAGCTTCACCTACATCCCCTGCCTGAACGCCGACGCGGCACACCTCGACGCGCTGGCCGCGGTGATCGAGGAGAACCTGGCCGGCTGGCTCTGAGCTCCGGGCCGGGCGTCCTCGGGCGCGCGGAGGAGCGGGGGCTCTGCCCCCGCACCC
>CALDYW010000150.1 GCA_937944395.1 uncultured Paracoccaceae bacterium | reverse complement strand
GGCCGGCCCCCGCACCCCGGCCGTCCGCACCGCGGCCGCGGCCGCACCTGATCCTGCGCCCGGAACCGGTCGCGGCGCACGACGACCCCGCGCCCCCCGCGCGCTTCCGATGGCGCCGGCGCGAACATGCCCTGCAGGCCGCCGCGGGGCCCGAGCGGATCGCGCCGGAATGGTGGCTCGATGCGCCCGACTGGCGCTCGGGACCGCGCGACTACTGGCGCATCGAGACGGCGGGCGGCGAGCGGCTCTGGCTGTTCTACGCCCATGGCGGCGCAGTGCCGGGCGGCTGGTTCTGCCAGGGCATCTTCGCCTGACACCCGCCGCGACGGCCTGCCAGCGGGGATCGGGCGGGGGGCGCTGCCCCCGTCCCCGGTCTGCGACCGGGGCCTCCCCCGGGATATTTCCGGACCGGACATGCGGCGGGGCGGACGCCCGCGGCACGCCGGCGGCGGGGTGGCGGCGGCCGGGTCGCGCCGGCGCGCGGGCGGCTTGACAGCCGGGCCGATCCCGGGTTTGCCGGGCGCGCGACGCCGGGCCGCAGGGAAAGGGACCGCATGAGCCGATGGGTGCATGTCAACGGGGACTGGCTGCCCGAGGCGGCGGCGAAGGTCTCGGTCTTCGACCGCGGCTTCCTCTTCGCCGACGGGGTGTACGAGGTCACTTCGGTGCTCGACGGGAAGCTCGCCGATTTCGACGGCCACGCCGCGCGGCTGATGCGGAGTCTGGCGGCGCTCGAGATGCCTGCCCCCTGCGACCGCGACCGGCTGCTGGCGCTGCACCGCGAGGCGGTGGCGCGCAACGACCTGACCGAGGGCATGGTCTATCTGCAGGTGACCCGCGGCGCGGCCGAGCGCGACTTCGCCTGGCCCGAGGCGCCCGAGCCTTCGGTGGTGCTGTTCACCCAGGCGCGGCCCCTCGTCGAGGCGCCGGCGGCGCAGCGGGGCCTTCGCGTGATCACGGTGCCCGACCTGCGCTGGGGTCGGCGCGACATCAAGACGGTGCAGCTGCTCTACCCGTCGATGGCGAAGATGCAGGCGAAGGCTGCGGGCTGCGACGACGCCTGGATGGTCGAGGCGGGCCATGTGACCGAAGGCACCTCGAACAACGCCTGGATCATCGCCGGCGGACGGATCGTGACGCGCGGGCTTGGCACCGAGATCCTGCACGGGATCACCCGGGCGGCGGTGCTGCGGCTTGCGGACGAAGCCGGCCTTGCGATCGAGGAGCGCGCCTTCACCCCCGAGGAGGCGAAGGTCGCCGACGAGGCCTTCGCCACCGCCGCCACGATCTTCGTGATGCCGGTGGTGGAGATCGACGGCGTGCGGCTGGGCGACGGCACGCCGGGGCCGCTGACCCGGCGGCTGCGCGCGCTCTACATCGACGAGATGCGCCGCAGCGCGATCTGAAGCGGCACCGGGCGCGGCGCGGTCAGCGCCGCGGACGCCGGCGGACGACCGGGATCGAGCTCCGCCCGCCGGGATAGCGGGCCTCCGGGTGCGGCGGGACGCCGTGGGTGCGGCTCCAGAACGCCGTCCCGCCGCGCCGCAGCCAGAGCGGCAGGGTCATCGCGAGCCCCGCGACGAACCCGCCGGTATGCGCCCAGTAGGCGACCCCGCCGCCGTCGGTGGGGGTGGCGGCGCCCGTGGCCACCTGCGCGACGAACCAGAACCCGAGCACCACCCAGGCCGGCACCGGGAAGATCCGGATCAGGACGACGAGGATCACCAGGACGTCCACCCGCGCGCGGGGAAACATCAGGAGATAGCCCCCCATCACCCCGGCGATGGCGCCCGAGGCGCCGACCATCGGGATGGTCGAGGCCGGATCGGGCAGGGTCTGGGCGAGGCCGGCCGCGACCCCGGAGGACAGATAGAAGCCAAGAAAGGGCAGATGCCCCATCTCGTCCTCCATGTTGTCGCCGAAGACCCAGAGGAACAGCATGTTGCCGGCAAGGTGCCAGAAGCCTCCATGCAGGAACTGCGAGGTCAGATAGCCCGTCCAGTCGCCCTTGGCCGGGATCAGCGCCCAGTCGTAGAAGAACAGCATCAGCGCCCGCTCGTCCTCGAAGAGCGGCAGCATCAGCAGGAAGATCAGGATGTTCGCCGCGATCAGCGCCCAGGTGACGTAGGGCGTGCGGCCCGAGGGGTTGTGATCGCGGATCGGGAACATCGACGGAGGATCTCCGAACGGTCGGGTGGCGTCAACCGCGTGTCTCCGGCCGCCTCAGCCCGCGGCGGCGGGGGCAAGGCGGGGGCGGCCCGGCCCCGCGGTGGGATGGATCGATTCGGACGGGTCGCGCCCCACGGTCCGGCGGCGCCGCAGCAGGAAGGTCTTGCCCCAGCCGCGCCAGGATCCGACCGCAGGCGCATCGGGGTCGCGCGGAAAGCGCGCGCGCCAGCCGGCGGGCAGGGCGAGGCCCGTGGCCTCGGCGCGTTCGAGCATCCAGACGAGCGGGATGTTCGACAGCGGCCGTGCGGCGGCGAAGCCGCCGAGCTGGCCGCCGACATCGCCATGCGCGCCGCGGAACCAGACCTGTTCCACATGCTGTCCCGGCAGGGCGGTCCGCGCGTCCCAGAGGATCGGCGCGAAGGCCTCGCGCGTCTCGTCGAGGGCGAGGGCGTGGAACCCGTGGCGGATATGGCGCCCGAGCCGGTGGTCGTGGAAGGCATGGCGCGTCTCGGTCAGCTTCCACAGCAGCGGCAGCCGCAAGCCGAGCGCGCTGACCGTGTCCCAGACGCCGACCATCTCGATCGGCGCCTCGGCATGGCAGTGCATCCGGGCGAAGGCGCGGGCGGCGGGGCTTCCGGGGTCGAGCTGATAATGCCGGTAAGCCTCGCGCACCGCGCGCTCGGTCGCGACGTCGTGGCGCAGCAGGCCGATACGGTCGATCACCCCGGCAAGCGAACGCACCGCGAAGGCGCCGCGCGAGTAGCCGAACAGGAAGATGCGGTCGCCCGGCCGGTAGCGGCTGGCCAGCCAGCCGTAGGCGCGGCGGATCTGGCGGTTGATGCCGCGGCCGAAGAACACGTCGTTGGCGCGGCGCCAGTGCTCCCACTGGATGCCGGGCTCGTAATAGAGCGCGAGCCCGGCGATCCGCCCGCGTTCGGCCAGAAGCTTGAAGGCCAGACCCGCATTGGTTTCCTCGCCGGGAGCGAGGCTGGACATGGTGCCGTCGAGGATCACGACATGATCGACGCGGGCGCGCGGCCTGCGGTGGGGCTCGGGTCCCCGCGTCTCGGCGGCCGGCTCGCGGCGGAGCCAGCGACGCAGCGCCCTATTCAGCCGCAACCCGCTGCCCCCCTCCCGTTTCCGCGATCCAGCCCCAGACGCGGGCGGGCGTGAACGGCATCTGCACTCGCGCAGGATCGACCCCGAGCGGTGCCAGCGCATCGACGACCGCATTGGCCAGGGCGGCGAGCGCGCCGACCGTTCCCGCCTCGCCGCAGCCCTTCATCCCGATCGGGTTCGCGGTCGAGGGCACGTTCTCGGTGGTGAAGCGGATCATCGGCAGAGCATCCGCCCGCGGCATCCCGTAGTCCATGAACGTCGCCGTGAGGAGCTGGCCGGCCGCATCATGCACGGCAAGCTCCGTGAGTGCCTGGCCGAGGCCCTGCGCGACGCCGCCGTGCACCTGGCCCTCGGCCAGCTGCGGGTGGATGAGCAGGCCGAAATCGTCGGTGACGGTATAGGAGACGACCTGCACCTGCCCGGTCTCGGGGTCGATCTCGACCTCGGCGACATGGGCGCCGTTCGGATAGCTGCGCCCGGGCAGGCGGCCCACGGCGCTGTGATCGAGGAGGTCGGCGCGGCCGCGGGCGCGCGCCATCGCGGCCGCCTCGAGCAGCGTCACGGCATGGTTGGTGCCCGGGGCGCGGAAGGCGGCGCCATCGAAGGCGAAGCCCTCGGCGCCGAGTTCGGCCTCGAGGAAGGGCACGAAGGCCGCCGTCATCTTCTCGACGGCAGCAATCGTCGCGGTGCCCTGCACGGTGACCGAGCGCGAGCCGCCGGTGCCGCCGCCGCTGGGAATGAGGTCGCTGTCGCCCTGCACAACCTCGATCGCCTCGGCCGGGATTCCGGTGCGCTCGGCAAGGAAATGGGCAAAGACCGTCTCGTGCCCCTGCCCGTTCGACTGGGTGCCGACGTAGAGCGCGACGCGCCCGCCCTCGCGGAACTCGACCCGCGCCGTCTCGACGTCCGAGCCGAGGATCGATTCGATGTAGCAGCACAGGCCGAGGCCGCGCAGCCGGCCGCGGCGGGCCGCCTCGGCCCTTCGGGCCGGGAAGCCCGCGACGTCTGCCTCGGCGGTCGCGCGGTCCATCACGCGGGCGAAATCGCCGACATCGTAGAGCTCGCCGCTGGCCGTCGCGTAGGGGAAGCTGCGGATGAAGTTCCGCCTGCGGAGTTCCCGGGGGTCAATGCCGAAGACGCGCGCGGCATGGTCCATCGTGCGCTCGAGCGTGTAGATCGCCTCGGGCCGGCCGGCGCCGCGGTAGGCGTCGGTGGGCGTGGTGTTGGTGTAGATGCCGCGCGCGTTCACGAAGACCTTCTGCACGTCATAGACCCCGGTCAGCACCCGGGCCGACACGTCGGACTGGATCTGCTGCCCGAATTCGGAACTGTAGGCCCCAAGGTTGGACAGAATCCTGACGCGATAGGCCTGCAGGCGGAAATCGGCGTCGAAGGCCATCTCCGCCTCCGACACCAGGTCGCGCCCGGCGTTGTCGCTCAGCATCGCCTCGGTGCGCTCGCTCATCCAGCGCACCGGACGGCCGAGCGCGCGCGCCGCTGCGGCGAGGGCCACATATTCGGGATAGCTCGTCGATTTCATGCCGAAGCCGCCGCCGACGTCGGGGTTGGTGACGCGCACCTGGCCGGGATCGAGGCGGAAGTGGCGGGCAAGCGCGGCCTTCAGGTCCCAGACCCCCTGCCCGTTCACCGCAAGGTGCAACCGCCCGTTCACCCATTCGGCGAAGGCGCCGCGCGGCTCCATGCTGTTGACGATCACCCGCGGATCCTCGACCCGCAGCGCCACGCGATGCGCGGCCGCCGCGAAGGCGGCCTCGGTCGCCGCCTCGTCGCCCAGCGCCCAGTCGTAGCCGACGTTGTCCGGCGCCTCGGGGTGGATGGTCTCGCCACCCGGGGCAAGGTCCACATGGGCGGGCAGTTCTTCAAGATCGAGCACGACCAGCTCGGCGGCGTCGCGGGCCTCGGCCAGGCTGCGCGCCACGATGACCGCCACCGCCTCGCCGACGAACCGCACGCGGTCCTTCGCCAGCACCGGGCGGAACGGATCGGCGGCGCGGGTGCCGTCGCGGTTGGTGACCGGGTCGCAGGGGATGTGCAGATCCACCCCGGCCGCCTCGAGGTCGGCGGCGGTGAAGACGCCCGCCACCCCCGGCGCCGCGAGCGCCGCAGCCGGGTCGAGGCCGCGAATCGCCGCATGGGCCATGTTCGAGCGCAGGAAGACCGCCCGCAACGCGTCCGGCGGAGCGATGTCGTCAACATAGCGGCCCCTGCCGGTGAGGAAGCGCGCATCCTCGCGTCGTGCCGCCGTCTGCGCCTTGCCGAACTTCTGCATCGGATGGATCCTCTCCGCGTTGTCCCGGCCAGAGCCTAGGGACAGCGCGGAGCCTGTCCAGAGCCGGCGGAGCGATCAGTCGGCCAGCCGCAGGACCGTGGCGATCTCCATGTCGCCGAAGCCGTTGAAGCGGGTGTTGGTGACCGTGCAGTAGGCGCCCATGCCGTGCCAGATCACGAAGTCGCCCTCGGCGATGTCGGCCGGCAGCGGCACCTGCCCCGGCAGACGATCGACGCTGTCGCAGGTCGGCCCGAACACCACCCGGCCCTCGCGCGCGCCCGACCGCGGCCGCAGGTCGGCGTCGCGCACCTCGATGCGGTCCACCAGGCCGATCAGCGGCAGTTCCGCAAGGCCGCCATAGATGCCGTCGTTCAGGAACAGGTGCCCGCCGTCGCGCACCGCCCGGACGCGGGTGGCCAGCGCGAAGGCATCGGCGACGAGGCCGCGTCCCGGCTCGCAGACCAGCGCCGGCCGGGCGCTGCCGAACGCCTCGGCCGTCACCCGGTCGATCAGCGCGAAGATCGCCTCGAGCGGCGGGGCCATGCCGGCGTTGCGGTGCGAGGGGAACCCGCCGCCCACGTTCAGACGGGCGATCCCGACCCCCGCCGCCGCCGCAATTCGTGCCGCAGCGCGGATATAGGCGTCCCAGGCCATCGGATCGGTGCACTGGGTGCCCGGATGGAAGGTCAGGGACGGGATGAAGCCGAGCGTTGCGGCGCGGGCCAGAAGCTCGGCCGCCAGTTCGGCGGTCGCTCCGAACTTGGCACCGAAATCATAGGCCGCACCCTTCACCGGCAGCTTGAAGCGCACCGAGACCTCGTGACCCTTGGGGCTGACGAGGTCGGCGAGCTTGTCGAGCTCGGAACGGCTGTCGAGCGACCACGAGCGCACGCCGAGTTCGGCGCCGCGGCGGATCTCGGCGCGCGAGCGGACCGGGTTGTTGTAGTGCAGGGCGGCGCCGGGCGCGATGCGCCGGATCAGCTCGATCTCGGGGATCGAGGCCACATCGTAGCCGCGGATGCCGGCGGCATCGAGGTTCTGGATCACCGCCTCCTCGGGGTTCGACTTCACCGCAAAGGTGACAAGGCCGGGGAAGCCGTCGAGAAACCGCCGCGCCGCCGCCTGCAGCGCGGCCGGCGAAAAGTAGAGCACCGGGTGCTCGGGGTCCGCGAAGCGCAGATGTTCGCAAGGTTGCGCCCAGATCGTTTTCGAGAGTCCCATCGGCCTGCCCTTTCCTGCCGCAGAGACGAACGTGCCCTTACCCCTGAACGGGTTGGGAGACGCGCCCGGAAGCCATCACCAACCAGGCCAGGTGCGTATGAGCCGCCCTTTTCCTGAAAACGAGGATGCCGCATATGGATGACGTTCTCACCGATGAAAAGAGTTGAATCGTGCGGTTCCTTCGTCAAAATGACGAAGGAATCGGCGAAACGTCATGGACGACCTCGATCAGAAGATCCTCGCCGCGCTGGCGGCCAATTCCAGCACCTCGACATCGCACCTGGCGCGGCGCTTCCGCGTGGCCCGCTCGACCGTGCAGGCGCGGATCGAGCGGCTCGAGCGCGACGGGGTCATCGCCGGCTACACGATCCGGCTTGGTCAGGCGCTGACGCTGCACCGGATCCGGGCGACCGTGCTGCTGCAGATCGAGCCGCGGGCGACGCCGCAGGTGCTGCAAAGGCTGAAGGCGATGCCCGAGGTCGAGGCCGCGCACACCACCACCGGCCGGGTGGACCTGATCCTGTCGGTCGCCGCCGAGACGACGCAGGCGCTCGACGAGACGCTGGACCGGATCGGCGCCATTCCCGGCGTCACCGACACCGAAAGCCTGATCCACCTGTCGGCCAAGATCGACCGCGCCTCCGCCGCCCTGCCTTGACCCGGCCCGCCCGAGCCGTCGCGCCCCCCCCGCCCCGCGCGGCGGCAGCCACCCGCCCCGCGGGCGGCCGGATGGGCGCCGAAGGCGGCGGAACGGGCGCTGCCGCCCCGGCGCGCCGGGGCAGCGATGGCGGCGGGCACCGGGCCGGCCGCCCGCCCCCGCCGCCGGGCCGGCGACCGGCC
>CALDYW010000149.1 GCA_937944395.1 uncultured Paracoccaceae bacterium | reverse complement strand
GAGGCCCCCCGGCGCCTCGGCGGCCCGACCTGCCCGGCGGAAGGCCCGCCGCGATGCAGCGACCGGCGGGAGGGGGCACACCCCCCGGTCCGCCGGATCGCCGCGGCGCACCGGGCCGCCCTTGCGCCCCGGTCACGGCTGTCCCACGATGGCGGGATGGAGGACTGGCGCGACGAGGGGATCGTGCTGTCGGCGCGGCGCCACGGCGAGACCTCGGCGATCGTCGAGGTCTTCTCCGCGGCGCACGGCCGGCATGCGGGCCTGGTGCGCGGCGGAGCCGGGCGGCGCCTCGCGCCGGTGCTGCAGCCCGGCAACGAGGTTGCGCTGACCTGGCGGGCCCGGCTCGGCGAGCATCTGGGCAGCTTCACGGTGGAACCGGTGCGGATGCGCGCGGCCGAACTCATGGCCGAGCGGCTGACGCTCGCAGGTCTCGGCGCGGTCACGGCGCTTGTCACCCACGTCCTGGCCGAGCGTGTGGCCCATCCCGCGCTTTACGGCGAGACGCGCGCGCTTCTCGACGCGATGGCCGCCGGGGGCAGAGGGGTGCACGACTGGGGCGCGGCCTACCTGCGCTGGGAACTGGCGCTGCTGGACGAGGCGGGCTTCGGCCTTGACCTTTCGCGCTGCGCGGCGACCGGGGCGACCGGCGACCTTGCCCATGTCTCGCCGCGCAGCGGGGCGGCGGTCAGCCGCGCCGGCGCGGGCGCCTGGGCGCCGCGGCTCCTGCCCTTGCCGCCCTGTCTGGTGGCGGGGCCGGGCACGCCGGCCGAGCTTGCCGCCGGGCTGCGCACCACCGGGCATTTCCTCACCCACTGGCTTGCGCCGGCCCTCGGTGACCGGCCGCTGCCGGCGGCGCGCGGGCGGCTCGCGGCGCTCCTGTCCGGCGGCTGACCCGCCTTCAGCGCTGTCCGGTATCGGGGACGAAGCGCATCACCGGCCGGCCGCTCTCGTCGTAGAACGACAGGCTGACCGTCTCGATCCCCGGCGCCTGCGACCGCACCCGGGCGAAGGCGGCGAAAAAGGCCATCTCGGCCTCGAGGTCGGGGCAGGCGCGCTCGGTCCCGCCGACCGGGCCGAAGCGGAACCCGTCGGGGCCGGATCGCCAGGTCGCGGCATAGCGGTTGCAGGGCCCCTCGCCCTCCGCCCGGCCGTCGGGCAGAAGCCTGAGCGTCGCCCGCGCGGGGAAGGGCTTCAGGTCGAGGTCGTAGAGCCGCCAGACCGGCTCGCTCGGCGCCGCGGGCACCGCGGCGGGTCCGGTCGGCAGCTCCTCGCAGGCCGCGAGGCCCAGTGCGAGGGCGATGAGGGCTGCGCGGCGGCTCACGGGCTGCCCGCCGGGACGAAGACGAGGCTGCGCCCGCCGCCCCTCAGCACCAGCCGGCCGGCCCCGGTCTCGATCCGGCGTGCCGCCGACAGCGCGGCGAAGAAGGCAGCTTCCTCGGCCATCCTGTCGCAGGCCATGAGGGTCGAGGCCACCCCGACCGCACGGAACGCCGGCGCGACGCCCTCCGCCTGCCCGCCCCAGGCGTTGCAGGGCGCCTGCCCGCCGATCCGGCCGCCCGGCTCGAACCCGAGCGTCGCCTCGGCGCGGAAGGGCGCGCCGTCGAGCTCGGCCAGCCGCCAGAGGGTGCCGCCCGCATCGGGCGGGCCGCCCCCGCCCGGAGGCGGATCGCAGGCGCTCAGCGCGACGGCGGCGACCAGCACCGGAACGGATCGATGGACCATGGCGGCGCTCTCGCTGTCCCGGCGGCAAGGATAAGGGGGGCGCACACCGGCGGGCAAGTCCCTCGCGCGGGACGGAATCGACGGCCGGCGTCGGAACCGGCCAAGACCGCGGCCGTCCCGCGCGCCAACCTCGGCCACCTTCCGGACCTCCCCGATGCCCCTGCCCCGCGCCCCCGAACTCGACTCCCCGGCCCCCGTGCCGAGGGTCCGCAGCTTCGCGATCCTCGCCGGGCTCGAGGCCTGCGTCCGCGGCATGCTGATCTCGGTCATGCCGCTCGTGATCTACCGCGAGCTCGGCGATGCGCAACTCGTCTCGCGGCTCTACTTCGGGGTCGGCGTCGTGTCGCTGTTCGCCGGCCTCCTGGTGCCCGGGCTCACCCGGATCCTGCCGCGGCGCTGGACCTACACCGCAGGCGCGCTGCTTTACCTCGTCGGGGCGGCGCTGGCGGTCGCCGGCGGGCCGGTCGCCACCGGCCTTGCGCTTCTGGCCAACGCGCTGGCCACCATCACGATCCTGGTCTGCCTCAACGCCTATGTGCTCGACTACGTCGCCCGCGCCGAGCTCGGGCGCAGCCAGTCGATGCAGCTCTTCTATGCCGCCGTCGCCTGGACGGCCGGGCCGCTGCTCGGCGTCGCGCTCTTGAACCTCTGGCGGCCGCTGCCCTTCCTCGCCGCCGCCGCCTTCGCGCTCTGCCTTCTCGGCACCTTCTGGTGGCTGCGGCTCGGCAACGGCCGCGAGATCCAGAAGGCGCGCGGGCCGGCGCCCAATCCGCTTGCCTACATCGGCCGCTTCCTGCGCCAGCCGCGGCTGGTGGCGGGCTGGCTCTTCGCGGTGATCCGGTCCTGCGGCTGGTGGGTCTACATCGTCTATCTGCCGATCTTCTGCATCGATTCGGGGCTCGGCGAGCGGGTCGGCGCCCTCCTGCTGTCGGGATCGAACGCGCTGCTGTTCCTGACCCCGCTGATGCTGCGGCAGGTCGGCCGCTTCGGCGTTCGCGCCTCGGTCGCCGGCGCCTTCCTCGTCTTCGGGCTCACGTTCATCGCCGCGGCGGCCTGCGCGCCGCTGCCCTGGCTCGCGGCCGGGCTGATGGCGGCGGGCTCGCTCGCGCTCGTCATGCTCGACGTCGCCGGGGGCCTGCCGTTCCTGATGGCGGTGAAGCCCTCGGAACGCACCGAGATGGCGGCCGTCTATGCAAGCTTCCGCGACGTCTCGGGGATCCTGACGCCGGGGGCGGCCTGGCTCGTGCTGCTCGTCGCCCCGGTCGCCGGCATCTTCGCCGCCACGGG
>CALDYW010000148.1 GCA_937944395.1 uncultured Paracoccaceae bacterium | reverse complement strand
GTGGCAGGGCCCGAGGTGGCGCGCGAGACCGGCGCGCCGGCGGTTCTGGTCGCGGTCAAGCATCTGGCCGGGCTGCCGGGGATCGCCCCGGTGCAGGAGGCGCGCGAGGTCGAGTATTTCCACCTTCTCTTCGAGCGGCACATGATCGTGCAGGCCGATGGCGCCTGGGCCGAAACGCTCTGGCCCGGTCCGGTGGCCTCCGAAGCGCTCGAGGCGGCGGCGCTCGCCGCACCCGATGCTCTCTGCGGCCGCGTCCGCACGATCGGCCCCGCCCTTCCGCTCGCCGACGGGCGCACCGGGCGGCGGCTGGCGCGGCGGCTGGCGAAGACCGGCGCGCCGGCGGCCGATGCCCGTGCCCTGGCCGATCTCGACGCGGCGCGCCGGGCCCTGCCGCGCTCGGCCTGAGCCGAAGGCGCCCGGGGGGCGGTCGGCGGCCGCGGCCGCGCCCGCCGCGCATTGCCCTTCCTCCTCGCCGGCGCTATGCGGGGCAGGTCCGTCTGCTCAAAGGGAGACCGCCGATGACGCCACAGGAACGCGCCGCCGCGATCGACGCCGCCTGGGAGATGCGCGAGGCGCTGTCGCCCGAGACCCGCGGCCCCGTGCGCGATGCGGTGATGGCCACGCTCGAGGCGCTCGACCGCGGCGAGGTCCGGGTGGCCGAACGCGGCCCCGACGGCACCTGGCGGGTCAACGACTGGGTCAAGAAGGCGGTCCTGCTGTCGTTCCGGCTGCGCGACATGGCCCAGCAGTCCGGCGGGCCGCAGGGCGGGAGCTGGTGGGACAAGGTTGATTCCAAGTTCGCCGGCTGGGGCGACCGCGAATGGCGCGCGGCGGGCTTCCGCGCGGTGCCGACCTGCGTGGTGCGCAAATCGGCCTACATCGCGCCGGGCGTGGTGCTGATGCCCTCGTTCGTCAACCTCGGCGCCTATGTGGACGAGGGCACGATGGTCGATACCTGGGCCACCGTCGGCTCCTGCGCGCAGATCGGCAAGCGGGTGCATCTTTCGGGCGGGGTGGGCATCGGCGGCGTGCTCGAGCCGATGCAGGCGCGCCCGACGATCATCGAGGACGACTGCTTCATCGGCGCCCGCTCCGAGGTGGTCGAGGGGGTGATCGTGCGCGAGGGCTCGGTCCTCGGCATGGGCGTGTTCCTCGGCCAGTCCACCAGGATCGTCGACCGCGAGACCGGCGCGGTGAGCTACGGCGAGGTTCCCGCGGGTTCGGTGGTGGTGGCGGGCTCGATCCCCTCGAAGGGGGGCGTCAACCTGTCCTGCGCGGTGATCGTGAAGCGGGTCGATGCGCAGACCCGCGCCAAGACCTCGATCAACGAGCTTCTCAGGGACTGAAGGGCGAGGGGGCCCCGGGAATGGCAGCGGCACCGGGCCGGGCCGAGGTCCGCACGCTCCTCGTCGAGGTCGGCCGCAAGGCCGGCGACGGGCTGCCCGAGCAGTGCACGGGGGCAGCTCTGCTGTGTTACGCCGCGGGGGTGACCGAGGCCGAGGCGGTCAACGAGACGGTCGCGGTGCTGAAGGCGGCCGATCTCGCCCCGCTCGAGGTCACGGTGCAGGGCACGGCGGCCGAGCGCCGCGCCGCGGGCGAGGAGATCGGCGCCGAGGAGGAGGCGCTGATGGCACGCGCGCTCGCGGAGAACGCGGTGATCGTGGTGCAGGTGATGCCGTTCTTCGACGGCTGACGCCGCCCGCGGGCTCAGGCCGCGGGCCGCGCCCGCACCGGGCCGCCGGCCGCCAGAAGCGCCGCCGCCTCGAAGGGCCTGAGCGTCCGGCGCACGGCGGCGCCGTGGCGCGGGACCAGCGCGGCCGGCAGATCGGCCAGAACCGTCGCCGGCAAAAGGTCGGGCACGCCGGCCAGGGTGCCGACGCAGAGGCTTTCGACCCAGAGGCCCGAGGCCTGGATCGCGTGATGCCGGTCAAGCAGGATCTGGTGCAGCAGCGGTGCGGACGGCTCCTCGACAACCGCGCGCTGACCGTCGACCAGATGGCGCGCGGCCACCAGCACCTCGTCAACGCCGAACAGGTATTCCGCCGTCGGTCCGCCGAGCAGGATCCTGAGGTCCGGCGCCACCACGAGATCCTGCTCGAGGCCCAGGAACGGGGCGCAAAGCCGCACCGGCCGGTCCGACCCGGCCAGCGGAAGCGCCGCCGCCCCCTGCCAGAGCACCGGGCGGTATCCGGCGTCGCGGGTCAGCACGCGCATCCCCGGCCGGATCGCGGCGATCGGAACCGGGCCCTCGGGCGTGCGCAGGCGGGTGGCGGGCGGCAGGCCGGGGCGGGGGCCCACGGGCTCGACCCGGTCCGACAGCGCGATCCAGTCCAGGCCCGGAGGCAGCGCGCCGCCCGTCAGCAGCGGCGCGAGCACGGCCAGGCCGACCGGCATGGCTCCGGCCGTCTCGACCTGTCTCAGCCGCCCGGTCGCGGGTTCCTCGGCGGTCAGCCGGCCGAGACGCGCCGGTGCGTCCCATGTCCAGATCAGCCGCAGCGCCGCGGCGGGCCCCGGTCGCCGCGGACCGAGCCGCGCCGCATGCCACCCGGTTCCGACGCGATGCCCGAGCGCGAAACCGCCACCGGCCATCCGTGCGATCGTGAGCCGTTCCGCCCAGGGCAGAGCCGTTGCCAGGTCGAGCAGCACCGCGCCGGACTCGGCCCGCGTTTCGGGGTCGAGCCCGAGGGCGAGTGTGCCGCGAACCAGAAGCGGACCCTCGGGCAGGCCGGCGAAGCGCCTGCCGCCTGGGTCGTGACCGGCCAGGCACCACCATCCGCACCCGCTCATGTCCGCCGCGGGCCCCCCGCCGCGCAGACTGGCGGGCACCCTCGCCGCCGGGGCACCCCGCTGCGGAGCCTTCCTGCCGTCATGCCTGACCCCGGCCCCGGGGACCGCTCGCGCAGGGTTGCGCCGCTGCCGCGGCGGCGCCCGCCGGATCCTGCCGCATGCCTGCGCACCCTGCCCCAGAGCTTCTTTCTTTGCTTGAAACATGCGGCACAAACAGCTGTTCAGCTAAGGGAAAACTCGTCCGAAGCCGCAGCCCGGCAGGATCTGTCGCCGCGCGGCAACAGCCGGCTTGCGCAACTTTCGCCCGCGGGCTATCGCGGAACGTCCCGAAGGAGCGCCGATGCCCGATCCCGAACCGCCCGCCCTCGACGCCGGCACGGGGCCCGCGGCGGCACCGCCGCCGGCCGATCCCGTGGCACTTGCGGCCGCGCTGGTGCGCTGCCGGTCGGTCACGCCGGCCGAGGGCGGCGCACTCGAGCTGCTCGCCGGCTTCCTGGGCGCGGCGGGCTTCGCCTGCACCCGGGTCGATCGCGGCGGCGTGCCCAACCTGTTCGCCCGCTGGGGGGCGAAGGGTCATCCGCGCACCTTCGGCTTCAACGGCCATACCGACGTGGTGCCGCCCGGCGATATCTCGCTCTGGTCGGTCGATCCCTTCGGCGGCGTCCTGCGCGACGGGTTCCTCTGGGGCCGGGGGGCGGCCGACATGAAGTCGGGCGTCGCCGCCTTCGCCGCCGCCGCGGCCGACTTCGTGCGCACGAGCCCGCCCGATGGCGCGGTGATCCTGGCGATCACGGGCGACGAGGAGGGCCCGGCCCGCGACGGCACCCGCGCGATCCTCGACTGGATGCAGGCGCAGGGCGAGGCGATGACGGTCTGTCTCGTCGGCGAACCGACCTGCCCGGAGCGGCTCGGGGACATGATGAAGGTCGGCCGGAGGGGGTCGCTCACCGCGCGGATCGCCGCCCGCGGCGTCCAGGGACATGCCGCCTATCCGCAGCGGGCGCGCAACCCGGTCCATGCGCTCGTCGCGCTCTGCCACCGGCTTGCCTCGGCCGAACTCGACCGGGGGACCGAGGCCTTCGAGCCCTCGACGCTGCAGGTGACCGGCTTCGACACCGGAAACCCGGCGGCGAACGTGATTCCGGCGGCGGCGACCGCGGTGGTCAACCTGCGCTTCAACGATGCCCACACGGCCGCGGCGCTCGAAGCCTTCCTTCGCGCCGAGGCCGCGGCCGTCGCGGCGGCGACGGGGGTGGAGCTCGCGCTGTCCGTCGAGGTCGCGGGCGAGGCGTTCCTCACGCCCCCCGGTCCGTTCCCCGACCTGGTTGCCCGCGCCGTCGCCGCCGTCACCGGTATCGCCCCGGTCGCCTCGACTTCGGGCGGCACCTCGGACGCGCGCTTCATCCGCGCGCATTGCCCGGTGGTGGAGTTCGGCCTGGTCGGCGCCACCATGCACCAGATCGACGAGCGGGTGGAGGCGGCGCAGATCGAGGCGCTCGCGGCGATCTACCGCCGCATCCTGGCCGAGTGGTTCGCCCTCTGAGGGGTGGTGACGCATCCCCGACCGGTCGCACCGGGGGGCTCTGCCCCCCCGCCGCCGGCGGCGGCTCCTCCCGGGATATGTCCGGACCGCAGATGTGGCGCACGCCGGCCACCCGACGGCGATGGCGCGCCATTCCCGCGGATCGCTTCGCGTGCTAGGGGGCGGGGATGGCGCGCGTTCCCTCCAAGACCGAACTCCTTGCCTATTTCGCCGAGCATCCGGGCGAGAGCGACCGGCGCGAGATCGCGCGCGCCTTCGGACTCCGCGGCAGCGAGAGGATCGAGCTGAAGCGGCTCCTGCGCGAACTCGAGGCGGAGGGCGCCCTCGACCGCCGCCGCCGCAGCTACCGCGAGCCCGACGACCTGCCGCCGGTGGGGGTGATCGTGGTCACCGGCCTCACCGCCGAAGGCGAACCCCTGGCCCGGTCGCTGGACCGGTCGGGCGAGGGCGAGGGACCGCGGATCCTCTGCCTCCAGCGCACCGGGGATCCGGCGCTCGGACCCGGCGACCGCGCGCTCGCACGGCTCGCCCGCGTCGATGCCGAAACCCACGACTATGAGGCGCGCATCATCCGGCGGATCGCGCAGACGCCGCGGAAGATCCTGGGGGTCTTCCGCAGGACCGCCGAGGGCGGGCGGCTCGTGCCGATCGACAAGGGCGCGGCGCGGGAGTGGCTGGTGCCCCCGGACGCGACTTCGCGGGCGCGCGACGGCGAACTGGTAGAGGCCGAACCGGCCGGCGCGGCGCCGCGGCTCGGGCTTCCCCGGGCGCGGGTGATCGACCGCCTGGGCGACCCTTCGGCCCCGAAGGCGGTGTCGCTGATCGCGATCCATCAGCACGGGCTGCCCCTCGACTTCCCCGAGGCGGCGCTGGCCGAGGCCGAGGCTGCCCCGGCGGCGGTCGCCGCCGCGGGGCGCGAGGATCTGCGCGACATCCCCTTCGTCACCATCGACCCGGAGGATGCACGCGATCACGACGATGCGGTCTGGGCCGGGCCCGACCCCGACCCGGGCAATCCGGGCGGACATGTCCTGTGGGTCGCCATCGCCGATGTCGCGGCCCATGTCCGGCCGGGCTCGGCGCTCGACCGCGAGGCGCGGCGGCGCGGCAACTCGACCTATTTCCCCGACCGGGTGGTGCCGATGCTGCCCGAGCGGCTGTCGGCCGATCTCTGCTCGCTGCAGGAGGGGGCCGACCGGCCCTGCCTCGCGGTCCGCATGACGATCGGGGCCGACGGAGCGAAGCGCGGCCACCGGTTCGTGCGCGGGCTCATGCGCTCGGCCGCGAGCCTCACCTATGCCGAGGTGCAGGCGGCAACCGAGGGGCGGACCTCGGCGCGGACCGCGCCGCTCCTGGCTGGGGTGATCGCTCCGCTCTACGCGGCACATGCCGCCCTTGCCCGGGCCCGGGCGCGGCGGCAGCCGCTCGACCTCGACCTGCCGGAGCGCCGGATCCGCCTCGCGCCGGACGGGCGGGTGGAAGCGGTGGGCTTTGCCGAACGGCTCGAGGCGCACCGGCTGATCGAGGAGTTCATGGTGCTTGCGAACGTGGCCGCCGCCGAGGAGCTGACCGCCCGGCGCAGGCCGCTCTTGTTTCGCGTCCACGAGGAACCCGCGCCCGAGAAGCTCGAGGCGCTGCGCGCCGTGGCCGAGGCGGCAGGCTTCGCGCTGGCCAGGGGGCAGGTGCTGCGGACCGCGCATCTGAACCGGCTGCTGGCCGAGGCGGCGGGCAGCGATGCCAGCGAGCTGATCAACCTCGCCACCCTGCGGGCCCTGCCGCAGGCCTTCTACAGCCCGCGCAACCTTGGCCATTTCGGGCTGGCGCTGCCGGCCTACGCGCATTTCACCTCGCCGATCCGCCGCTATGCCGACCTGATCGTGCACCGCGCGCTGATCGCCGCGCATCGCTGGGGCGACGACGGGCTGTCGGACGAGGACATCGCGCGGCTCGAGGACACGGCGCAGCGCATCTCCGAGGCCGAACGGCGCAGCCTCGCGGCCGAGCGCGACACCGCCGACCGCTACCTCGCGGCCTATCTGTCCGACCGGCTGGGCGCCGAGTTCACCGGGCGGATCACGGGCGTGGCACGCTTCGGCGCCTTCGTGAAGCTCGACGAAACCGGGGCCGACGGGCTGATCCCGGTGCGCAGCCTCGGCCGCGAGTTCTTTCACTACGACGCCGCGGGCCAGACGCTGATGGGCGCCGACAGCGGCCGGACGATCGCGCCCGGCCAGCGGGTGCGGGTGCGCCTGGTCGAGGCGGTGCCGGTCACCGGCGGGCTGATGCTGGACCTCGTCGAAGGCGCGGGGGAAGCCGTGGCGCGCGGCGCCGGCCCGCGCCGCGGCGGCCGCGCCGGTCCGGGGCGGAGACGCGTCACCCGGGCGCCCCGCGGCCCGGCGCGACGGGTCTGACCGCCCCGCGGCGACCGGGGCGCCCCCCCCGAATGCGTGCGGAAATCCGCGCTGCCGCACCGCGGCGGGTTCCCGAAGGCCGCGAATCCGGCTAGTGTCTGGCGCAACAACAAGCAGGCAGGGCGAGCGGCAGCCATGACGCGGACGATCCGGCAGCGGGCCATTCCGGCCCTCTCCCTGTGCACCTTCCTGTG
Organism: uncultured Paracoccaceae bacterium; assembly: GCA_937944395.1. GTDB lineage: Bacteria > Pseudomonadota > Alphaproteobacteria > Rhodobacterales > Rhodobacteraceae > CALDYW01. The sequence goes on along the minus strand of CALDYW010000148.1, from coordinate 5,322 downwards.
CATCCTCGGCGCCTGCGCCGCTTCCGGACCCGGGGCGGTCGCCCAGCGGGCGGACACCGCGACCGTCGCCGCCCCCACGACCACCGGAGGGCAGACCGTGACCGTACCCACTGCGGCGCAGCAGGCGGGCCTCGAGCGCTGGCTCGCGGGTTTCCGCGACCGCGCGCTCGCACAGGGAATCGCTCCGGCAACCTTCGACCGCGCCGTGCGCGGCATCCGCTACGATCCCGAGGTGATCGCCCGCGACCGGCGCCAGAGCGAGTTCACCAAGACCATCTGGGAATACCTCGACACTGCGGTCTCCGACACGCGGATCGACAACGGCCGCGCGGCGCTGAGGGACCATGCACCGCTCCTCGACGAGATCGAGGCGCGCTACGGCGTCGAGAAGGAGGTGGTGGCGGCGGTCTGGGGACTGGAAAGCTCCTACGGCCGTTTCCGCGGCACCCACAACGTGATCGAGGCCCTGGCGACGCTGGCCTACGACGGCCGCCGCGGCGCCTTCTTCGAGGGCCAGCTGATCGCCGCGCTGCGCATCCTGCAGGGCGGCGACACCACGCCCGAGCGGATGACCGGCAGCTGGGCCGGGGCGATGGGGCATACCCAGTTCATCCCGACCTCGTATCTCGCCTACGCGGTCGATTTCCGCGGCGACGGCCGGCGCGACATCTGGTCGGATGACCCGACCGATGCCCTGGCCTCGACGGCGGCCTACCTCGCCCGTCACGGCTGGCAGACCGGCCGCCCCTGGGGCATCGAGGTGCGGCTGCCCGCGGGCTTCGACTTCGGCCTGACCGGCAAGGGGGTGCGCAAGTCCGCCGCGGAATGGGCGGCGCTCGGGGTGCGGCCCATGGGCGGCGGCGTGCTGCCCGACCACGGCGCGGGCTCGATCCTGATGCCGGCCGGGGCGCGCGGCGCGGCCTTCCTGATCTTCCGCAACTTCGGCGTGATCGAGCGCTACAACGCGGCCGACGCCTACGTGATCGCGGTCGGGCATCTGTCCGACCGCCTGCGGGGCGGCCCCGCGATCCAGACGCCCTGGCCGCGGGCCGACCGGGCGCTGAGCGCCGACGAGCGCCGCGAGCTGCAGGAGCTGCTGATGCGGGCCGGCTACGACACCGGCGGGGTGGACGGCCGGATCGGGCCGATGACGGTTTCGGCGATCCGCGCGTATCAGCGCGCGGCCGGGCTGGTCGCCGACGGCTACCCGAGCCTCGACCTCCTGCGCCGCCTGCGCGGCGCCTGACCGCCGCCGCCGCACCCGGGCAACGGGAACCCGGCGCCCGCCCGGCGCCGAAGCCCTGCCGGGAGGGCCGGCGCCGCGTTCCGCCCGGCCCGGACCCCGGTTCATGTCCGGTCCGCAAATATCCTCGGGGGGTGAATGCGCCGCAAGGCGCAGAGGGGGGCAGACAGCCCCCCTCCCCGGCCGCCGTCCCGGCCGCCGGCGTCAGGCCCGCGCAAGCTCGCGCTTCAGCTTCTGCATCTTGCGGGTGATCAGCTGGCGCCGCAGCGGGGTCAGGTAGTCGATGAACAGCCGGCCGTTCAGGTGGTCGATCTCGTGCTGCACGCAGGTCGCCCACAGACCGGCGAAATGCGTCTCGGCCTCGGCGCCGTCGAGCCCGGTCCAGCGCACCCGCACCTCGGCCGGGCGGACGATCTCGGCATAGTGCTCGGGGATCGACAGGCAGCCCTCCTCGTAGCTGCGGGTCGCTTCCGACGACCAGACGATCTCGGGGTTGATCAGCACCATCGGCCGGGGCGGCGCGTCCTCGCGCTTGGCGCAGTCCATGACGAGAAGCCGCAGACCCACCCCCACCTGCGGCGCCGCAAGGCCGATTCCCGGGGCTTCGTACATGGTCTCCAGCATGTCCGCGGCAAGCTGCCGCACCTCGGACGTCACCGCCTGCACCGGGTCGGCCACCCGTTTCAGGCGCGGGTCGGGATGCAACAGGATCGGGCGCAGGCTCATCTGCGCGCATCTAGGACAGGCGGGGCCCCGGCGCAACCGGGCCCGGACTTGCGCCCGGCAGGCGCGGCGCTAGCCTCCGGAACGGCGGCAGGGCGCGGTGCGGAGGCCATGGATTTCGACGAACCGATCGAGCGGCGCGGCAGCGCCTGCGCAAAATGGGACCTGATGGAGTCCCTCTATGCGGTGCCGCCCGGGCAGGGCATCGCCATGTGGGTCGCCGACATGGACTTCCGCCCGCCGTCGTCGGTCCAGCGCGCGGTCGAGGCGATGGCCGCGCACGGGGTCTACGGCTATCCGGCGGGCGACCGGGCCGCCTGCGAAGCCGCCGCCGCCTGGATGGCGCGCCGGCACGGCTGGCCGGTGGACCCCGACCACCTCCTCACCGTGCACGGTCTCGTCAACGGCGCGGCGCTCTGCGTCGATGCCTTCAGCGAACCGGGCGACGGAGTTCTCCTGTTCACGCCGGTCTATCACGCCTTCGCCCGGGTGATCCGCGCCGCCGGGCGGCGGGTGGTGGAAAGCCCGCTGGCGCGCGACGGCGCGCGCTACGTGATGGACCTCGACGACGCCGCCGCGCGACTCGATTCGCGCCTGCGCCTGGTCGTGCTCTGCTCGCCGCACAATCCGGGGGGGCGGGTCTGGTCGGCGGCGGAACTCGCCGCCCTCGCCGGCTTCTGCGACCGGCACGGGCTGATCCTGGTCTCGGACGAGATCCACCACGACCTGGTGTTCCCGCCGCACCGCCATGTGCCGACCGCGCTGGCCGCTCCCGGGATCCTGCCGCGCCTGGTGGCGATGACCGCGGCGACCAAGACCTTCAACATCGCCGGCGCCCATACCGGAAACCTGATCGTGCCCGACGCCGGCCTGCGCCGGCGGCTGGCGGCGCGCATCGCCGGGCTGGGGCTCTCGCCCGGCGCCTTCGGCCTGGCGATGGTCACCGCCGCCTACTCCGACGACGGCGCCGCGTGGCTCGCGGCGCTGATCCCCTATCTCGACGCGAACCGGCGGCTGTTCGACGCCGCGATCGCAGCGATCCCCGGCGCGCGGTCGATGCCCCTCGAGGCGACCTATCTCGGCTGGGTCGATTTCTCGGGCACCGGCCTGTCGCCGGCCGAGGTGATCGCGCGGGTCGAGCGGCAGGCGGGCATCGCCACGAATCACGGCGAAAGCTTCGGGACCGGCGGCGAGGGCTTCCTACGCTTCAACTTCGCCCTGCCGCGGGCGCGCCTGGCCGAGGCCTGCGCACGCCTTTCGGCAGTCTTCCGCGACCTGCAGCCGCTGCGGCCTCAGCCGGGCAGATAGCCGGCCGGTCCGGGCTCGGCCGGCGCGAAATCGCGTGCCGGGCCTTCGGCGGGCAGGGTGCGGCGCTTGTACTCGTAGCGGCGTTCGCCCCCCTCCTCGGCGCAGAGCACGATCAGGCAGTGCGCGACGTGGCGGCTTCCGTCGTAGAGATCGACGCGGCCGCGCAGCGGCGGGGCGTCGGCGGCGGTCGCGAAGCCACCCGACCAGCTGCGCAGGACCGGCAGCAAGGTTCCGTCCGCCAGAATGCGCAGGCGGCTGCGGCGGCGGCGCGATCCCGCTCCGGCCTGGGCGAGCCCGTCCAGAACATCCTTCGGAAGAAAGTCGACCATCCCGTCCTCCATCCCCGAGGGTAAGGATGACGCGGATCAGGGGTTCGTCAATTAACCGTGAAGACGCGACGGACGTTCGCGGATTCCGCGCAACAGTCTTGCGTCTCCAGCCCCGATCGTTTCCGGAAGTTGCGCAGACCCCTCTACCTCCGGCCATCTGCGAATCGGTCGCGGCAGGCTGGCCCGTCGGTGCCGGTTGCCCGGACCGCCCCTCCGCGCGCTGCCGCCCTGCGGCCGCCGCGCGTCCGTCCCCGGCGGCGGCGGCGTCGGGCGGCCGCCGCTGTCGCCGGCGACAACGGCGTGTTCGCGGGGCGGCGCGACGCCGGCGACCCTAGCGCTTGACGGCCGACCATTGCACCACCGGCACCTGCGCCTGCCAGGCCAGGCCGCTCGGGCCGGCTTCGGCCCGCGCCACCTCGAGCCGCACGAGGTCGCCCCCGCGCTGCGCTGCCAGCCGGCCCGCCAGCGCCGCCTGCTCCGCGGTCAGCGCATTGACGACCAGCCGCCCGAGCGGCCGCAACGCCGCCCAGGCCGCCTCGACCAGCTGTTCCGACAGCCCCCCGCCGAGGCAGATGGCATCCGGTGCGGGAAGTCCGGCGAAGGCGGCGGGCGCCTCGCCCTCGACCAGGTCCAGACGCGGCGTTCCCAGGGCCAGCGCATTGGCCGCAGCCATCAGGCGGCGGTCGGCGCGCGGCTCGATCCCGATGGCGCGGGCGTAGCGCGCCGCGCGCATCCACTCGATCGCGACCGCTCCGCAGCCGGTGCCCACGTCCCACAGCAGCGCCCCGCGCATCGGCATGAGCTTTGCCAGCGTCGCGGCGCGAACCTCGCGCCGGGTGATCGTGCCGTCGTGGCGGAACAGCGCGTCCTCGAGCCCCGGCACGCGGGGCTGGAGCGCCGCATCGGGGGCGGCGATGCACTCGACCGCGAGCGTGTTGAAGGCCGGCACCTCGGCGGTCCAGTCCTGCGCCACCCCCTCGATCCGCGCCTCCTCGGTCCCGCCCATCGCCACCAGCGCGGTCATCCGGCTTTGCCCGAAGCCGCGCTCGGCCAGGAAACGGGCGATCCGCTTCGGGGTTTCGCTCCCCGTGGCCAGGATCAGAAGCCGCGCATCGGGCTGGATGAAGGCGATCATCTGCTCGACCGGCCGGCCGTGGACGGTCAGCGTCTCGACATCGGCGAGGCTCCAGCCCATCCGGGCCGCGGCAAGCTGAAAGGCCGAAAGCTGCGGATGATAGACGATCTCGGCAGGCGGGATCGCCCGGCCGATCCGCGCCCCGATCGAATACCAGAGCGGATCGCCGGTCACGATCACCGCCACGCGGCGCCCGCGCAGCGACCGCAGCAGCCCGATCAGGTCGTCGAAGCGTTCGGGCCAGGGCCGACGCTCGGCCGCGAGCTTGGGGCCGAGCGAAGGGTGCCGGTCGCCGCCCACGATCACCTCGGCCGCCTCGAGGACGGCCCGCGCCGGCGGGGACAGGCCGGCCATCCCGTCCTCGCCGATCCCGACCACATGCAGCCAAGCCGCCATGCCCGCCTTGTTCCGCCGCCCCGCCGATCCCCGAGAGGCCGCACCCGTCCCGCCCACAACGGCAGCGGCGGCCGTGTGCGGACGCGGCGGCGGGAGCTGCCTTGCGCGGAGCGGGGCAGGCCGGGCGCGCCGGCCGGCCGTGGACGGTCAGCGTCTCGACATCGGCGAGGCTCCAGCCCATCCGGGCC
>CALDYW010000147.1 GCA_937944395.1 uncultured Paracoccaceae bacterium | reverse complement strand
GAGGGAATGCCCCTCTCGACCCTTTCGCCCCGCCCGTCGTGCCGCTAAGAACCGCCCCGGACAGATCGCGGGGCCCGCCCATGCCGATGGACAAGACCTATCAGCCTGCCGAAACCGAGGCCCGGATCGCGCGGCTCTGGGATGCGGCGCAGGCGTTCCGCGCCGGCGCCGGCGCGCGGCCGGGGGCGCCGGCCTTCTGCATCATGATCCCGCCGCCGAACGTCACCGGCAGCCTGCATGCCGGCCATGCCTTCAACAACACGCTGCAGGACATCCTGATCCGCTGGCACCGGATGCGCGGGTTCGACACGCTGTGGCAGGCGGGCACCGACCATGCCGGCATCGCCACCCAGATGGTGGTCGAGCGCGAACTGGCGAAGGAGGGCAAGCGCCGCACCGACCTCGGCCGCGAGGCCTTCGTCGCCCGGGTGTGGGAGCAGAAGCGCAGGAGCCGCGGCAACATCCGCAGCCAGCTCGAGCGGCTCGGCGCCTCCTGCGACTGGAGCCGCGAGGCCTTCACCATGTCGGGCGCCCCCGGAGCACCGCCGGGCGAGGAGGGCAACTTCCACGACGCGGTGATCCGGGTGTTCGTCGAGCTCTACCGTCAGGGCCTGATCTACCGCGGCAAGCGGCTGGTGAACTGGGATCCCCATTTCGAGACCGCGATCAGCGACCTCGAGGTGGAACAGGTCGAGGTGGACGGCCACCTCTGGCGCCTGCGCTACCCGCTGGAGGGCGGAGCGACCTGGAAGTGCCCGGTGGCCTTCGACGCGGAGGGCCGCGCCACCGCGTGGGAGACACGCGACTACCTCGTGGTGGCCACCACCCGGCCCGAGACCATGCTGGGCGACACCGCGGTGGCGGTGCACCCCGACGACATGCGCTATCGCCACCTGATCGGGGCCCGGGTGCGCCTGCCGCTGGTGGGCCGGTCGATCCCCATCGTCGGCGACGCCTATGCCGACCCCGACAAGGGCACCGGCGCGGTGAAGATCACCCCCGCGCACGACTTCAACGACTGGGAAGTGGGGCAGCGGCACGGGCTGCCGGCGATCAACGTGATGACCACCCGCGCGGAGATGTTCCTGCGCGACAACGACGATTTCGCGGCCGGCTGCGATCCGGACGGGGTCGAGCGCGTGGCTGCCGCGCTCGACGGCGCCGACCGCCACGCCGCGCGCGACTGGATCGTCGCGGCGGCCGCCGCCGAGGGCTGGCTCGACGGCATCGACCCCGACCGCCACATGGTTCCGCACGGCGACCGGTCGAAGGTGCCGGTCGAGCCCTTCCTGACCGACCAGTGGTTCGTCGATACCGCAAGGATCGTGCAGCCTGCCATCGACGCGGTGCGCGAGGGGCGCACCACGATCCTGCCCGAGCAGCACGCCAAGGTGTATTTCCAGTGGCTGGAGAACATCGAGCCCTGGTGCATCAGCCGACAGCTCTGGTGGGGCCACAGGATCCCGGTCTGGTACGGGCTCGACCTGGCCGCGCCCGGCTTCACCGACGACGAGGGCGACGGGGCGCTCGACGAGGTCGAGATCCTCCGGCTTCTCTCCGACCACCTGGTGACGGCCGGCGACCGGCACCACGCCGCCACAGGCTTCGACGAGGTCGCGGCGCAGTTCGCCGACCATCTGGCGGGCCTGCCGGTTCCGCTGGCCCATGCCCGGGTGATCGAGGCCGACGACCGTGCGAGCGCGCTGCAGCTGCTGTCCGCCGGGCTTGCCGACTATGCGGTCAGCCAGGATCCGACGCACCTCGTCTATCCGGTCTGGCGCGACCCCGACGTGCTCGACACCTGGTTCTCGTCCGGGCTTTGGCCCATCGGCACGCTGGGCTGGCCCGAGGACACGCCCGAGCTGCGCCGCTACTACCCCACCGACGTGCTGGTGACGGGTTTCGACATCATCTTCTTCTGGGTCGCCCGGATGATGATGATGCAGCTTGCCATCACCGGCGAGGTGCCCTTCCGCACCGTCTATGTCCATGCCCTCGTCCGCGACGAGAAGGGCAAGAAGATGTCGAAGTCGCTCGGCAACGTGCTCGACCCGCTCGAGCTCGTGGACGAGTTCGGCGCCGATGCGCTGCGCTTCACGCTGGCCTCGATGGCGGCGATGGGCCGCGACATCCGCCTGTCGAAGGACCGAATCGCCGGCTACCGCAACTTCTGCACCAAGATCTGGAACGCCTTCCGCTTCGCCGCGATGAACGGCGTGTTCGACCTGCCCCCGCAGGACCGACCCGCCCCCGCCGCGGCCGCCAGCCGCTGGATCCTTGCGGAAGCCCGGCGCACCGGCGCCGAGGTGGATGCGGCGCTGGCCGCCTTCCGCTTCAACGATGCCGCCGCCGCCCTCTACGGCTTCGTCTGGGGCCGGGTCTGCGACTGGTATCTGGAGTTCGCCAAGCCGCTCCTCGACGGACCCGAGGCGGCCGAGACGCGCGCGACGCTGCGCTTCGTGCTCGACCGCTGCCTGATCCTGCTGCATCCGTTCATGCCGTTCCTGACCGAGGCGCTGTGGCAGGACACCGGCCCGCGCAGCGGGCTACTGGCGCATGCGCCCTGGCCGGACCATGCCCCCGGCGACACCGCCCCCGGCGGCGCGGCGGAGGCCGGCGTGCAGGATACCGCCTGGGCGATCACGCTGATCGAGGAAATCCGCTCGGCCCGCGCCCAACTCCGGGTGCCTGCGGCGGCGGTGCTGCCGCTGGTTGCGGTGGACCTGTCCGACGCCGCCCGCGCGGCGCTGGCCGCGAACGCGGCGCTGATTGCGCGCATGGCCCGCACCGAAGCGCCGGCCGAAGGCCCGGCGCCTGCGGGATCGATCAGCGTGGCGGTCGAGGGGGCAAGCTTCGCCCTGCCGCTCGAGGGCGTGATCGACCTCGCGGCGGAACAGGCGCGGCTGTCGAAGACGCTCGGCAAGATCGAGAAGGACGCATCCGGCCTCAGGGCGCGGCTTGACAATCCGCGCTTCCTGGCCTCGGCCGCGCCCGAGGTGGTCGAGGACACGCGCGACCAGCTCGCCGCCCTCGAGGACGAGGCCGCCCGCCTGTCCGCCGCCCTGTCGCGGCTCGCGCGCCGACCCTCCGCCTGAGGGCCGGGCAGAGCACCGCGGGCAGAGTACCGATCGCGGTTCCGACGCGTGGCGCAGCACAGAGGCCCCGGCCCGTGCGCAGCCCGCTTCCCGCACGCGCGCTCTGCGCTGCGCCTCAGCCCTCGCCTCAGCCCTCGCGCAGGTAGCGCGCGCTGGCCCAGCCGGTGACGCCGGTGACCGTGCGCACCCGGCACCAGCGGGTCTGACCGTGCCGCTCGCAGCCGAGGTTCACCACCCGCTCGCCCTCGCCGAGCGAGGTCAGGATCCGCGCGCTGGTCGAGGGGCGTTCGCGCAGGTTCAGCCGGTCCCCCGCCGGCAGCCCGCGCACCACCAGAGTGTCGGGCCCGGCGCCGGGATCCTCGGGCGGCGGCGGCGACCCCTCGCGCAGGTAGCGGCCGCGCACCCAGCCGGTGATGTCGGCGCCGCGCGTGGTGCGGATGCGGCACCAGCGCGTGCCGCCGACCGATTCGCAGCCGAGGTTGCGCACCGTGTCGCCCTGCGCCAGCGTGCCGAGGATGCGCGCCTCGGCCGAGGGACGCTCGCGGATGTTCAGCCTGTCGCCCGACGACAGCCCGGCGACAACGTAGTAGTCGGGCCCGCCGCCCGGATCCTCCGGAGGCGGCGGGGGCGGCGCGGTCGCTTCGCGCAGGTAGCGGGCATTGGCCCAGCCGTTCAGCGCGCTGCCGTCGGTCAGCTGCACCCGGCACCACCGCCGCCCCGCCGACTGCTCGCAACCGAGGTTCCGCAGCCGCGTGCCCTCGGCCACCGTGGTCAGCACGCGCGCCTCGGGTGTGGGCTGGGTGCGGATGTTCAGCCGGTCGCCCCGGCCGAGCCCGGCGACGACGAAGTAATCCGGGCCGCCGCCGGGCGGCGAGACGGCCGCAAGCTGCCGCTCGAGGACGAAGCCGCGCAGACGCGGGCCCTCCGTCACCTCGACCTCGCACCAGATCTCGAACACGGCCCGGACGCAGCGGTGGCTCTTGAGGCGCGTGCCCGCGGGAAGCCGGCCGTTCCGCGGGAAGTTCACCCCCGGACCGGTGTGCATGTCGGCCATCGCCCCGCCGGGAAGCTCGCGCACGATGTATTGGTCGGCCGCGCGGGCGGCCTGCGGCAGGGCGAGCAGCAACGCCACCAGCAGGACATGGGCGAATGCGCCGGACCGGGTTCCGGCTGACCCCGACCACCAGACAGACATCGCACGCCCTCCCCGCTCGTCCGGGAGCGACTGTCCCACAACGGCGCGCCCCTGCGAAGCCCCCGTGGCAACCCGCCCCAGGCTTCGCGCCTGTGCCGCCGGCCGGTTCCGCCCGCTCGCCGGCCCCGGTTGGGCCGCAGCGACGCGATGGCCGACGCATCCGGGCGGGACTCCCTTGCCCGCCGGCCCGGCCTCGGGCACCAAGGCCGGCATGACCGGACCCCGCCTGACCCCGCTCGCCGCCGGACTGCCCGCGAGCGTGCCCTTCACCGGGCCCGAGGCCCTCGAGCGACGCATGGGCCGCCGCTTCCTTGCGCGCCTGGGCGCCAACGAAAGCCCTTTCGGCCCCTCGCCGGCCGCCGTCGCGGCGATGGCGCATGCGGCGGCCGAGGCCTGGATGTATGGCGACCCGGACATGGCCGACCTGCGCGCGGCCCTTGCCGGGCAGCATGCCACCACCCCGGACCACGTCATCCCCGGCGAGGGGATCGACGCGCTGCTCGGGCTGATCGTGCGCCTTGTCGTCGCGCCGGGCGACCCGGTGGTCACCTCGGACGGCGCCTACCCGACGTTCGCCTTCCACGTTGCGGGGTTCGGCGGTGTCCTTCACCGCGTGCCCTATGCCGGCGACCGGCCCGACCTGCCCGCGCTGGCCGACCGGGCGCGGGCCAAGGCGGCGAAGCTTCTCTATCTTGCCAATCCCGACAACCCGATGGGGTCGTGGCACGAGGACGCCGCGCTGCGCGACCTCGTCGCCGCGCTGCCCGAGGGGACGCTTCTGGTGCTCGACGAGGCCTATGCCGAATTCGCCCCCGAGGCTGCGGTTCCGGCGATCGACCCGGACGACCCGCGGGTGATCCGCCTGCGCACCTTCTCGAAGGCGCACGGCCTGGCCGGGCTGCGCGTGGGCTACGGCATCGGCGCGCCGCCGCTTGTGGCCGCCTTCGAGAAGGTGCGCAACCACTTCGGCCTGGGCCGGGTGGCTCAGGCGGGGGCGCTGGCGGCCCTGGCCGACCGGGACTGGATCGGCACGGTGCGCGACCGGGTGGCGGCGGCGAAGGACGCGATCGCGCGGATCGCCCGGGCCAGCGGTCTGACCCCGCTGCCCTCGGCCACCAACTTCGTCGCGGTGGATTGCGGCGGCGACGGCCGGCTGGCGCGGGCCCTCGTTGCCGCACTGGCTTCGCGCGGCGTGTTCGTGCGGATGCCGACGGTCGCCCCGCTCGACCGCTGCATCCGCATCACCGCCGGGCAGCCCGAGGCGCTCGCGGTGCTCGAGGCCGCGCTGCCGCCGGCCCTGTCCGAGGCCCGGTCGGTCGCGGGGACGTGACTTCCCCCGACGCCGCACGGGGTGCTTGAATCGCCCGACAAGACCGGAGGAATACCGCCATGCGCCGCCGTGCCGCAGCCGCCCTTGCCCTGCTTGCCGCCCTGTCCTGCCCCGCTGCCGCCGAGGAGGCGGGGGCCGGCCATTCCGGCCATGACCACGCCGCCCACGGACCCGCCGTCGAGCTGCCGGAGCTCACCGAGGCCACCCGGCTGTTCCTCGAGGCCAACGCCCGGATGCACGCCGAGATGGACATCGACTTGACCGGCGATGCCGACGTCGATTTCCTGCGCGCGATGATCCCGCATCATGCAGGCGCCGTCGCCATGGCGCGGATCGTGCTCGAGCACGGAAGCGACCCCGGGGTGCGCGCGCTGGCCGAGGCGATCATCGCCGCGCAGGAGGCGGAGATCGCCTGGATGCGGTCCTGGCTCGCGGCGCGGGGCTTCTGACCGTCCGTCCGAGACCCGGGCGGTCCACCGGTCGCGGCCTGCGGTCGCAGGGGTGTGGCCCGGCGCCCCGCCGCCACGCATCCCGGGGGGCGGCGCCCGCCGGTGGCGGCCCGTGCCACCGGACCGGCCCCGAGCGGGGCGTCAGGCGCCCGCGACCACCTCGGCCGCCGCCGCCAGCCCGCCCGGCGCGAAGGGAATCCCGACGGCCCGCATGCCGGCCTCCACCGCGCCGAGCGTGCCGAGGATCATGTGCGCATTGACGTGCCCCATGTGGCCGATCCGGAAATGCCGGTGCCCGTCGGGATCGCCCGGCGCGGCCATGCCGAGCCCGATGCCCAGCGTCACCCCCGCGCGATCGGTCAGCCAGGTGCGCAGCGCCGTGCCCTGCGGCGCGGCGAGCGAGACCGCCGTCACCGCATGGCTGCGCAGCGCCGGGTCGGCGATGTTCAGCACCGGCCCGCCCGGCGCCTGCCCCCAGGCCTCGAAGGCGGCCCAGACCGCGCGGGCGATCCGGGCATGCCGGGCGAGCACCGCGGAAAGCCCCTCCTCGCGCAGGATCATCGCCAGGGCCTCGGCCAGCCCCCAGAGCAGGTGCGTGGGCGCGGTGCCGTTCCAGTACTGCCAGAACTCGCCGGGACTGGCCCGCGGCACCCAGTCCCAGTAGGGCCCGGGATCGGCCCGTCGCCGCGCCGCCGCAGCCTTCGGCCCGAACCAGACGAAGGCCAGACCCGGCGGGGTCATCAGGCCCTTCTGGCTGGCCGCCACCGCCACGTCCACGCCGCAGGCGTCCATCCCGAAGGGATCGGCGGCCAGGCTGGCGATGCAGTCGGCCAGAAGCAGGGCCGGATGCCCTGCCGCATCGAGCGCCGCGCGCAGGGCGGCAAGGTCGTTGCGCACCGAGGTCGAGGTGTCGGCATGCACCGCCAGAACCGCCCGGATCGCCTGCCCGCGGTCGGCCGCAAGGCGCCCGGCCACCCGGTCGGGATCGATCGCCGCACGCAGCCCGAAGTCGATCACCTCGACCTCGGCGCCGAGACGGCGGGCGATCTCGGCCCAGCCGTGTCCGAACCGCCCGGTGGCAGCCACCAGCAGCCGGTCGCCCCGGGCGACGAGGTTGGCCAGCGCCGCCTCCCAGCCCGCGTGGCCGTTGCCGATGTAGATCGCCACGTCGTGGCGGGTGCCGGCTACCGCGCGCAGGTCGGCCACCACCTGCCGCGTGAGCGCCTCGAGCTCGGGCCCGTAGATGTCGGGCGCCGCGCGGTGCATGGCGTTCAGCACCCGGTCGGGGATCACCGAGGGGCCGGGGATCGCCAGCATCGGCCGGCCCGCAGCAAGCATCAGGGCACCTCACGGGAAGCGGGCGGGGGTCCGGATCGCGATGCGGTAGCGCCCGCGCAATCCGGCGTCAATGGCGCAGGGACTTCCTTGCCAGCGCCCGGCCGCCCGGATATGGGGCACTGCCACGGAAAGGGGCCGATGCCGTTCGACCGCCTGATAGACCGTCTGGACCGCCTGGAAGAGCGGTTCCGCCTCGGCTGGGGGCGCGACATCTCGACGCCCGCGGGCCGGTTCGCGGCCTGGTGGCACTTCCAGCTTGCCGACCATGCCTTCCTGCGAACCCTCTGGCGCAACGAACACGAGGTCGCCCCGGGCGTCTGGCGGGCGAACCAGCCCTCACCCGCCCGGATCGCGGGCTATGCCCGGCGCGGCTTCCGCACCATCCTGAACCTGCGCGGCATGAACGGCCATTCCCACGACCTGTTCGAGCGCGAGGCCTGCGCCCGCCACGGGCTGCACCTCGAGGAACAGCGCCTGTCCACCGGCGCACTCGTCGAGCGCGAGCGTCTGCTCGACCTGCTCGACGCCTTCGAGCGGGTCGAGAAGCCCGTCCTGATCCACTGCAAGTCCGGTGCCGACCGCACCGGACTGGCGGCGGCGATGTATCTGATCGCGGTCGAGGGCCGGCCGGTCGCCGAGGCGATGCGGCAGCTGCACTGGCGCTACCTGCACTTCCGCAACCGCAAGACCGGCATCCTCGACCACATGCTGGAATCCTTCGCCGCCGAGCACGCCCGCCACGGCACAAGCCTGCGCGACTGGATCGCCACCGCCTACGACCCCGACCGGCTGACCGCGGAATGGCGCGGGCCGGGCCATGTGCCGGGGCGGCGCGGCCGCGGCCGGGGCCGACGGCCGCCGCAGGGCGGGGGCCAGGGCGGGGGCCAGGGCGGGGGGCCGCCGGCGTGACGGGCGCCGCGGGCGCGTCCGGCCCGGGCGGCGAGCGGGCGCTTCTGGCCTGGATCTGGCGCGGCTACCTGCGCGCGCGGCTGCCGGCGCTGCTGGTCGCGATGGTCCTGATGGCGGTCGAGGGGGGAATGCTCGGCGCCCTGTCCTGGCTCGTCAAGCCGATGTTCGACGAGGTCTTCGTGGCCGGGAACCGCGCCGCGCTGGCCTGGGTGGCGGGGGGCGTGGCGGCGGTGTTCGTGATCCGCGCGCTGGCCGCCGTCGCCCAGCGCGTGCTGATGGCGCGGCTCGGCGAACGCGTGGCCGCGGCGCTGCAGCTCGATCTGCTGCGCCATCTCATGCGCCTCGACCCCGCCTTCTTCCGCGACCATCCCCCGGGGGTGCTGATCGAGCGCGTGCGCGGCGACACGCAGGGCATCCTGCAGCTCTTCACCGGCGTCATCGCCGCCCTCGGGCGCGACGCGGTGGCGCTGGTGTCGCTCTTGGCGGTGGCGCTGTCGATCGACTGGGTCTGGACGCTGGTCGCGGTGGTCGGGGCGCCGATCCTGCTCGGTCCGATCGTGGCGCTGCAGCGGCTGGTGCGGCGCACCTCGCGCGCCGCCCGCGCCGCGGCGGCCCATGCCACCACCCGGCTCGACGAAATCTTCCACGGTATCGCCACCGTCCAGCTGACCCATACCGAGGCGCGCGAGGCCGAACGCTACCGCCGGGCGCAGGGCGCCTATGTGCGCGCGCAGGTGCGCGCCGCCGCCGGATCGGCCGGCATCCCGGCGCTGATGGACATCGTCGCGGCGATCGGCTTCGCCGGGGTGCTGACCTTCGGCGGCGCCGAGATCATCGCCGGCGACAAGACCGTCGGCGAGTTCATGGCCTTCTTCACCGCGATGGCGCTGGTGTTCGAGCCGCTGCGCCGGCTCGGCGCGGTCTCGGCCACGCTGCAGACCGCGCTTGCCGGGCTCGAACGCGCGCGGGCGCTGTTCGACGCCACCCCCCGCATCCGCGCCCCGGCCGCGCCGAAACCCGCCCTGCCGCCCGGCACGCCCGCCCGCATCGTCTTCGAGGACGTGCACTTCGCCCACGGCGCGACGCCGGTGCTGCACGGTGTCAGCTTCGCCGCCGAACCGGGGCGGACGACCGCCCTGGTCGGCCCCTCGGGCGCAGGCAAGACCACCGTCTTCGCGCTGATCGCCCGCATGGCCGACCCTTCCGCCGGCCGCATCACGCTGGGCGGCACCGACCTGCGCGACATGGACCCCGCCGATCTGCGCGCGCAGCTTTCGGTCGTCAGCCAGGAGACGGCGCTGTTCGACGAGACCATCCGCGACAACATCCTGATGGGGCGCGCGGCCGACCCGCAGGCGCTGGCCGCGGCGGTGGCGGCGGCGCATGTGGACGAATTCGCCGCACGCCTGCCGCAGGGACTCGAGACGCCGGCGGGCCCGCGCGGTTCGGGCCTTTCGGGCGGGCAGCGCCAGCGCGTCGCCATCGCCCGCGCGCTTCTGCGCGACACGCCGGTGCTGCTGCTCGACGAGGCGACCTCGGCCCTCGATGCGGCCTCGGAGGCGGCGGTGCAGGGGGCGCTCGACCGGCTCTCGGCCGGGCGCACCACCCTTGTGATCGCGCACCGTATGGCAACGATCCGCGCCGCCGACCGGATCGTGGTGATCGACCGCGGGCGGGTGGTGGACCAGGGCACGCATGACGAGCTGATCGGCCGCGGCGGGCTCTATGCCGAACTCTGCCGGTTGCAGTTCGCCGCCGGCTGATCCCCCTCGCCCTGCCGTCCCGCGCCGCCTATATCGCGAGGCCGGAGGTGCGGCGGAGGTGCGGCGATGACACTCGGCGAACACGACCCTGCCCGCAGGATCCTCGCCGTGTCGGGCGAGGACCGGACGGCGTTCCTTCAGGGTCTCGTGACCAACGACGTGCGGCGGGCCGGCGGCGGCCTCGTCTATGCCGCGCTGCTCTCGCCGCAGGGGAAGTATCTGGCAGACTTCTTCCTGCTGGAGCGCGACGGCGCCATCCTGATCGACGTGGCCGAACCGCTTGCCGAGGGGCTCCTGCGCCGGCTGACGATGTACCGGCTGCGTGCGAAGGTGGGGATCGCGCCGGCCGATCTGCCGGTGAGCCGCGGTCTCGGGCCCCCGCCCGAGGGCGCGCTGGCCGACCCGCGCCATCCGGCGCTCGGCTGGCGCCGGTACGGCCCGCCGGCGGGCGGGCCGCCGGCGATCGACTGGGACGCGATCCGGGTGGCCCACGCGATTCCCGAGAGCGGGATCGAGCTCGTTCCGGAGGAGAGCTACATCCTCGAGGCCGGCTTCGAGCGGCTGAACGGCGTCGATTTCCGCAAGGGCTGCTATGTCGGGCAGGAGGTCACGGCGCGGATGAAGCACAAGACCGAGCTCCGCAAGGGCCTGGTGAGCGTGCGGGTCGAGGGCGCGGCCCCCCCCGGCACCGAGATCCTTGCCGACGGGCGGCCGGCGGGGCGCCTCTACACCCAGGCGGGCGGGCTCGGCCTTGCACACCTGCGGTTCGACCGGGCGGGCGCGGCGATGGCCGCCGGCACGGCGCGCGTCACGATGCCGCCCTGACCCGCGGGTGCCGCGCCGCGTTGCGGCGCCGGCACAGGCGGGTCCGGGCCGGGGGGCACGGGCGGGGTTGCGAAGACCCCGACGAACAGAAGACAAATCCGTGACGGATAGTTGATCCCTTCCGGGCAGTTCCTATATCTCGCGGGCCCGTCGCGCGGTGCATGACCAGATACGGTGCCGGCACCGCGCCAGTCATGCACGCAACGCATGGGTGCCATGCATAACGGGGAATACCGAATCGGGGCGGAACCGCCATAGTCGGGCGCGCGCCACGGATTACAAGAGCAAGATCAAGGGTAAGAGGAATGTCCGAACCGGTAGATGCCACTGCCTTCAACTTCGAGCAGGGGCAGCGTGCGCGCAAGCTGTTCGCGGCGGTCGTGCTGGCGGCGCTGGACGACGCGATTGCCGACGACAAGAAGTACGGGAACGGGCCCGAACAGATCGCCCGCTGGGCGCGGTCGCGCGACGGACGCGAGGTGCTGTCCTGTGCGGGGATCGACCCGAACGAGCGGGTGGTGGCGGGCCTGATGGAGTTCGTCGCCAGGGGCGTGCGCACCTCGGTCGCGCTCTCGCGCGAGGAGAGCGAGCGCCGCCACGCGGCCGAGCAGGCCGAGGCCGCCTGATCCGGGCGCACCGCGCGGCGCCGGCGCGGCGCGGCGCGGTCGCCGAGGCGGCAAGGTCCTGCAGACCGACCGGCGGACAGGCGCGCCCCCCACGGTCAGCCGGAGCGCAGACAGCCGGAGCGCAGACGACCGATCCCGCGCCGGGGCGCCGTCCCGGGCGCCGTCGCATATGCTGTCAGTCGTCCTCCAGATGCGACAGCATCTGTGCGATCTCGCGGCGGACGAGCTTGCGCACGTTGCGGGTGATCCGCTCACCCAGCTCGCCGCGCAGTTCCTCGCGCAGCACCTCGGCCACCAGGGCCCGCAGCGCCGCCTCGTCGAGCAGCGTTTCCGCCTCGCCCGGGGCGGCGGTGTCATCGGCCCGGTCATCCCCCTCGGCCGCTGCCCCCTCGGCCGCTGCCCCGTTCCGGGCCGGCGCGCCCCGATCCCCCGCCGGCGCGCCCCGGTGCCCGGCGGCCGGTTCCGCAGCGCCCGAACCCGCTGACCCGGCGCTCCCCCCGGCGGCGACGGAGGGCGCGCGCGCGCCGCCCTGGGCCTGAGCATCTTCCCGACGGGCCCCGGGCGGGGCCTCGGCCGTCTCGGGCTCGCGTGGCGCAGTTGCCGCAGTCCCCGACCCGACGCCCCCGGCAAGGGCTGCCTCGGCGAACCCTGGCGCAGCCGGCCAAGCTCCGGCGATGGCCGATGCCCCTTCGCCGCCGGTTTCGGCGGCAGCGGCCGCGGCCCGGTCGGGTCCGGGGGCGGCGGCCTCGGCCGCAGCGCCGTCCATCGCGATCTGCGCCGACGCTCCGGCCGTCGAAACCTCGGCCGCCTCGGCGGCTGCCTGCGCCCGCGCGGCTCCCGCCCCGGGCGGGGCAACGGCGGCGCCGCAGGCGGCTGCCGACCCGGTCTGAACATCGGCCGCGAAGGCGGCGTCGCACAAGCCCGTTGCCGCCCGGTCAGACGCCGCACCCCACGCATTGACCGGGGCCCCATCCATTCCGGTCGGACCGGGCGGCCGGTCGTCCAGCTCTGCGTCATCCGCGGTCAGGATCGGGCCGGCTGCACCCGCGCGGGGGTCGCGCGCGGCCACCGGGTCCGCCGCATCCGCGCGCGTTTCGGCCGAGGCGGCACGATCGGCATCGTTCGGCAGGGGCAGTCCGGCGCCGCCGGTGCCGGGGCCCTGCGCGGCGGAGGGGCCTGCCTCGGAACCGGCCGTTCCCGCCGCAGCGGCCTGCGCACCGGTGTGCGCACCGGTGTGCGCACCGGTTTGCGCACCGGCATCGGCGCCGCCGGCAGACGCGCCCGCCAGCCCGGCCGGTAGGGGGCCGGCGCCCTGCTGCCCGGCGTCGATCCGCGGGACGAGGCGCAACGGAGGATGCGCCCGATGCTCGGCCGCGGCCGCCGGGGCCGGATGCGCCGGTTCCGGCCCGGCGGAACCGGGTCGGGCAGAAGCGAGCGGCGCGCCGCGCCGGAACGCCGGAACGAAGCGCGGCATCGGCGCTTCCGGTGGCGGATCGCCGCGCAGCTCGCTGCCGTCGGGTTCCCATTCCTGCACCTGGCGGTCCACGGCGGCCTCGAGTTCGGCCACCGTGTCCTCGAGACTCGCAGCGCTCCGCCCCGCCGCCGGCTCTGCGGCGTCCGGCCCCCGGTCGAACGCCGGATGCGCCGACGTGCCGCCATCCCTCCCCTCAGGCGCCGTGGCCGCAGCGCCCGCCGCCTCGGCGGGCCCCTTGGCATCCGGGGCCGCGTCGTCAGCCCCGGCCTCGACGACGCGCTGTGCCGGCGTCAGCACCAGGCGGCCCGGAGACGGCGGTTTCGGCGGCGCGGCGGGCGCCCCCATCGACACCAACCTGCGGATCGACGACAGCACGTCCTCGATCTCGACGTTCGTCATGGGATCCGACATCTCTGCCCCGCTCTGCCCCGCGTGCGTTTTCGTCCAAGCTAGCCGCGCATGGCCGCCCGCACAACGGCCCCGGACGCCCGGAGCCCGGGACGCGGGGTCACTCCCGCCCGAGGCGACGCAACACGCGGTCGAGCCGCTCGCCCTGAACGCTCGTCGCCGGGGCCGACTTCACCGCCTCGTAGTAGGCGGCGGCATCGTAGACCGGCACGCCGAGCCCCAGGTGCTCCACCGTCAGCAGGCCCATAGAACTCAGAAGTGAATAAACCGCTACCAGCCGCGACCCTTCGGCATCGACGCGCAGGGTGCGGGCGTCGAGAAGCTCCTGCTCGGCGTTGAGCACGTCGAGCGTGGTGCGCGCACCGAGCGTCGCCTCTTCCTGCACCCCCTCGAACGCCGCCCGCGCGGCCGCGATCTGTCGCTCGCTCGCTGCAAGCGCGGCCTGCGCCACCTCGAGCTGCGACCATGCGACGGCCACGTTGCGCTCGACCGCGACCCGGACCTCGAGCAGGTTCGCCCGGGTCGCATCGCGCCGCGCCAGGGCCTGGCGATAGAGAGAGCTGATCTGCCCGCCCTGGTAGATCGGCTGGCGGAAGGTCAGCCCGAGGCTCGACTGGTCGTTGCCGTACTGGTCCATGGACAGGGCCGCGCTTCCGGTCAGCCGACCGCGCGACAGGGTGGCCGCGCGTTCGACGTTCAGATCGGCGACGCGGACCTCGTGCTGACTCTGGCGCAGAGCCGGATGGGTTCGCACGGCGACCGAGACCGCCTCTTCGAGTGTCGCGGGCAGTGCCGGAAGCCGGCCGGCCCCGGCGAGGCGCCCCGGCGCACGCCCCACGGCCGCCCGGAAGGCCGCCGCGGCAATCTGCAGGTTGCCTTCGGCGACGGCAAGGTTCGACCGCGCCGCCGCCAGGCGCGCTTCGGCCTGGGCGACATCGGTGCGGGTGACCTCGCCCACCTCGAACCGGTCCCGGGCGGCGCGCAGCTCCTCGCCGATCAGCCGGACGTTCGATTGGCGCAGGCGCAGGAACTCGCCCGCGCGGACGACATCGGCATAGGCCTGGACGGCCGCCAGCAGCACCTGCTGCTCGACCGAGACGAGACCCTGCCGCACTGCCAGCACGGACTCCCGGGCCGCCTCGGTGGCAAGCCGTCCGGCACCGAAGTCGAGCAGGGTGATCTCGGCCTGCAGCGAGATCGTTCCGTTCAGCTTGTCACCGAACCGAACGGGTTCGACATAGGTCGCGCTGGCAATGAAGCTGACCAGCGGCCGCAGGGCTGCCAGCGCCTGCGCCGCATCCTCGTCGGCCGCTCGCAGCAGGGCACGGTTCTGCTCGAGCAGATTCGAGTTGCGGTAGGCATCGGCCAGCGCATCGGCCAGGGTCTCGGCCCCCGCCGGCAGGGCGATGCACAGCGCCGCCGCCAAGGCCACCGCGGCGCGGCGCAACCGGCCGGGAACCGAAGGCGCCCTCACAGGACGAACCCGCGTCTGGCCTCGAACCCCGGAAGCACCGGCGCTGCCGCGTGGAAGGCATGCCGCCAGGCCACACGGCCGTTGCGCTTGAGCCCGATCCGGCAGGAGCCGAGGGCGCCCTCCATGAACAGGCAACCGATCCGCCCGCCTTCCTTCAGCTGCCCGATCAGGGCCTCGGGCACGTCCTCCGCCGCCCCCTGGACGGTGATCACGTCGTAGGGGCCGTGTTTCGGGGCGCCTGCGGCCAGCGGTGCGCAGAGCACCACCGCATTGTCGATCCCTTCGGCGGCAAGCGCGGCCGCGGCCTCGGCGGCAAGCTCGGGATCCTCCTCGATCGCGATCACCGTCTCGGCGAGACGCGCGATCACCGCAGTCGAATAGCCCAGTCCGGCGCCGACATCGAGCACCGTCTCGTCCGGCTGGATATCGAGCGCATCCAGCATCTTGGCAAGCGTCCGCGGGTCGAGGACCACGCGCCGGTCGGTCAGCGCCACGTTCTCGCCGGCATAGGCCGCCTCCCGCCGCGAGCCCGGAACGAAGCGCTCGCGCGGGATCTCGAGCATCGCGGCGATGATCGGGAACTTGGTGACGTCCGAGGGCCGGACCTGGGTATCGACCATCGTTGCGCGCCGGGTGGCGAAATCGGTCATGCGCCGGGCCTCGTCGGTTCGGACTGCCCTGTCCTCTTGCCACAAACCCGGAGGCACGGCAACACGAGGCCGGCCGGCGGCGCCGGACCCGCCCCGCACGGCTGGCCGAGCGGGAAGCAGCCGGCGCGGCCCCTGCGCGGCCGCCTTGCACGGACGTCGGGCATGGTCTATCGAACCTGCGGGCTCCGGCGGGTTGGCGGAGAGGTTACGCAGCGGATTGCAAATCCGTGTAGGCCGGTTCGATTCCGGCACCCGCCTCCAGTTCATTGCGCGGAGGCTGCGCGCCGGTCGGTGCGCCGGCGGCGGGGGCGGTGCCGCGCGGCAGCGGCGCGGACGGTCGCGAACCCGGGGCGCCCGCCTTCGATCTTGCCTTCGATCTTGCCCTCGATCTTGCCCTCGATCTTGCCGAGGACGGGACCCGACACGGCGCGCAGGCGGCGCGTTCGGGCCGCCCGGGCGCGTCGGACGCCGGCTCTCGGCCCGCGCGCGGCGCCCGCGGGCGTGCGCGCGAGATCCTCGAGGTTGGGATCGACCAGAAGCTCGGGCGTGGGCCGGCCCTGCGCATCCTCGCCCGACATGCGGGAGAGCGCGGCGACCGAGCGGGCGAAGGCGGCGCGGTCGCGCCGCGTGCCGGCCCGGCGCCCTTGCGCGACGGGATCCTCAACGAAGCGGTCGGGCAGGGTGTCGGCCCCGGGCCCGATGCCCTCGCGGGCGTTGCAGAGCCGCATCACCGCATTGCGCCGCTCGCCGATGCGCGTGAGCTCGCAGGCGCTGATGTCGAAGCCGGTGATGCCGGAGGCAAGCGCCGCCATCTCGCCCGGCGCGAGGATCCGGGTCGGCGCGATGGCGAAGATGCACAAGCCCAGCGCACCGGCGGCCGACCACAGGGTGTCGAGGGCGCGGAAGTTGCGCACCTTGGCGCGGCTCGGCGCCTGCATCGGCACGCGCTCGTGGATGCCGGGGCTGCGCGAGCGCTCGAGCCTGTGGCTCCAGCCCACCGAAGGCTCGAAATCCCGGTCGGGCTCGCAGATGTCGCAGCGCGGCCCGGTCGGCGAACTCCGCCGCACCCCAGTCGGCGCACTCCATCGCGAAGGACGGGGTGAAGCCCGGCGACGCCGGATCGAGCCCGAGATCGCGGCAGAGCGCGTTGAGGTCGAGCGCCGCATCGACCTCGGGCCGGCCGCGGTTGGGACCGAGGCTGCCGGCGATCTCTTGATGGATGCCCCGGGACGCGGCAGCGCCCTCGGCCCCGGCCGCGTCGGACGGCTTGATGCAGGCGTCGGGGCAGCCCGGGCAGGTGGCGCCGCCGCGGTGGCGCGGCAGGAAGCGTCCGGGGCCTTGGCCCGCGGCCTGTTCGCGGACCGGGTCGCGGAAGTTGCGGCTGCGGGGGCTCGCCGCCTCGCCCAGGGGATGCCCCCAGGCGGCGAAGCCCGGCGGCGCGAACTGCCTGCGCGTCGGGTCGTTTCCGGCGATGCGGTCGCGATAGCGGGCGATCGTGGCCGCGCAGGCCTCGGGCCGGGCCACGGGCGGCAGCGCCCCGCCCGCGAGCACCACCGCCTTGAGCCGCTTCGCCCCCATCAGCGCGCCCACGCCCGAGGGTGCGGCCAGATGCCGGCCGTTGGCGAGGATCGCGGCATGGCGCACCCCTGCCTCGCCGGCGGGTCCGGTCACCGCCCGCCCCGCCCCGGCGCCGAAGGGCCGGCGCGCCTTGCCGGAACGTGCGGACAGGAGGGCATGGCGCGGAGGGCAGGCGCGGGCGGGCGCGGTGACCGGCCGGGCCTCGGCCGGTGCCGGCGGGAACCCGGTCGCCCGAGCCGCACCCGGCGGTCGCGTCCGGCGGCCGGATGGCGCGGCCGACCCGGGCAGCTAGGCCCGCGTGTGGCGCTGCCGGCGGCGAGGCGGCGCCTCGACGAGGCTGCCCCAGAGATCGTAGTCGCCGGCCTCCTCCACCCGGACGGCGACGATGTCTCCCGGCGCGAGGCCCTCGAAGCCCGAATCGAGGAAGAGCTGCCCGTCGATCTCGGGCGCGTCGGCGGCCGTGCGGCAGACCGCGCCGTCGTCATCCACCCGGTCCACGATGGCCTCGAGCACTTTTCCGACCTTTCCGGCCAGCCTGCGCCCGGAAATCGCCTGCGCCCTTTCCATGAACCGATGCCAGCGCTCGTCCTTGACCTCCTCCGGGAGATGCCCGGGCAGATCGTTCGCCCGTGCGCCGCGGACGTTCTCGTAACGGAAGCAGCCGACCCGGTCGAGCTGGGCCGCCTCGAGCCAGTCGAGCAGGTAGGCGAACTCGGCCTCCGTCTCGCCGGGATAGCCGACGATGAAGGTCGAGCGGATGGTCAGCTCGGGGCAGATCGCGCGCCAGGCGGCGATCTCGTCGAGCGTGCGCGCACTGGCGGCGGGACGCGCCATGCGGCGCAGCACGTCGGGATGGGCATGCTGGAAGGGCACGTCGAGGTAGGGCAGCACCAGTCCCTCGGCCATCAGCGGAACGAGGTCGCGCACATGCGGATAGGGATAGACGTAGTGCAGCCGCACCCAGGCACCGAGCGCGCCGAGGTCGCGCGCCAGCGGCACGACCGGAAAGCGCACCTCGCGCCCCTTCCGGTCGGTGCCGTAGGCCGAGGTGTCCTGGCTGATCACCAGAAGCTCGCGCACGCCGGCGGCGACCAGCCGCTCGGCCTCGCGCAGCACCGCGGCGGCGGGGCGGCTGACCAGCGGGCCGCGCATCGCCGGAATGATGCAGAAGCGGCAGGCGTGGTCGCAGCCTTCGGCGATCTTCAGATAGGCATAGTGCCGGGGGGTAAGCTTCACCCCCGCCGGCGGGATCAGGTCCAGGAAGGGGTCGGGCGCGGGCGGCACGGCCCGGTGGACGGCGTCGAGCACCGCCTCGAACTGCGCCGGGCCGGTGACCGCCAGCACCTTCGGATGCGCGCCGGTGATGAACTCGGGCTCGGCGCCCAGGCAGCCGGTGACGATCACCCGTCCGTTCGCCGCCAGCGCCTCGCCGATCGCCTCGAGGCTTTCGGCGCGGGCGGAGTCGAGGAAGCCGCAGGTGTTGACGATCACCGCCGCGGCGCCGGCGTAGTCGGGGCTGATCGCATAGCCCTCGGCGCGCAGGCGGGTCAGGATCCGCTCGCTGTCCACCAGCGCCTTCGGGCAGCCGAGGCTGACCATTCCGATCCGGGGCTGGCCGGGTCGGGGGGGCGCGTCGAGGCGCGGCGACGGGGCGCGGTCGGGGCGCAGGATCGGCGGTTGCGAGGTCACCGGCGCGCTATAGCGCCAGGCGGTCCGGCGGGGAAGAGGCGCGCGCGGACGGACCGGGCGCCGGCCGGCGGTCGCCCTCGGTCGCTGCCCGC
>CALDYW010000146.1 GCA_937944395.1 uncultured Paracoccaceae bacterium | reverse complement strand
CCGGTGGTCCGCGCGCCCGGGCGCGCCTTCCCGGTCGAGACCCGCTGGCTCGACCGGCCGCTGCCGCCCGACCGCCCGTTCGAGGCGGCGATGGCCGATCTGATCCTGCGCGCGCTCGACGAGACCGCGGGCGGGGTGCTGGCCTTCCTGCCCGGCGAGGGCGAGATCCGGCGGACGGCGGCGCGGCTGTCGGGCCGGCTGCCGGCCGGCGTCGAGGTGCTGCCGCTCTCGGGGGCGCTGGATCTTGCCGCACAGCGCCGCGCCGTCCGGCCGCTTGCGGCCGCGCGCAAGCTGGTGCTGGCGACCGCGATCGCCGAGACCTCGCTCACGCTTGCGGGCATCGCGACGGTCGTGGACGGCGGCCGCGCGCGCCGGTCGCGCTTCGACCCCGGTGCGGGGATGGCGCGGCTGGTGACCGAGCGGGTGACCCGGGCCGAGGCCGACCAGCGTCGCGGCCGGGCCGGGCGCGAGGGTCCGGGTGTGTGCTACCGGCTCTGGACCCGGGGCGAGGAGGGGGCGCTGGCCGCCTTCCCGCCGCCCGAGATCGCTGCGGGCGACCTCGCGGGGCTCGCGCTCGAGCTCGCGCTCTGGGGCGCCGGCAGCGGCGCGGGGCTGGCCTTCCTCACCCCGCCGAATCCGGGCGCGCTGGCCGAGGCGCGGGCGCTGCTGGCCGACCTCGGGGCGCTCGACGCCGGCGGCGGGGTCACGCCGCACGGCCGCCGGATGGCGGGGCTGCCCCTGCATCCGCGGCTTGCGCACATGCTGCTGACGGCCGGCCGGCAGGCCGCGCCGCTGGCCGCGCTGCTGTCCGACCGCGACCCGATGCCCGCGGCCGGCACCGACCTTGCGCCCCGCCTCGCGGCCCTTGCCGGCAAGGGCGCAGGTTCGGGCGCGGGTTCGGGCGCGGGGGCTGGTGCGGGTTCGGGCATCGTGCGGCCCGAGGCCCTCGAGCGCATCCGCGCCGAGGCCCGCCGCCTCGCCCGGCTCGTCCCCGAGGGGCCGGCGCCGCTGTCGCCCGGCGCGATGGCCGCGCTCGCCTTCCCCGACCGCATCGGGCAGCGCCGCGAGGGTCGTGCGCCGCGCTGGCTGCTGTCGGGCGGCCGCGGCGCGACGATGGACGCAGCCGACACGATGGCCGGCCTGCCCCTGCTCGTCGCCTGCGATCTCGACGGCGATCCGCGCGAGGCCCGCATCCGCCTGGCCGCCGCCCTGACCGAGGCCGAGCTGCGCGCGGTGCACGGCGCCCGGATCGTCCGGGCGGATGTCTGCACCTGGTCGCAGCGCGAGGGCCGGGTGGTCGCGCGGTCCGAGGAGCGCCTGGGCGCGCTGGTCCTCGCCGCGAGGCCCCGCCCCGACGCCTCGCCCGCGGCCCGCGCCGCCGCCGCGGCCGAGGGCATCCGCGCGCTGGGCCTGCAGGCGCTCGGCTGGACGCCGGCCGCCACCGCGCTGCGGGCACGCGCAGCCTTCCTGCGCGCCGCCGGCGCGGCCGACCTGCCCGACGTCTCGGACGGCGCCCTTCTGGCCGGCCTCGAGGGCTGGCTCGCGCCCGTCCTCGGCGGCTGCCGGACGGCGGCCGACCTCGCCGCGCTCGACCCGCTGCCGGCGCTCCGGGCCCATCTCGGCCCCGAGGCGCTCGCCCGCATCGACCGGCTCGCGCCGGCCGAACTCGTCACCCCGCTCGGCCGCCGCCTGCCGATCGACTATTCCGGCGACGTGCCCACGGTTGCGGTGCGGGTGCAGGAGCTCTACGGACTCGACCGCCACCCGACGGCCGGCGGCCGGCCGCTGCGGCTGGAACTGACCTCTCCCGCCGGGCGGCCGATCGCGGTCACGACCGACCTGCCGGGGTTCTGGCGCGGTTCCTGGGCCGAGGTGCGGCGGGACCTGCGCGGACGCTATCCCAGGCACCCCTGGCCGGAGGATCCGGTCGCCGCCGCCCCGACCCTGCGCGCCCGCCCGCGCGGCGCCTGACCGGCCGGCGGCGGGCGGCGCCGGGTCAGACCCCGAGGCACCAGCGCAGGATCGCCTTCTGCGCGTGCAGCCGGTTCTCGGCCTCGTCCCAGACCACCGAATGCGGGCCGTCCATGACCGCGCTGGTCACCTCGTCGTTGCGGTGCGCGGGCAGGCAGTGCATGAACAGGGCATCGGGCTTTGCCCGTGCCATCAGCGCCTCGTTGACCTGATAGGGCCTGAGCTGGTTGTGGCGCCGTTCGCGCGCGCTTTCCGGGTCATGCATGCTGAACCAGGTGTCGGTCACCACGAGATCGGCATCCTCGACGGCGCGGAACGGGTCGCGCTCGACCGCCACCCGGACGCCGCGGGCGCGGGCGAAGGCGATCCACTCGGCTTCCGGGTCGAGCGTCGGCGGCCCGGTGAAGGTGAAGTCGAAGCCGAACTGTCCGGCGGCGTGAAGCCAGGATGCGCAGACGTTGTTTCCGTCGCCCGACCAGACCACCTTGCGCCCGGTGATCGGGCCGCGGTGCTCCTCGTAGGTCATCACATCGGCCATGATCTGGCAGGGATGGGTGCGGTTGGTCAGCCCGTTGATCACCGGCACCGTGGCGAACTCGGCCATTTCCTCGAGCGTCGCCTCCTCGAAGGTGCGGATCATGATCGCATCGACATAGCGGCTGAGCACGCGGGCGGTGTCGGCGATGGTCTCGCCGTGGCCGAGCTGCATCTCGCGGCCCGACAGCACCATCGTCTCGCCGCCCATCTGCCGGATGCCCACGTCGAAGCTGACGCGGGTGCGGGTCGAGGGCTTCTCGAAGATCAGCGCGACCATCCGGCCGGCGAGCGGCTGCAGGTCGTCGGGCGCACCGTGCGGCCGCCCGCCGCGCGCGGCCTTCATCCGGCGTGCGGCGTCGATCATGGCCCGCAGCTCGGCGGGGTCGGTGCGGTGGATGTCGAGGAAATGCTGCATCTTCTGGCTCGTGGGCGCGGGTTGCGGGGCGCGGCGGGGTCAGCCGACGGGATCGGTCGCCATGCCGGCGGCGGCCCGGTCGAGCCGCTCGAGCGCCGTGTCCATCTCGTCGGCGGTCAGGGTCAGGGGCGGAAGCAGGCGCACCACGTTGTCCGCCGCGGGCACGGTCAGCACCCGTTCGCGGTAGCCCGCCGCCACCAGATCGGCGTTCGATGTCCGGCAGCGGAGCCCGAGCATGAAGCCCTTCCCGCGCACCGCCTCGAACACCTCCGGATGGCCGGCCACCAACCCCTCGAGCCCCTGCCGGAAGCGGGTGGCGCGGGCGCGGACATCGGCCAGGAAATCGGGGTCGCCGACGATCCCGAGAACGGCCAGCCCGACCGCGCAGCCCAGCGGGTTGCCGCCATAGGTCGAGCCATGGGTGCCTGCCGTCATCGCCGCCGCGGCATGGGCGGTGGCAAGCACCGCCCCCAGCGGGAAGCCGCCGCCGATGCCCTTGGCCACCAGCATGATGTCGGGGGCGATCCCGGCCCATTCGTGGGCGAAGAGCCGCCCGGTCCGCCCCATGCCGCACTGCACCTCGTCGAGGATCAAGAGCGCCCCCGTCCGGTCGCAGAGCGCGCGCAGGCCGCGCAGGCAGGCATCCGGCAGGACGCGGATGCCGCCCTCGCCCTGCACCGGTTCGACGATCACCGCCGCGGTGCTGTCGTCCACCGCCGCTTCGAGCGCCGCATGGTCGCCCCAGGGCACCTGGACGAAGCCCGGCATCAGCGGCCCGAAGCCCTTCGTCAGCTTCTCGGATCCGGCGGCCGCGATCGCCCCGGTCGAGCGGCCGTGAAACGCGCCCTCGACGGCGACGATCCGGGCCCGCGGCGTTCCGCGTTCGAACCAGTGCCGCCGCGCCATCTTGATGGCAAGCTCGGTCGCCTCGGTGCCGGAATTGGTGAAGAATACCGTGTCGGCGAAGGTCGTCGCCACCAGCGCCTCGGCCAGGCGCTCCTGTTCGGGGATGCGGTAGAGGTTCGAGACGTGCCAGAGCCGCTGCGCCTGTGCCGTCAGCGCCGCCACCAGCGCCGGATGGGCATGCCCGAGGGCGTTCACCGCGATCCCGGCGCCGAGGTCGAGGAAGCGCTGGCCGCCCGCGTCCTCGAGCCAGGCACCTTCGCCCCGGACGAAGGTCAGGGGCGCACGATTGTAGGTGGGCAGGATCGCGGGGATCATCGACAGGTCTCCGGCGGGAGGCGAACAGGGGCGGATGGGTGACCGAAGGGGCGGGGGCTGTCAACGAAGGGATGGCAACCGGGCTCTGGGAACGCACACGCAGACCCCTGGGGCCTGCGGGGGCTCGGCGTCACGCGCGTCGGCGCAGGCGGAGGAGAGACCCGGTCATTGCCGCGTCCTAGCGGGGCAGGCAACGGCTGTAAAGGGTTCTCGATGCGGGCGGCACCCTTGCGGCCCCGCGCGCCGGCGCGGTAGAATGCCGGCGCGCGACCCGGTTCGGCGAGGGCGAACCGCAGCCGCGGATGTCTGTCCGCGCAGGGTTCGGACGGGTCGGCCAGCCAGTCGGAGAGGGGAAATGTCCATGTCCTGGACGGAGGAGCGGGTCGAGCTTCTGAAACGGATGTGGTCCGAGGGTCAGAGCGCCAGCGCCATCGCCAAGGAGCTCGGCGGCGTCACGCGGAACGCGGTGATCGGCAAGGTGCATCGCCTCGGCCTGTCGAACCGGGCCGGGACCGGGCCGTTGCGGAACGGCGCCGAGGAGGAGGACGCCGATCCCGCCCTGCCCGCCTCGGCGGCCGAGCCCGAGCTCGCGCGCCCCGAGGCGCGGCCGCGGCCGGTTCTGGTGCACACCGACCCCGACCCCGACCCCGAGACCGGTCCGGACCCCGCTTCGACCGGGGCCGCGGACGAGGATGCCGCCTCGGCACCCTCTGCGGCGCAGCGCAAGCCCTATGTGGTTGCCGGACAACCGCTGCCGCCGCAGCCTGCCGTCGGCGAGATCAGCGCCGAGGCGCTGGCCTCGGTGCGCGAGATCGAGAAGAAGGCCCGGCGGCTGACGCTGATGGAACTCACCGAGCGAACCTGCAAGTGGCCGATCGGCGACCCGGCGACACCCGATTTCTGGTTCTGCGGTCTGCCCACCCTTCCCGGCAAGCCCTATTGCGAGGCACATGTGGGCGTTGCCTTCCAGCCGATGAGCGCCCGGCGCGACCGCCGGCGCTGAGCGCACCGCAACCGCCGCACCGGGCCACGCTGCCGTCGCTGCGGTGCGCCGGGCGCCCGCCGGCGAGCGCGGCCACCGCGGCCCGAGAGGGCAGCAACCGGACGTCACCCGCCGGGCGGATGCCGGGCATTGAGCCGGGCGCCATGCGGCGCGGCCGGTCGGCCCCTGCCGGCCGCATCCCGCGGTTCGGCGGGTGACGGGCGGCACGATCGCCCTTGCGGAAGCCCCGCCGGCGACTGCGACGGGCGGCCGGCCTCTGCGGCCCCTTCCGGCCGGTGCCGCAGGGTTCGGGTGAGGGTGCGGCGGGGCGGGACGACGGCCCTGCCGGCCTCAGATCGTCGCCGGGGTGCCGTCGAGCGCCTGGAACCGCCCGCCGCTGCCGGCCATCGCGACCAGCATCGCCGGCGGTGCGAAACGCGCGCCGTGCCGTGCCGCAAGGTCGCGGGCCATCGCCACGGCGCGTGCGGCGCCGATCCGGTCGAGCCAGGCGAAGGGCCCCCCCGACCAGGGCGCGAAGCCCCAGCCGAGAACCGCGCCGACATTGCCCTCGCGCACGTCGGCCAGAACCCCCGCCTCGAGCGCGCGCACCGCCTCGAGCGCCTGCACCATCAGCAGACGGTCCTGCACCTCCGCGACGCCGGGCTGCGTCGCGGCGCGGGGAAACCGTTCGGCGAGGCCGGGCCAGAGCCCCAGCCGCGTTCCCGTCTCGTCGTAGGCGTAGAAGCCCGCCCGGGCCTTGCGGCCGAGCCGGCCCTCCTCGGCCATGCGGAACAGCACCGCATCCACCGCATCGTCGGGATAGTCCGCGCCCAGCGCCGCCTTCGTCGCGGTGGCGATCCTCACCCCGAGGTCGATCGAGGTCTCGTCCACCAGCTGCAGCGGCCCCACCGGCATCCCGGCCATCCGCGCCGCGTTCTCGACCAGCGCCGGCACCACGCCCTCGGCCACCATCCGGATCCCCTCGTTGACGTAGGGAATGATGCAGCGGTTGGCGTAGAAGAACCGCGCATCCCGCACCACGATCGGGGTCTTGCGCAACTGGCGCACGAAGTCGAGCGCCTTGGCCACGGCCCGGTCCCCGGTTGCGGGCCCGCGGATGATCTCGACCAGCAGCATCCGGTCCACCGGCGAGAAGAAGTGGATGCCGAGGAAGTCGGCCGGACGGATGCTGGCGCGGGCGAGCTCGGCGATCGGCAGCGTCGAGGTGTTGGTGGCATACACCGCCTCGGGCGCCGCGGCCTCGGCGCGGCGGGTGACCTCGGCCTTGACCGCCGGATCCTCGAAAACCGCCTCGACGATCAGGTCGGCCCCCGCCAGCGCCGCATGGTCCGCGGAGGGCACGATCCGGGCGAGCGTGGCGTCCTTCCGGTCCGCCGTCAGCCGGCCGCGCCGCAGCGCCTTGTCGAGCTCGGCCGCGATCCGCGCAAGGCCCGCCGCGGCGGCCTCGGGGGTCGTGTCGATCAGCACCACCTCGATGCCGGCCGCCGCCGCCACCTGGGCGATGCCGGCCCCCATCATGCCGGCTCCGATCACCCCGAGCCGCCGCACGCGCT
Organism: uncultured Paracoccaceae bacterium; assembly: GCA_937944395.1. Lineage (GTDB taxonomy): Bacteria > Pseudomonadota > Alphaproteobacteria > Rhodobacterales > Rhodobacteraceae > CALDYW01. The sequence continues at coordinate 3,089 of CALDYW010000146.1, read as the reverse complement.
GGTCGGGCACCCCGGCCGGCCGCCGGGCCCCCTTCTCGAGCGCCTCCTTGTCCAGAAACAGCGTGCGGATCATCGCCTCGGCGGTGGGATCGGTCAGCACGGCGGTGAAATGCCGCGCCTCGATCCGCAGCGCGGTGTCGAAATCGACCAGCGCGCCCTCGTAGACCGCCGACAGCAGCGCCCGCGCCGCCGGATAGACGCCGAAGGTGCGCCCCATCACCATCGCGCTGGCGCCGACGAAGGTCATGAAGCCGGCCGGATGATAGGGCGTGCCGCCCGGCATGCGATAGCCCGGCCGGTCCCAGGGCTTGACCAGGTCGGCCTCGGTCGCCGCCAGAACCCAGGCGCGGGCGCGGTCCAGAAGCTCGCCCTCGGGCACCGCCTCGTCGATCAGCCCCGCCGCCTTCGCTGCCTTCGGCGCGGGGGTCTGCCCTTCGAGCAGGAAGGGCGCCGCCGCCATCGCGCCGAGCCGGCGGACCAGTCGCGTGGTGCCGCCGGCGCCCGGAAACAGTCCGACCCTGATCTCGGGCAGGCCGATCCTCGCCTCCTCGCGGTCGGCGGCGAAGGTGCGATGGCAGGCGAGCGGCAGCTCGAGCCCGATGCCCAGCGCCGTCCCCGGCAGCGCCGCGGCCACCGGCTTGCCGCCCCGCTGCGTCTTCGGATCCATCCCCGACCGTTCGATCTTCCGCAGCAGGCGGTGGATCGCCATCACCCCCGCGAAGATCGCGCCCGGCCCGCCGGCCTTCATCCCGGCGAGCACCTTGAGGTCCATCCCCCCGGCGAAATCCGCCTTGCCGCTGGTCAGCACGATCCCGCGCACGCCCGGATCGCCGAGGGCGCGGTCGAAGGCGGCCTCGAGTTCGGCGAGACCCTCGGGGCTCATGACGTTCATCGACCGGCCGGGCACGTCCCAGGTGATGGTGGCGATGCCATCGGAGTCGGCGGCATAGTGGAAGTCGGTCATGGCGGGGCTCCGTTCGCGGCGGAAGAAGGGGGGTCAGCGGCCGGTTTCGTGCAGGAGCGGTCCGGCGGCGTCGGTGCAGCGGCGGTGCCGGCCCCGGCGTGTCGGGGTGATGCCCGCGTCGGGATGGTGCACCGCATCCTCGCCGCGGCGGGTTCCGACCACCGGGCGGACGGCCCCGGCCGGGCTGCGGTTCCCGGGGCAACGGCCGGCCGGATGCCCGGCCGGCCGGGCGGCGAGGTCGCCTGTGCGCAGGACGGTCCCGTCCTCCGCCAGCGGCACGACCTCGCCCCCCAGCGTCGGGATCAGCCCGTCCCCGGTCGCGTGCCGGTTGCGCTGGCCGGAGCGGCTGCCGGGCGGCAGCTTCGCGAGACAGGCCCCGAACCGGGTCGGCCCGCCTGGCGCGCCGAGGCGCGGCGACGACCGGCCCGCCATCGTGGCGGCGAGGGGCTCGGGGCGGATCGATCCGGTCCCGGCCGGGATTGCCGGCTGGTCGAGCCTCGGCATCAGACCCTCTCGATGACCGCGGCCGCGCCCATGCCGGAGGCGACGCAGAGGGTGACGAGACCGGTGGCCTTGTCCTGCCGCTCGAGCTCGTCGATCAGCGTGCCGATCAGCATCGCCCCCGTCGCCCCGAGCGGGTGGCCGAGCGCGATCGCGCCCCCGTTCGGGTTCACCCGGTGGGGATCGACGCCGAAGTGGCGCAGGAACAGCAGCACCACGCTTGCGAAGGCCTCGTTGACCTCGAAGAGGTCGATGTCGGCGACGCGCATGCCGGCGGCGGCCAGCGCCCGTTCCGTCGCCGGGATCGGACCGGTCAGCATGATCGTGGGCTCGGTCCCGACGCGGGCGGTGGACCGGATGCGCGCCCGCGGCCTCAGCCCCAGCCGGCGGCCGAACTCGGCGCTGCCGACCAGCACCGCCGCGGCGCCATCGACGATGCCGCTCGAATTGCCGGCGTGGTGGATGTGCTCGATCCGCTCGAGGTCGGGATAGCGCAACAGCGCGACCCGGTCGAAGCCCGGCATGCCTTCGCCGATGTCGCGGAACGCGGGCTTCAGCGCGCCGAGGCTCTGCATGTCGGTTCCCGGCCGCGGGTGCTCGTCGCGGTCGAGGATCACGAGGCCGTTGCGGTCGGTGACCGGCAGGATCGAGCGGGCGAAGCGGCCCTCGTCCCAGGCACGGGCGGCGCGGCGCTGGCTCTCCACGGCCAGCGCGTCGGCCTCGGTCCGGGTGAAGCCGTGCCGGGTGGCGATCAGGTCGGCGGCGATGCCCTGCGGCACGAACAGCGCCTTCATGGCGAGCATCGGGTCGGCGGCGATGGCGGCGCCGTCCGAGCCCATCGGCACCCGGCTCATGCTCTCGACACCGCCGGCGATATAGCCCTCGCCCGCCCCGCCGCGCACCTGGTTCGCGGCCAGGATCACGGCCTCGAGGCCGCTGGCGCAGAAGCGGTTGACCGAAAGGCCGGGGATCGCCGGGTCGAGCCCCGACATCAGCACGGCGGAGCGGGCGAGGCAGCCGCCCTGCTCGCCGATCTGGGTGACGTTGCCCCAGATCACGTCCTCGATCAGGGGTCCCTCGAGGCCGGTGCGGGCGGCCAGCGCGTCGAGCACCTGCGCCGAAAGCGCAAGCGCGGTCACCTCGTGCAGCGCCCCGTCGGGTCGGCCGCGGCCGCGCGGGGTGCGGACGGTGTCGAACAGGAAGGCGTCGGTCATGGGCGGTCTCCGGCGGTCGCGTCGGCGGATGGGGAGAAGGCGGCGCGGAACCTGCCGCCCCCGAGCTCCCGGGTGCCGTCCGGCACGGGCGACGGTCGGTAACGCGACGTTAACGGTGAGGTGTCAGTCTCGGTGCGTCGGGACCGGCCGGGAGGCCGGCACCCGCCGGAAGGGAAGCCGCCCCGGTCCGGAGTGCGAAGGTCACGAGTGCCGGCGACGGCCACGGGCCGGGGCGCATCCCGCTTGGTCTTCCCGGGTTGCCGGCCCGGGGATGCCGGCGCCGCTGGTGCCGCTGGCGGTGCTGCGCGGTGCCGGCTGTCGTCGCGGGGGGCTCTGCCCCCCGTCCCCGGCAGGGCCGGGGACTCCCCCCGGGATATTTCCGGACCGGACATGGAGGCATTCCTGCGCAG
>CALDYW010000145.1 GCA_937944395.1 uncultured Paracoccaceae bacterium | reverse complement strand
CGGCCCCGGCCCCGTGCCGCGCCTCTGCCCGGGCGACTGTGATGCGCCGCGCTCCCCCCCGGAGCGGCCGGTGAGCGGCCGGCGCCCGCCGCATGTCCGGTCGGCAAATATCCTCGGGGGTGAAGGCGCCCGGGACGGGCGCCGAGGGGGGCAGACAGCCCCCCTGCCGGCCCTCAGCCGCGGTTCTCGACCTCGACATGGTCGCGCCGGCCCGCGCCGACATAGAGCTGCCGCGGCCGGCCGATCTTCTGCGTGGGGTCGGCGATCATCTCCTTCCACTGGGCGATCCAGCCCACGGTCCGCGAGACCGCGAAGATCGGGGTGAACATCGCGGTCGGGAAGCCCATCGCCTCGAGGATGATGCCCGAATAGAAATCGACGTTGGGATAGAGCTTCTTCGACACGAAGTAGTCGTCCTCGAGGGCGATTCGCTCGAGTTCCTTGGCGACCTGGAGCAGGGGATTGTCGCGCACCCCGAGCAGGTCCAGAACCTCGTCGGCCGACTGCTTCATCACCTTCGCCCGCGGGTCGAAGTTCTTGTACACCCTGTGTCCGAAACCCATCAGCCGGAACGGGTCGTTCTTGTCCTTGGCGCGCGCGATGAACTCGGGGATGCGTTCGATGCGCCCGATCTCGCGCAGCATCTCGAGCGTCGCCTGGTTCGCTCCGCCATGCGCCGGACCCCAGAGACAGGCGATGCCGGCGGCGATGCAGGCGAAGGGATTGGCCCCCGACGACCCGGCCAGCCGCACCGTCGAGGTCGAGGCGTTCTGCTCGTGGTCGGCGTGCAGCATCATGATCCGGTCCATCGCCCGGGTCAGGATGGGATCGACGTTGTGGGTCTCGCAGGGGGTCGCAAAGCACATGTGCAGGAAGTTCGACGCATAGTCGAGGTCGTTCCTGGGATAGATGAAGGGCTGCCCGATCGAATACTTGTAGGCCCAGGCGGCGATCGTCGGCATCTTGGCGATCATCCGGATCGCGGCGACCTCGCGCTGCCAGGGGTCGGTGATGTCGGTCGAGTCGTGATAGAAGGCCGACATCGCGCCGACCACGCCCACCATCGTCGCCATCGGATGCGCGTCGCGCCGGAACCCGCGGAAGAAGTACTGCATCTGCTCGTGCAGCATGGTGTGGCGGGTGATGCGGAACTCGAAATCGGCCAGTTTCTCGGCCGAGGGCAGATCGCCATAGAGCAGCAGGTAGCAGACCTCGAGGAAGTGCGACCGCTCCGCCAGCTGCTCGATCGGGTAGCCGCGGTAGAGCAGTTCGCCCTCGTCCCCGTCGATGTAGGTGATGGCCGAACTGCAGGAGGCGGTCGAGGTGAACCCCGGATCGAAGGTGAACATCCCCGACTCGGCATAGAGCTTGCGGATGTCGATCACGTCAGGCCCGAGCGTGCCCGACAGGATCGGCAGCTCGATCTCCCGGTCCTCGATCCGGAGCGTCGCGGTGCGGCTGTGGATGGTGTCGGCCATAGCTGTCCCTCTCTCCTGGCCGCGCCTCCGGCCGCCTCTCGCCTTCCCGGGTTGCGGGCGGAACGGGCCCGCTCGCACCGTCATCCCGCCGCATCCTCGAGCCGCAGGAGGGTCTCCTCGCGGCCGAGGACCAGCATCATGTCGATCACGCCGGGGCTGACCGTGCGCCCGGACAGGGCGGCGCGCAAGGGGGCCGCGAGCTTGCCGAACGTCAGGCCCGAAGCCGCCGCAGCCCCGGCCACGGCCGCTTCCAGCGCGTCCCGCGTCCAGCTAGCATCTCGCAGGTGCGGCGTCAATTCGGCTAGTATACCACGGGATACCGTATCGAGTGCCGCCGCTGCCGACGCGTCCGGCACGACCGGCCGCGACACCAGAACGAAGCGTGCCTTTTCATGCAGTTCCGGGAAGTTGCGGGCACGGTCCTTGAGGCAATACATCGCACGTTCCAGACCCTCGCGCTGCGACGCCGACAGCGGCGGCTGCCCGGTTGCGGACAGCCAGTCCGCGACGCCGGCGACGAGGTCGGCATCCGCCGCGCGCGCGATCTGCTGTGCCGAGACATGGTCGAGCTTCTTCGGGTCGAGCCGCGCCGGCGCCCGGCCGATCGCGTCGAGGTCGAACCAGGCCATCGCCTCGGCGTCGGTGAAGACTTCGGCATCGCCGTGCGCCCAGCCGAGCCGGGCGAGGTAGTTGCGCAGGGCCGCCGGCGGATAGCCCATCCGGCGGTAATCCTCGAGCGCGGCGGCACCGTGGCGCTTGCTCAGCTTCTTGCCGTCCGGGCCGTGGATCAGCGGAATGTGCGCGAACACCGGTTCCGGCCAGCCCATCGCGCGGAAGATCTGGGCCTGGCGGGCGGCATTGGTCAGGTGGTCGTCGCCCCGGATGACGTGGGTGACACCCATGTCGTGATCGTCCACCACCACCGCCAGCATGTAGGTCGGCGTGCCATCGGAGCGTAACAAGACCATGTCGTCGAGCTCGGCGTTCCGCCAGCGCACCGGACCCTGCACCCGGTCGTCGATCACCGTCTCGCCGTCGCGCGGCGCCTTCAGGCGGATCACGAAGGGGCGGTCGGGGTGGGTCGCGGGGTCGGCATCGCGCCAGGGGCTCAGAAACAGGGTCGAGCGCCCCTCGGCGCGGGCCCTTTCGCGGAAGGCGGTGATCTCCTCGGGGGTGGCGAAACAGCGGTAGGCCGCCCCCCGCGCCAGCATCGCATGCGCCACCTCGGCGTGTCGGCCGGCGCGGGCGAACTGGCTGACCGGCTCGCCGTCCCAGTCGAGGCCGAGCCAGGACAGGCCCGAAAGGATCGCCGCCGTCGCCTCGGGGGTCGAGCGCGCGCGGTCGGTGTCCTCGATCCGAAGCAGGAACCGCCCCCCGCGGCCGCGGGCGTAGAGCCAGTTGAACAGCGCCGTGCGCGCCCCGCCGATGTGCAGATACCCCGTGGGCGAGGGTGCGAAACGGGTGACGACCGGGGCCTCGGGCATGGTCGGTTAACCTTTCGGAAACCCTCGGAGGGGCAGGGTAGGGGTTCCTTAAGCATCCGGCAGGGCGGAGGGCAAGGGTGCAGGGTCCGACCGTTCCTTCGGCAGCGACCGGACCGGGGCGCCCTGCGGCGCCGGCCGCGGCCGCGCCCGTCGTCCGGGCGACGGTGGCCGTGCTTGCGGTGATCGAGGGGCAGCGGGGGCACCTGTTCCCCTGGTCGGCGGCGGCGCTGGGGGCGGGCATCGCGCTCTGGTTCGCGCTCGGCTCGGAACCGGGGCCGGCGACGCTGCTGGCGCTCGCCCTGCTTGCGCTGCCGGCGGCGGCGGCCGCACTGCGCGGTCCCGACGCCCTGCGTCCTCTGGCCGCGGCGCTGGCGCTCGTCCTCGTCGGGATCGTCATCGTCGGCCTGCGTGCGGCCGCGCTCGCCGCGCCGGTGCTGCCGTTGCGCTACCACGGACCGGTCGAGGGCCGCATCGTCGGGATCGACCGATCGCAGGCCGACCGGCTGCGGCTGACCCTCGACCGCGTGGTCCTGGAGCGTCTGTCGCCCGAGCGCACCCCCGAACGCGTGCGCATCGCCCTGCATGCCGAGCCTGCGGGCTTCGCGCCCGAGCCCGGCCAGAGGGTGCTCGTCACCGCCCATCTCGCCCCGCCCGAGGCTCCGGTCGAGCCCGGCGACTTCGACTTCCGCCGCCATGCCTGGTTCGAGCGGCTGGGGGCGGTGGGCTATTCCCGCACGCCGGTGATGCTGCTCGAACCCGCCGCGCCGGACGAAGCCGCGGTGGCGGTGACCCGGCTCAGGCTGTCCCTGGCCGAGGCGATCCGGGCGCGGATCCCCGGCGATGCGGGCGGGCTTGCCGCGGCGGTGACAACCGGCGACCGCTCGGGCCTGTCGATGGCCGCGACCGCGGCGATGCGCGATGCCAACCTCTATCACCTCGTGGCGATCTCGGGGATGCACATGGGGATGCTGGCGGCCTTCGTGTTCGGCCTGGTGCGCACCGGCCTCGCGATGGCTCCGCCGCTGGCGCTGCGGCTCAACGGAAAGAAGCTCGCGGCGATGGTGGCGCTGGCGGCGGCGGCGGGTTACCTCGTCCTCGCCGGGCGAGCGGTCTCGACCGAACGCGCCTTCGTCATGGTGGCGGTGATGCTGGTCGCGGTGCTGCTCGACCGCCGCGCGCTGACCCTGCGCTCGGTCGCCATCGCGGCGCTGGTGGTGCTGACATTGCGGCCCGAGACCATCCTCAATCCCGGCTTCCAGATGTCGTTCGCGGCCACCGCGGCGCTGGTCGCCGCCTTCGAGGGCCTGCGCGGGGCGCCCGACCGCTGGACCCGCTGGCCGCGCTGGGCGGCGCCGGCGGTGACGCTGGTGATCGCCTCCTTCGTTGCCGGCTGGGCCACCGCCCCCTTCGCCGCGCTTCACTTCAACCGGATCGCCGACTACGGCCTGATCGCCAATGTCCTCGCCGTTCCGGCGATGGGCACGCTGGTCATGCCCGGGGCGGTTCTGGCGGCGATCGGCGCGCCGCTGGGCCTGTCCGGGCCGGGGCTCTGGCTGATGGAGACGGGCTGCCGCTGGACGCTCGGCGTCTCGGACTGGGTGGCCGGGTTGCCCGGGGCGGTGCGGATGGTCCCCGCGCCGCCCGGGGCGGTGCTGCCGCTGCTGGCGGCCGGCGGCCTCGTCCTGGTGATCTGGCGCGGCCGCGGCCGCCTGGCGGGCCTTGCGCCGCTGGCGGCGGCGCTTCTCCTCTGGGCCACGGCCGAGCGCCCGGCGCTGCTGATCGCCGGCGACGGCAGCCTCGTCGGCGTGACGACGCCCGAGGGCCGGGCGCTGTCGCGTGCCGCGACCGGGATCGTCGCCCGCTCCTGGCTCGAGAACGACGGCGACGCGGCCGGCCCGGTGGAGGCGGCCGCGCGGACCGGCTGGGACGGGCCGCCCGGGTCGCAGGTTGCGCGGGTCGGCGGGCACGAGGTCGTCCACATCCATGGCCGCGGGTGGGAGGCGGCGCTGGCCGCCGCCTGCGCGCCGGGCCGGATCGTGGTGATCGCGCGCCGGGTCGCCGATCCGGGCGGCGGCTGCGCGGTGTGGGACGCGCCGGCTCTTGCCGCGACGGGGGCGCTCGCCGGC
>CALDYW010000144.1 GCA_937944395.1 uncultured Paracoccaceae bacterium | reverse complement strand
GTTCGGCACGAGACCCGACTCGCGCGCCGGGATCGCACCGGTCGCAGGCCGGCCGCCGACCGCACCGCCCCGGCGGCGGCCACGGCCGCGCGGTCGGTTTGCGCGGCCGGCGCAGCCTCGACCGTGCGCAGCAAGGTCGGCGGCTTCATCCGATGGGCGGCCGGCGCCCGCGCCTGCAGCGCGGGGTCGGGCAGAAGCGCGCCGATCGTGCATGCCGGCGGGGTGGTGGCTACCGGAACCGGCGCCGGGGAGGGCGCGCTTCGCCGCAGGATCCGCAGGTCCGGCCTCGATCACCGGCGCCGGATCGCGCCGCGCGGCGCCGGGACCGGCGGGGTTCACAAGCCGCGCCGTCGCGGTGCCTGCCGGGTGGGCCGGCGGCGTGCCGGTCGGACCTGTTCCGTTCGAGCCGTGCGGCCAGGCGGGCCCGCTGGCCGGCGGCGGGTTTCGACCGCCGCCGCCCTCTGCCCGGCGGCCAGAAAGACCGCAGCCAGCGCCGGTCCGATCTCGCCCGGCGCAGAGAACGGTCACCGTCGTGCCCATGCGTGCCCCGCCCCGCCGCACCGGCCGGGCCTAGCGCCGGGCGATGATGCCGATCTCGTCCAGCACGGCCTCGATGGCCCGGTCGCGCCCCTCGGGAGCGGCCGCCGCTGCCGCCTTCAGCGCATCGAACCGCGCCCTGAGCACGGCCTTCTCCGCGCCCCGGCAGTCATTCCAGGGACGCCCCTGCAACCCCATCACCAGCACATAATAGGCGATGAAATGCGGCCGCTCGCCTGCCAGCAGCAGCCGCCGGTAACCCTCGTCGGCCCCGATCGCGCGCAACTCCTCGGCCGAGCCGATGCCCGCGCGCGCGAAGGCGGCTTCCATGGCGGGGCCGAGGTTGCGGATCGACGAGACCGGTTGCGCCATCCCGACAGGGTGCCGGCGCAGGGCGCGGTCGGCAAGGGTCAGATGATCGCCCAGTCGCTGAACGGTCGCGGGCGCCGGCCCGCGGGACCAGGCGCCGCGGCCTCGTCGGCGGAGCGGGGGGCGCGGTCGGCGGCGCGGTCGGTGCCGGTGTCCTGCTGCTGCTGCTGCTGCGGAGTCGAAGCCGCCGCCGGCCGCGGCTGGTGGGTGCTGGCGTCGCTCATCGGTTCTGCCTCGTCTGCCTCGGGTGCGGGCCGGTCTGCCGGGGCCGGACTTCCGCTGGAATACCGAGGTATACAGGGAAATGGCGGCGTCAAGATGGCGGCAGGGTGTCGGCGGCGATTCCCCGCCCTTGTGACGGCAGGACCGTACCGAGCCTGACGAGCGCCAGAGCATACCCCTGCACGCCGCAGCCGGCGATCACGGCATCGGCGCGATGGGACACGTAGGTATGATGCCGGAAGGCCTCGCGCCGGTGGATCTGGCTGATGTGCACCTCGATCACCGGCCCCTCGAAGGCCGACAGCGCATCGAGCAGCGCCACCGAGGTATGGCCGTAGCCGGCCGGATTGATGACGATTCCCGCAGCACGCGCGCGGGCCTCGTGCACCCAGCCGATCAGCTCGGCCTCGGCATTGGTCTGGCGGAAGTCCACCGACAGGCCGACATCCTGCGCCGTGCGGGCGCAGAGCGCGGCCACGTCGGCCAGCGTCTCGCGCCCGTAGATCGCGGGCTCGCGCAGGCCGAGGAGGTTCAGGTTCGGGCCGTTCAGAACGAAGACCACCGGGGGCATGGGCGCTCCTGTCGTGCCCGTCTCCTGTAACGTCGGGCCGGTGCACCTGTCCACCCGCGGGATTGACCCTGGCCGGGCGCCCGGGCAGGCTCGGGCCGATGAACTTCGCCGCCCGGATCACGCGCTGTCCCATCGCCTTCGACCCTGCGCGTGGCGACGAGGCCGCCGCGCGCCTGGGCGCGCTTCCCCCCGAGTTGCATGCGCTGGTCGCCGGCGCTGCCGGATCCTCGCCCTACCTCGACGGGCTTGTGCTGCGCGAGAGCGGCTGGATCGCCGCCGCCCTGGCCGGATCGCCCGAGGACGCGCTCGATGCCGAGCTTGCGGCCCTGGCCGGTCTCGACCCCGCGACGGCGGAGGGGCGGCTGCGCGCGGCCAAGCGCCGCATCGCGCTGCTGGTCGCCCTGGCCGATCTCGGCGGGGTCTGGCCGCTCGAGACCGTCACCGCGGCGCTGACGCGGCTCGCCGATGCGGCGGTGCAGGCCGGGCTCGCGCTGGCGCTGGCCCCGGAACTCGCCCGCGGACGGATCCCCGGACAGGGCCCCGATGCGGCCGCCGACGCCGCCGGGATGGCGGTCTTCGCAATGGGCAAGATGGGCGCCTTCGAGCTCAACTACTCCTCGGACATCGACCTGATCTGCCTCTACGACGAGGGTCGCTTCGCGCCGGGCGAGGCGCAGGAGGCCCGCGCGGCCTTCATCCGCGCAACCCGGCGGATGACCGCGCTCCTGTCCGACATCACCGCCAACGGCTATGTGTTCCGGGTCGATCTGCGGCTCCGGCCCGACGCGGCGGTGACGCCGGTGTGCCTCGGCATGGAGGCGGCCGAGCGCTATTACGAAAGCCTCGGGCGCACCTGGGAGCGCGCGGCCTGGATCAAGGCGCGTCCCTGCGCGGGCGACCTCGCCGGCGGCGCCCGGTTCGCGCGCGCCCTGTCGCCCTTCGTCTGGCGCCGTCACCTCGACTTCGCCGCGATCCGCGACGCGCACGACATGCGCCTGAGGATCCGCGAGCACAAGGGGCTCTGGGGGCAGGGCCTGGACGGGCGCGACCTCAAGCTGGCCGCGGGCGGCATCCGCGAGATCGAGTTCTTCACCCAGACCCGCCAGCTGATCGCCGGCGGCCGCGACCCCTCGCTGCGCGGCCGCGGTACGGTCGAGGCGCTGGCGGCCCTGGCCGCGGCGGGCTGGCTGCCCGGGGATGTGGCCGCCGAACTGACGGCCGCCTACCGCGGCCACCGCGAGATCGAGCACCGGTTGCAGATGGTGGCCGACCAGCAGACCCACAGCCTGCCCGCCACGCCCGAGGCCTGGGAGCGACTGGCCTGCCTGACCGGCAGCCGCGACCCGGGCCCGCTGCGCGATGCGATCGCCGCGCGGGTGGCCCGCGTCGCCGAACTGGCGACGGGCTTCTTCGACCCCGAGGCACAGAGCTCTGCCCAGGGGCGGCGGCTGTCGGCCGAACAGGCGGCAACGGTGGAACGCTGGCGCGGCTACCCCGCGCTGCGCACGGAACGGGCGCGCGAAAGCCTCGGCCGTCTCGCCCCGGCCCTGTTCGACCTGCTCGACCGCGCCGCGCGGCCGGACGAGGCGCTGGCGAACCTCGACGCCTTCCTGCGCGGCCTGCCCGCAGGGGTGCAGCTGCTGGCACTGTTCGAGGCAAACCCCTCGCTCGTCGAGCTCATCGTCGATGTGGTGGCCACTGCGCCGGCGCTGGCGCGGTATCTGGCGCGCAATTCGGGCGTGCTCGATGCCGTCCTCGGCGGCGACTTCTTCGCCCCCTGGCCGGACGGGGCGGCGCTTGCGCGCAGCATCGCCGACCGGATGGCCGCCGCCGGCGACTACGAGAAGCGGCTCGATGCGGCGCGGGCGGCCGTGAAGGAATGGCATTTCCGCATCGGCGTGCACCACCTGCGCAACCTGATCGATGCCGACGAGGCCGGACGCCAATACGCCGACCTCGCGGCCGCCACGGTCGCGGCCGTCTTCCCGATCGTTGCCGACGAGGTCGCCCGGCGCCACGGGCCGCCGCCGGGCCGCGGCGCGGTGGTGATCGGCATGGGGTCGCTCGGCGCGGGTCGTCTGCATGCGGCCTCGGACCTCGACCTCATCGTGATCTACGATCCGGCCGACGCCGAGATGTCGGAAGGTCCGCGGCCCCTTGCGGCCCGTGCCCATGCCGCGAAGCTTACCCAGGCGCTGGTCACCGCGCTGTCGGCGCCGATGGCCGAGGGGCGGCTCTACGAGGTGGACATGCGGCTGCGCCCCTCTGGCCGGCAGGGCCCGGTGGCCACCTCGTTCGCCGCCTTCCGCGCCTATCAGGAGACCGAGGCCTGGACCTGGGAGCATCTGGCCCTGACCCGGGCGCGCGTGGTGGCGAGCGCGGGCGCCGACGCCGCCGCGCTTGCGGCGGAGGTCGAGGCGTTCCGCCGCGCGCTCCTGCCCGCGGCCGGTGCCCGGGCGCGGGTCTTGCCCGATGCCGCGGCCATGCGGGCGCGGCTTCACGCCGCCAAGCCTGCCGAGGGGCCCTGGGATGTGAAGCGCGGACCGGGCGGGTTGTCGGACATCGAGCTTCTGGCCGCAACGGCGGCGCTCCGCACGGGATCGGCGCAGCGCGGCGTGGCCGGGCAGCTGGCGCTGATGCCGCGGGCGGGGCTGGGCGGGGCGGCCGAAGCCGCGGGCCTTGCCGCCGCCTGGCGCCAGCTCTGGGCGGTGCAGGCCGCCGGGCGGCTGCTGTCGGACCGCGCGCTCGACCCGCGGGCGATCGGCGCGGGGGGGCGCGCGGTGCTCCTGCGCGGAAGCGGGGCGGACAGCCCGGACGAGCTGGCGGCGGCGCTTTCGCAGACGCGCGCGACCGCGGCCGCGGCGATCGACCGGGCCTTCGCCACGGCTGCCGAGGGCACCGGTGGCAGGGGAGGTGCAGACGATGCGGCTTGAGGAGGCGGACCCGAAGGGACTGATCCGCGAGAGCTACCGGATCGAGGGGATCGGCCTTGCCGAGTGCCGCTCGATCTTCCTCGACTGGGCGGTCTCGCTGCCGCCCGGCACCGACCCGCGCCGCGCCCTGGCCCGGGTGATCGCCGAATACGGTGCCGACCGGGACCATCCGATGACCCTTGTGCTGACGGCCGGGCTCGAGGCCGCCCCCACCCCGCGCCGTCGCGGCGGCCGGGCCGGGCGGCAGGGCGCTGGCGGGCAAGGCGGTCAGGGCGGGCCGGCGGCGGATTGATCCGGGCGGGGGCGCGCCCCCGCGCCTGCGGGCATTGCGTTGTCCTGTCCTTTGATCGGAAGGGTCTTTCCGGCGCGCCCCCGCGCCTGCGGGCATTGCGGCCCGCAGCCGGCCGGCGCGGGGGCGGCAGGGGGGGCGGACGGCCGGGGGCGGAAGGGGGCGGTGCCCGAGGCCCCCGCGGGTCAGGCGGCGGAGGCCCGCTCGATCGCGGCGGCGGCGCGCGCGAGGGCGGTGATGCCCGCCCAGTCACCCGCCGCCACCATCGCCCCGGGGGCAACCCAGGAGCCGCCGACGCAGACGACATTCGGCAGCGACAGGTAGGCGGCGGCATTGTTCTGCCCGATGCCCCCGGTCGGGCAGAACCGCGCCAACGGCAGCGGCGCGGACAGGGCCTTGAGGAGTGCCGCGCCGCCGGCCTGTTCGGCCGGAAAGAACTTCAGCGCACGATAGCCCCGCTCGAGCAGCCGCATGACCTCCGAGGCGGTCGCCGCGCCGGGCAGGAGCGGCAGCCCCTCGTCCTCGCTGGCCGCCAGCAGCGCCTCCGTCGCACCCGGCGACACGCCGAAGCGTGCCCCGGCCGCCTTCGCGCGGCGCACGTCCTCGGGGGTCAGCAACGTGCCGGCCCCGACGAGTCCGCCCGGCACCTCGGCCATCGCCCGGATCGCGTCGAGAGCCACCGGCGTGCGCAGCGTGACCTCGAGCACCGGCAATCCCCCGGCCACCAGGGCCTGCGCCAGCGGCGCGGCATCGGCCAGGCGCTCGACCACCAGCACCGGGACGACCGGCGCGCGCGCGGCGATCTCGAGAAGTGCGGCCGAGGCGGTCTGCGGATCCATGGCGAACCTCCGTCTGCGGTCACCGGCACGGCCAGGCCGCGGGGTCACGGAACGGCCCCCGCGCGAGCCGCCCGCATCCGCGGCGGCGGCTGGCGCCGCCCGCGCCCGCGGCGCGGGCGCGCCCGGGGGCGGCGGCCGGCAGGGTCCGGTTCATACCACCACGCCCGCGCCGTCCTCGGCCCGCCCGACGCTGCGGCGGAACAGCCCGAAGAGTTCGCGGCCGAGGCCGGCGGCGTTGGCCGACAGGTCGGGCACCGCCGGATCGCGCAGCTCGAAACCGGGCTCGAGCACCTCGAGCCGTCCGGCGGCCGCGTCCACCCGCACCCGGTCGCCGTCGCGCAGCCGCGCGAGCGGCCCGCCCTCGGCCGCTTCGGGGCAGACGTGGATCGCCGCGGGAACCTTGCCGCTCGCCCCCGACATCCGCCCATCGGTGACGAGCGCCACCTTCAGCCCGCGATCCTGCAGCACGGCGAGCATCGGGGTCAGGGCGTGCAGCTCGGGCATCCCGTTCGCCTTCGGGCCCTGGAACCGCACGACCACGACGGTGTCGGAGGTGAAGGCGCCTGCGCGGAAGGCGGCCTTCACCGCCTCCTGGCTGTCGAACACCCGCACCGGCGCCTCGACGACATGGCGTTCGGGCGCCACCGCCGAGACCTTCATCACCCCGCGCCCGAGGTTGCCCGCGAGAAGCCGCAGCCCCCCGGTCGGCTGGAACGGGTCGGAGGCCGGCCTCAGGATGCGGTCGTTCAGGGTCGCGCGCGGCCCCTCGGCCCAGGTCAGCCGTCCCCCGGTCAGCCGCGGCTCGCCGGTATAGAGCGCAAGCCCGTCGCCGGCCACCGTGCGGGTGTCGGGGTGCACGAGGCCGGCCGCCAGCAGCTCGCCGATCAGGAAGGCAAGACCTCCGGCGGCGTGGAAATGGTTCACGTCGGCCAGTCCGTTCGGATAGACCTTGGCCATCAGCGGCACCGCGCCGGACAGGTCGGCGAAGTCCTCGAGCGCGAGCACGACGCCCGCCGCGCGCGCCATGGCGGGAAGGTGGATCACGAGGTTGGTGGACCCCCCCGTGGCCATCAGCCCGACGATGCCGTTGACGAAGGCGCGTTCGTCGAGGACCTCGCCCACCGGGCGATAGTCGTTGCCCCCCGCGGTGATCGCGAGCGCCCGTTCGACCGCGGCGACCGTCAGCGCCTCGCGCAGCGGCGTGCCGGGGTTGACGAAGGACGCCCCCGGAAGCTGCAGGCCCATGAGTTCCATGAGCATCTGGTTGCTGTTCGCGGTTCCGTAGAAGGTGCAGGTGCCGGGGCCGTGGTAGCTGGCCATCTCGGCTTCCATCAGCCGGTCGCGACCGACCTTGCCTTCGGCAAAGGCCTGACGGACCTTCGCCTTCTCGTCGTTCGGCAGCCCGCTCGGCATCGGACCGGCGGGCACGAAGATGCCCGGCAGGTGGCCGAAGGTCGCCGCCGCGATCACGAGGCCCGGCACGATCTTGTCGCAGACCCCGAGGTAGAGCGCGGCGTCGTAGGTGTCGTGGCTGAGCGCGATGCCGGCGGCAAGCGCGATCACGTCGCGCGAGAACAGGCTGAGCTCCATTCCGGTCCGGCCCTGGGTCACGCCGTCGCACATGGCCGGCACGCCACCGGCAACCTGCGCGGTGCCGCCCGCCCGCCGGGCGGCGGCGCGGATCAGCGCCGGATAGCCCTCGAAAGGCTGATGCGCCGAAAGCATGTCGTTGTAGGCGGTGACGATGCCGAGGTTCGCGGCCGTGGCGCCGGCGAGCGCGGCCTTGTCCTCGCCCATCGCGGCATAGGCATGGGCCTGGTTGCCGCAGGACAGATGCGCGCGCGCCGGGCCCTTCGCGGCAGCCGCCGCGATCCGGTCGAGATAGCGGCGACGGCTGTCGCGGCTGCGCGCGACGATCCGCGCGGTGACCGCCTCGACCGTGGGGTGAAGGCGCATGATCGGACTCCGGCCTCAGGGTTGCGGGCCTCGGGGCTGCGCGGCGCCGCCGCCTTCAGCGCCCCCGCCGTCCGGAACATAGACGGTTAGCGCTAACAAGTCCACCCTCCCCGCGTCGGACCCCGACCGGACGGCATGCCGGGCCGGTTCCTTCCGGCGAGGCCGGCCCCCTGCAACCGGCGGGGGCTGCCGCTGCCGCACCGGCCGCAGCAGGATGGCGTCGGCCTTGCCGGTCTGCAACCGTTTCGGTCCGGCGGACAATCCGGCTGCATCCGCACGATTTCCTCATTTCCGCCGCATTCGGGGGACAGGATGCACAGGACAAGGGGCCGCGAAGCCCCCCGAAGTCCGGAGTGAGCAGAATGCCCGTCCCGTTCCGCATCCTCGGCCTCGCCGCGTTCCTGGCGCTGGCCGCCTGCGCCGCCCCCGATCCCGTGAGCCGCAGCGCCGGCGGCGCCCTCGCACCCGCGCCCGAGGTGCCGGCGCCCGTTGCCGCCGCCAGCTTCGCCGACCGCCCGCTCTGGCATGTCGTCGCCATCGCGGTGACCGTGCCGAAGAGCCTCAGGGTCAGCGAGGCCAACGTGTTCTACCCCCTCGCCGACATCGTCTGGCGCGGCGAGCCGCGCGGCGATCGCCATGCCCAGGTCAAGGCGATCCTCGAGGAGGGGCTGGGCCGCGGCGCCGCAACCGCCACGCAGGGACCGGCGGTGGTGGCCGAGGTCGAGGTCATCCGCTTCCACGCGGTCACCGAAAAGACCCGCTACACCGTGGGCGGAACCCATGCGATCCACTTCCGCCTGACCCTGCGCGACGCCGCGACCGGTGCGGTGCTCGACGGGCCCCGTTTCGTCGATGCCAGCACCCGCGCCTCGGGCGGGGCGAAGGCGGTCGAGGAGGACGCCATGGGCCTGACCCAGCGTGTGGTCATCGTCCAGCGGCTCGCCGAGGTCATGCAGCGCGAACTGATGCGCCTTCCGGCGCCGATGCCGCCCGGCGGCGAGGGTCTGTCGCGCGCCGCCGCGGGCCCTGTGGCGCTTGCCCCGGTGCTGCTGACCGGTCGCTGAGAGCCCCTTTCGCCGGCCCGGCCGATCGCCTAGGCAGGGGCCATGCCGCCCCTGCCCGCCGAAGCTGCACAGCCCGTCGTCCGGCTTCTTCCCCGGGCCGATGCACGGCGGCTGCGCCACGGCCATCCCTGGGCCTACGACAACGAACTGGTGCTCGACCGGCGCGCGCGGGCGATCCCGCCCGGCACGCCCGTGCGGCTCGAGGAGGCCGAGGGCCGGCCGCTCGGCCTCTGGGCCTTCAATCCCGGGTCGCGGATCGCCGCGCGGCTGCTGGACCGCGACCCCGCGGCCAGGATCGACCCTGCCTGGCTCGACGCACGGCTGACCGCCGCGCTGGCGCTGCGCGACCGGCTCTATCCCGACCCGTTCTACCGCCTCGTCCATGCCGAGGCCGACGGCCTGCCCGGCGTGGTGATCGACCGGTTCGGCGACATCGCGGTGCTGCAACCGAACGCCGCCTGGGCCGACCGGCGGGCCGACGCCCTGGCCGCTGCGCTCGCCCGGGTGGCTGGCATCCGCACCGTGGTGCTGAACGGCTCGGGCCGGGCGCGGGCCGCCGAGGGCCTGCCCGAAGAGACCCGGGTGATCGCCGGCTCCCTCGACGGGCCGGTGGCGGTGCGGATGAACGGGGCCACCTACCTTGCGGATCTCCTGTCCGGGCAGAAGACCGGGCTCTACTACGACCAGCGCGACACCCATGCCTTCGTCGCGCGTCTGGCCCGGGGCGGCCGCGTTCTCGACGTCTTCACCCATGTCGGCGGCTTCGCGCTGGCGGCACTGGCCGCCGGCGCGATCTCGGCCCTGGCCGTTGACGGCTCGGCCGCGGCGCTCGAACTCGCCGCGGGCGGCGCCGCCCGGACCGGCGTCGCCGACCGGCTTGCCCTGCGCCGAGCGGATGCCTTCGAGGCGCTGGCCGGGCTCGGCGCCGCGGGCGAGTCCTTCGAGGTCGTGGTCTGTGATCCGCCCGCCTTCGCCCCGGCGAAACCCGCGCTCGAGGCGGGGCTGCGGGCCTACGAACGGTTGGCCCGGCTGGCGGCGCCGCTGGTCCGGCCGGGCGGAGTCCTGACGCTGTGCTCCTGCAGCCACGCCGCCGACCTTGCCGCCTTTCGCGCCGCCTGCACGCGCGGGCTCGGCCGGGCCGGGCGCAGTGCCCAGCTGATCCGCACGGGCTTCGCCGGCCCCGACCATCCGCAGCACCCGGCGCTGCCGGAGTCGGGCTACCTCAAGGCCCTGACCTGGCGGATCCTCGCGTGAGCGCCCCGCCGCGGCTGCTGCTCGACGCCTGCGTGCTGGTGCCGCCGGTGCTGCGCGAGGTGCTGCTGGCGGCGGCGGCGAAGGGGCTGTTCGTCCCGCTCTGGTCGGCGCGGATCCTCGAGGAATGGGCCCGCGCGGCGGCGCGCTCGGGTCCGCTCGATGCCGCGCGCGCGCGCGGCGAGATCGCCCGGCTGCGTGCCGCCCTGCCCGGATCCGAGGTGCCGGTCGATCCCGGCGCGGGGCTTCTCTGGCCCGATCCGGCCGACGCCCACGTGACCGCGACCGCACGCGCCGCCGGAGCCGGTGGCGTGGTCACGCTCAACCTCCGCGACTTCCCCTCTCGCGCCATGGCCGATCTCGGACTGGCGGTCCGGCACCCCGACGCGCTGCTTCTCGGCTTCTGGCGCGACCGCCCGGAGGCCGTGGCCGCCGCCGTGGCCCGGGTCGCGGCCGAGGCCGAGCGGTTGTCGGGCGCCCCGGTTCCGGTCCGTACCCTGCTCGCGCGCGCGGGCCTTCCGCGGCTCGGCAAGGCGCTGGGCGCGCCGGGCCAGCCGGGCTAGCCGCGGTCGGTCGGCAGCCGCGCGTCGCCGGCGGTGCCCCAGCGGGTCTCCAGCGCCTCGATCGCGGCGATCCGGGCCTCGACCTTCGGGTGGCTCAGGAACCAGGCCGGCACCGCCCCGCCGCGCGCCGCCGCCAGCCTGTCGAGCTTGGCAAACAGCGACTTCTGCGGTGCCGTGCCGATTCCCGACCGGGTGAGAAGCGCCGCCGCATAGGCGTCGGCCTCGTATTCGTCGCCGCGCGACAGCCGTGCGGCCAGCAGAGTTGCCGCAACATTGGCGATCATCGCGCCGATTCCGGGCAGGAACCGCGTCAGCACCATCGCCAGCGCCGTGCGCACGGCATTCTGCCCGGTGAAGTCGATCATCCGCCGCCGCGCATGGCCGAGCGCCACATGCCCGAGCTCATGGGCAATGACGCTGGCCAGTTCCTCGGCCGTGACCTCGCCCTGGCGGTAGCGCTCGTAGAAGCCGCGGGTCAGGAAGATGCGCCCGTCCGGCGCGGCAAGCCCGTTCACCGGCGCGATCTCGTAGATATGCACCGGAATGCGCTCGATCCCCAGCGCCGCCGCCATCCGGTCGGTCAGCCGCTTCAGGGCCGGGTCGGCCAGAAGGGTCGATCGCGCGTCGAGTTCCGCCTGCATGCGCCAGACGGAGAAGCGCCACATCACCAGCGCATAGACGACCGCAAGCAGGATCGGCGAGAGCTTCAGCATGAGCCGGATATGGGATCCGCGCGCGCCGGGACAACCGGGCGGCGGGCACCTGCGTCACCGGCGTCCGCCACCGGCTGCCCCCTGTCCGGTCCGCAAATATCCCGGGGGTGCGGGGGCAGAGCCCCCGCGCCCGACCCGCCGTGGGGCCGGGGCTCAGGCGAAGGTCACGCCCTGGGCCTCCATCGGCAGCATCGTCACCCGCGGCCCGCCCGCGGCGGCGATGGCGTTGGCCACCGCCGGGCCGGCCGGAGGCAGACCGGGCTCGCCCACCCCGGTCGGCGCCTCGGTCGAGGGCACGACATGCACCTCGATCGCCGCGATGTCGCCGATCCTGAGCGGCACGTAATCGAGGAAGTTCGACTCCGCGACCGCCCCGCCCTCCAGGGTGATCGCGTTGCGCATCACCGCGCCCGGGCCATAGCCGATGCCGCCTTCCATCTGCGCGGCGACGACATCGGGATTGACCGCGAGGCCGCAATCGACCGCACAGGTGATCCGGTCGATCCGCACCGCACCTTCCGCCCCAATCGCGACCTCGGCCACTTCGGCGACGTAGCTTCCGAACGACTTGTGCACCGCCACCCCGCGACCCTGCCCGGGCGCAAGCGGCCCGCCCCAGCCCGCCTTCTCGGCAGCGAGCGCCAGCACGCCCGACAGCCGGCGGTGGTCGTCGGTTCCGCCGGACAGATGCGCCAGCCGGAACGCCACCGGATCGCCCCGGCGGCGGCGGCGGCCATGTCCATCATCGTCTCCATGACATGGGCGGTGTGGCTGTGCCCGACCGACCGCCACCAGAGCACGCTGACCGAGGGCTTCGCGTCGCTGAGGCCCACGAACATCCCCCGAATCGCATAGGGCGTGTCGGCGACCCCCTCGACCGAGGCATGATCGACGCCGCCGTGAACAACGACGGCCTCGAAAGCGGTGCCCTTGAAGATCGACTGTCCGGCGATGCGGTGATCCCAGGCGACGATGCCGCCCGCCGCGTCCAGACCCGCGCGCACCCGGTGGGCGAAGGCCGGACGGTAGTAGCCGCCGCGGATGTCGTCCTCGCGCGTCCAGACCAGCTTGACCGGCCGGGTCCGGTCGGTCAGGGCGAAGGCGAAGGCGGCTTCCACGTGGTAGTCCGAGCTCGGGATCGCCCGGCGCCCGAACGAGCCGCCGGCACGGAGCGTCTCGATGCGGACCCGCGCGGGATCGAGCTCGAGAAGCGCGGCCACGGTCGGATGGGTCAGGGCGGGGAACCGGCAGCCGTCGAGAACCGTCACCCCGCCGTCGGCATCGGGCACGATGGTGCAGGTCAGGGGCTCCATCGGCGCATGGGCGAGGTTCGGGAACCAGAACTCGGCCTCGACGACCTGCGCCGCCGCATCGAGCGCCGCCGCGATGGCGGCACGGTCGGCGCCCGGGGTCACGACGAATTCGGGCTCGGCACGCACCTTGGCCAGAAGCTCCTCCCGGATCGCCGCGCTCGAGCGCGTCTCGGCATCCGACCGGTCCCGGTCCGCGCGGATCGCGTCGCGGGCGCGGAAGGCGGCCCAGGTCGTCTCGGCATAGACCGCAACGCCCGCGGCATTCGGCAGCGCCTTCGCCGCAACGAAGCCGCGGATGCCGGCGGCGCCGGAGGCATCGAAGCCCGCGAGGCGGGCGCCATGGTTCGGCGCGCGCAGGATCACCGCCACGAGCTGTCCGGGCAGTTGCACGTCCATGGCGAATTTCGCGGTGCCCGTGATCTTCGGCCGGGTGTCGCGGCGGCGCGTTGCAGGGTTGCCGATCAGGCGGAAGGCCGAGGGATCGGTCAGCGCCGGCTCTGCCTGCACCGGCAGCCGCGCGGCAGCGGTCGCGAAGTCGCCGATCGGCGCGCTGCGGCTGCCGTCCGACAGGATCCCGCGCGCGAGCGTCACCCGGCCCGGCTCGACACCCCAGGCCGCGGCGGCGGCGGCGACCAGCATCTCGCGCGCGGCGGCGCCGGCGGTGCGGTACTGCAGGAAGCTGTCGGCCATGGCGGTGGAGCCGCCGGTGCCCTGCACCCCCATGAGCAGGTTGGCATAGCGCGCATTGTCCGAGGGCGCGAAGGCATAGTCCACGTCCTCGAGCTCGGCTTCATCTCCTCGGCGACGCGCGTGGCCAGGCCCGTCGCGGTGCCCTGCCCCATCTCGACATGCTTGACGAGGACGGTGATCCGCCCGTCGGCGCCGATCCGGACGAAGGGATCGAGGTCGTCCGCGGCCGCGGTGCCGGCGGCGAGCGCGCCCGGGGGGCGGAACCCGACGACGAGGGCGCTGCCGGCGGCGGTGCCGGCAGCCAGAACGCCGCGGCGGGTCAGGGTCAGGGTCACCGCTCTGGCCTCCAGGATGTCCGCGGCGCGGACCACGGCCGCACGGATGCGCTGATAGGTGGCGCAGCGGCAGACATTGCCGGCCATCGCCGCCTCGATCTGCTCCGGGGCGGGTCGCGGCGTCCGGGCCAGCAGATCCGCCGCCTGCATGACCTGGCCCGACTGGCAGTAGCCGCACTGCACCACGTCGAGCTCGGTCCAGGCCTGCCGCAGCGCCTCGCCCACCGGGCCCGAGAGCCCCTCGAGGGTGGTCACGGCGGCGCTTCCCACATCCTCGATCAGCGTCTGGCACGACCGGACCGCGACACCGTCGAGATGCACGGTGCAGGCGCCGCAGGCGGCGACGCCGCAGCCGTATTTCGTGCCCGTGAGCCCGAGTTCGTCGCGCAGCACCCACAGCAGCGGCGTGCCGGGTTCGGCCAGCACCTGGCGTTCGGTACCGTTCAGGGTGATCGTGAAGGAGATGAGGCTTCCTTGCCGGCGGCGGCCTGCCGCGGGCGGGCAGTCGGCGCCGGTTGCCGGTCTCTTCCTGTGCAGACTGGCGTGGCCGGCCCGGCTGGCAACCGAGGTTCGGCACAGGATCGGCCGATAGGGCCGGGCGGCGGCATCGGCCCGCACCCGGCCCGCGCCCGCGCGCGCCGGTCCCGCACCGGTCCCGCACCGGTCCCGCGCCGATCCCGCGCACCGGTCCCGCACCGGTCCCGCACCGGTCCCCGGACTGCCGCAGACCGGCCGGTGGGGCGCGACCCGCCTTGAGACCCGCCCTTGCGAC
>CALDYW010000143.1 GCA_937944395.1 uncultured Paracoccaceae bacterium | reverse complement strand
GCCGGTCCGCCGGGTTCCCGGGCAGTATCCGAACGGACCTGCCGTGGCGGCGAGCTTCCCGCGCGATCCGGAACCTCCCGAACCGGACCGGCCCGAAGCGCCCCGGGCCCGGTGCGCGCCGAACGATCCCGCCCCCCGGCGGCAGGGCCGGAAAACGAAAACCCTCCAGATCTTTGACCTGGAGGGTTCATCCTGGCTCCGGCGGCAGGGATCGAACCTGCGACCAATTGATTAACAGTCAACTGCTCTACCGCTGAGCTACGCCGGAACGCCACCGGCGCCTATAGCAAGCGGTGTCCGGCAGGGCAAGGGGCTGGCGGATCAGGCGCGCCGGTAGCCGGTCTCGGCCCCGTGCGGTCCGACCGGCGCGGCAAGGCCGCGGTCGGACAGGTCGAGCAGATGCGCCAGCACGTTGCGGGCCGCCGCGGGCAGCAGGGCCGGCGGCGTGTCGCGGTAGATCAGCGCGGCGAGCGCCGCGGCGGTCCGGGGCGTCGCGTCCAGGGCGGCGAGGATCTGCGCCTCGCGGTTGCGGCGATGCGCGACGAGTTCGGCCAGGCGTCCGGCGGGGTCGTCCACTGCCGGGCCGTGGCCGGGCAGGAATCGCCGGGCGGGCCGTTCCGACAACTGCTCGAGCGAGGCCATGTAGGCGCCCATGTCGCCCTCGGGCGGCGAGACGATGCTGCTCGACCAGCCCATGACGTGGTCTCCGGTGAACACCGTGTCCTCCCAGGCGAAGCAGAGGTGCGTGCCGAGGTGGCCGGGCGTCGGGATCGCCTCGAAGTTCATCCCGCCGGCCGCGAAGGTTCCCGGCCCGAGGCGGCGGTCGGGGGTGAAGGCGCGGTCGAGCCCCTCGCCGCCGCCGGCGAGCCCGGCTGCCGCGAGGCCTTCCATCTGCGGGCTGCGCCCCTCGTGCGCGCGCCCCGCGGCCCAGACCGGAGCGCCCGCGGCGCGCGCGAGCGCGAGGGCGAGGCCGGAGTGGTCGCGATGCGCATGGGTGACAAGGATCGCCGCGACGCGCTCGCCCGGTCGCAGCGCCGACAGGATGGCGGCCAGGTGGCGCGGGTCGTCGGGTCCGGGGTCGATCACCACGACCTCGCCCTCGCCCACGATCCAGGTGTTGGTGCCCCGGTGGGTGAGCGGCGAGGGGTTGGGCGCCAGCACCAGCCGGAGCCCCGCGATGCCGTCGCCTCCCGCCACCTCTGCCTTCCCTCCCCCGTGCGCCGCCGCTACGGTCTAGACCATGCTGTGGCGCTGGCTCAAACGGTTCCTGCCGCGCAGCCTGTTCGCGCGGGCGCTGCTGATCCTGATCGTGCCGCTGCTGGTGGTGCAGATCGTGGTTTCGGTCGTGTTCGTCCAGCGCACCTTCGACCGGGTGACGGCGCAGATGACCCGCAGCGTCGCGATCCCGCTGCGTCTCGTGCTCGGGCAGATCGACCGGGCGGGCAGCGCCACCGAGGCGGCCGCGGTCGCCGAGGGTCTGGGCGGCGACCTCGGATTCACCGTCGCCCTGCCGGGCGCGGCCGTGCCGGAGACCAGGGCATTCTACGACCTGTCCGGCCGCAGCGTCGTGCGCACCCTGCGCGAGACCGTGCCCGAGGTCGGCGCGGTCGATCTGGCCGGCGACAGCCGGCATGTGCGGCTTGCCGCCGCAACCCGCTGGGGCCCGGCCGAGGTGCGCTTCGCGCGGGCGCGCGTCTCGGCGTCGAACCCGCATCAGCCGCTGGTCCTGGTGGGGTTCACCGGCCTCGTGATGATGGCGGTTGCGGTCTGGTTCCTGCGCAACCAGGTCCGCCCGGTCGCGCGTCTTTCCGAGGCGATGGAGGCCTACGGGCGCGGCCTCGTGCTGCCCTACCGGGTGCGCGGCGCCTCGGAGGTGCGCGCCGCGGGAGCGGCCTTCCTCGAGATGCGGGCCCGGATCGAGCGGGCGCGCGAGCAGCGCAACGCGCTTCTGTCCGGGCTGAGCCACGACCTGCGGACGCCGCTGACGCGGCTGCGGCTGGGGCTTTCGCTGGCCGAGGACAGCCCCGGCTCCGCCGACATGCTGCGCGACGTCGCCGACATGGAGCGCATGGTCAACGACTTCCTCGCGCTCGCCCGGGGCGAGGCCCTGGCGGAATCGGAACCGTCGGACCCGGGGCAGCTGGCGGCCCGGGTGGTGGCGAACGCCGCGCGCATGGGGCGCGCGGTGTCTCTGGAATTGGCCGAGGGCGCATCGGCCCCGGTGATGCTGCGCACCCAGCCGGTCGAACGGGCGCTGGACAATCTGGTCCAGAATGCCCTTCGCCATGCCGCGCGGGTGATGCTGCGGGTCGAGGCCGGCGGCGGCTGGCTTCGGTTCGTGGTCGAGGACGACGGGCCGGGGATCCCCGCAGAGCGGCGGGCCGAGGCGCTGCGCCCCTTCACCCGGCTCGATCCGGCCCGGAACCAGGACGATGGCGGGGGTGCCGGCCTCGGGCTGGCGATCGCGCTCGATGTCGCCCGGGCTCACGGAGGAACGCTTCGGCTGGGCGACAGCGAGGCGCTGGGCGGCCTCAGGGCGGAACTGGTCCTGCCGCGCTGACCCTCCGTCCCGATCTCGGACCGACCACCGCTCGCGGGTCCGGGGCGCGCGGCGCCGCTGCGCGACCTCGGCATCGAGTCCCTGACCTGACCACGCCGACCGGCCTCCCGCGGCCGGTCGGCACCGTCGCGGCCGCGGACCGCCTGGCCGAGCCCGAGCGGCAGATCGCCGGCCGGCCCTGCCGGTTCGGGCAGCCGGACATGTCGGCGCTCGCCCCGGGGGGTCTGCAGTGGCGCGATCGCGACGGTCCTGACCGGGGTCTCGCTGCGGTCCTGACCGGGGTCTCGCTGCCGAAGCTGCGCGGCTCGGGGCCCGAGATCTTCGGGACGCGGGGTTCGCTGCACCCGGTCGGCCGGGACTGAAACCCCGCGCGGGTTCCTCCGCCGGGACGAACGAGGCGGCATGCCCGCGGCACGACCGGGCCGCGGAGACCTTGCGCCGGCCGGACGGACCCGGCCGGTTCTGCACCGCGCCTCTTGCCGGGCACCCGCCCCGCCTGTCGCCGGATCCTTGCCTGCCGGTTCCCGGGATCATCGCTGCCGCCGCCGCGCACAGGCCGGCGGCCGCACCCGATCGGTCCGGCGCGGCTGCGTGCCCGCCCCCGAAGCGAGACCGCCCGGTTCGTGCCGCGCCCGCATCGTCGGCACCACGGTGCCGACCGCCCTGCCCTGCCGCGACGTGACCCGCCACCTGCGGGGCGACGACGAGGCGGGGCATGTCCACGACCGGGTCCATGCCTCGACCTCGACGATCCACCGGCCGGAGTTCGGCGTGCCGACCGGAGGCGGCTTCGGGCACCCGGACCCGTGCCGCACCGTCTTCGGCGCAGGCGAGGTGCGGACCGTGCGTCAGAGGCGCAGGGTTCTCGCCAACCCCGCGACCGGCGAGGTGCGGATCGTCGAGACCGGGCAGCCGGTCCTGTTCCGCAGGGACGCCTGGCACCCTTCCTGCGCGCTTCCCGGCAAGGACCTGCGGGGGCGCTGGCACAGGTCGCGGCGCCGCCGAGGACCGGCGCCTGCGGGAATTGCGCCGCGACGCACCCCCGTGTTCGGGAACCGACAGGGGGAGCGCCTGTTCCCGGGCGTCGCCCCGTCGTTCGCGCCGCGCGACCGGGAACGGCACCGCGCCGCCCCCCCCCGCTCACCCGGCGATCCCCGGGATCGACCCCGGCGGCGCCGGGGTCGCGGCCGGGATCGTCGCTCCCGGGGACGGCGCGGTGCCGGTGCGCGCGCGGATCCAGACCCGGGCCGAAGCCCCCCGGGGGGGGCCGATGTCCTTGCGTGCACGGCGGCGCTGGCCCGGGGCCTGCCCGGCCGGCGGCGGGACGTCCACCCCCCCGGGCGCTGCAAGCGCCTGACGTCCCTCGCCGGGCGATCGGACTGTGGCCGTGCCAGCGGTTCCTGCCGCAAGGCGCGCCTTTCCCGGGTGCGGCCGGTTGACGCCCGTCCGCCCCGTGCTAGAGACGCGCGACCGACCGGGAACCCAGGATGAACCTCTTCACCCAGATCCGCGCCGCCGTCCTCGACGCCATCGCCGCCCTGACGGCGGAGGGCACGCTGCCGCAGGGGCTCGATACCGCCGCCGTGACCGTCGAACCGCCGCGCGATCCGCTGCACGGCGACATGGCGACCAATGCCGCGATGGTGCTGGCCAAGCCCGCCGGCCGGCCGCCGCGCGCGATCGCCGAGCGGCTTGCCGCGCGGCTTGCCGAGGATCCTCGGATCGCCGCGGCAGAGGCCGCGGGGCCCGGGTTCCTGAACCTGCGGCTGGCCCCCGCCGTCTGGCAGGGCCTTGTCGGCGCCGTGCTGGAGGCCGGGGCCGACTACGGCCGGTCGGAACAGGGCGCCGGGCGGCGCGTGAACATCGAGTTCGTGTCGGCCAACCCGACCGGCCCCATGCATGTCGGCCATGCCCGCGGCGCCGTGTTCGGCGACGCGCTGGCCAATCTGCTGGCCTTCGCCGGGTGGCAGGTGACGCGCGAATTCTACATCAACGACGGCGGCGCCCAGGTCGATGTGCTGGCACGCTCGGCCTACGAGCGCTACCGCGAGGCGCACGGGCAGAGCCCCGAGATCGCCGAGGGGCTCTATCCGGGGGACTACCTGATCCCGGTGGGCGAGGCGCTGAAGGCCGAACACGGCGCCAGCCTGCTCGACCGACCCGAAGCCGACTGGCTCGAGACCGTGCGCGACTTCGCCACCGCGCGGATGATGGAGACGATCCGCAGCGACCTCGCCGCGCTCGGCGTGCGGATGGACGTCTATTCCTCCGAGCGCGCGCTCTACGGCACCGGCCGCATCGAGGCCGCGCTCGAGCGCCTGCGCGGGCTCGGTCTGGTCTACGAGGGCGTGCTGGAACCGCCGCGGGGCAGGGAACCCGAGGACTGGGAGCCGCGCCGACAGACGCTGTTCCGCTCGACCGCGCACGGCGACGACGTGGACCGCCCGCTGCGCAAGTCGGACGGAAGCTGGACCTACTTCGCCCCGGACATCGCCTATCACTGGGACAAGATCGAACGCGGCTTCGACCTGCTGATCGACGTCTTCGGCGCCGACCACGGCGGCTACGTCAAGCGGATGAAGGCGGCGGTGGCGGCGCTGTCGGAAGGGCGCGTGCCGCTCGAGGTCAAGCTGATCCAGCTCGTCCGGCTGTTCAAGGCCGGCCAGCCCTTCAAGATGTCGAAGCGCGCAGGCACCTTCGTGACGCTGCGCGACCTCGTGGACGAGGTCGGGCCCGATGTGGTGCGCTTCGTCATGCTCACGCGCCGCAATGATGCGCCGCTCGACTTCGACTTCACGGCCGTGCTCGAGCAGTCGCGCGAGAACCCGGTCTTCTACGTGCAATATGCCCATGCCCGCATCGCCTCGGTGCTGCGCAAGGCGGCCGAGGCGGGGGTCGATACCTCCGACGCGGCGCTGGCCCGGGCCGATCTGGCGCGGCTCGACCATCCGGCGGAACTGGCGCTGGCGCGGCGGCTTGCGGAATGGCCCCGGACCGTGGAGATCGCCGCCAGGGCAGCCGAACCGCACCGGGTGGCCTTCTACCTCGGCGATCTGGCCGCAGATTTCCACGGGCTGTGGAACCGCGGCAACGAGGTGCCCGAACTGCGGTTCCTGCAGGACGATCCGGCAACATCGGCCGCTAAAATCGCCCTCGCGCGCGCCGCCGGCGTTGTGATTTCCACCGGCCTTGGTATCCTCGGCGTCACCCCGGTCGAAGAACTGCGCTGATCAGACAGGCGCTCCGGCCGGGACGGGCAGGCAGGACGACCCCGCGACAGACGGGGCGGAACGAGGCAGAGCATGGCGACCATGGAACTGGAAGGGGCCTACGGGCACCCCGCGGACGAGGCCTCTGGCGCCGTTGCCGGAACCCGGGCGCGGCTCGGACGGCTGATGAACCTCTGCGCCGCAGGTGTTTCGGTCACGCTGATCGCCGGACTCGCGGTCTGGGCCTACCAGCTCGCGGTGCGCGACGTCAGCGGCATCCCCGTCGTGCGCGCGCTCGAGGGGCCGATGCGGGTCTTGCCCGCCGAGCCCGGAGGGCTGGAGACGGCGCATCAGGGCCTTGCGGTCAACCGCGTTGCCGAGGCGGGCGAGGCGGCACCGCTGCCCGATGCCGTGATCCTGGCGCCGCGGTCGGTGGATCTCGAGCCCGAGGACGTGACGCTGGCCGCGCTGCGCGGCACGCCGCGGATCGAGGCCGCGCCCGAGCCGGCCGAGCCGACCGCCGATGCGGTGGCACGGGCCGCGGCCTCGGCGGTGTTCTCGCTCGACGCGATTCCGGCCGATGTTCCCGGCATCGCCGTCTCCCCGCGGCCCAGACCGCGGCCGGGCGGGGATCCCGTGCTGCGGATGGCGGCCGCCTCGGCCACCGATGCGATCGCAGGGCCCCTGACCCCGGCCGAGGTGGACCCCAGGGGCCTGTCGGTGGGCACCCGACTGGTGCAGTTCGGCGCCTACGACACCGCCGAGGAGGCGCGCGCCGCCTGGGAGGCGCTGCAGGACAAGTTCGGCAACCTGTTGGAAGGCAAGGGCCGCGTGATCGAGGAGGCCGCATCGGGGGGCGTCTCGTTCTGGCGCCTTCGGGCCGCAGGATTTGCCGATCTCGCCGAGGCGCGCCGCTTCTGCGCGGCCTTCATCGCCGAGCGGACCGACTGCATCCCGGTCGTCGTGCGGTGACCGCGCCGGGCGCGACGATCCTCGGGGTCGCCGGCCCGCACCTGCCGCGCGACGAGGCGGCCTTTCTCCGCGACGCCGACCCCTGGGGCTTCATCCTGTTTGCGCGCAATGTCGAGACTCCGGCGCAGCTTGCGCGGCTGACCGCGGACCTGCGCGCCGCGGTCGGACGCGAGGCGCCCGTGTTCGTCGACCAGGAGGGCGGACGCGTCGCGCGCCTTCGCCCGCCGGCCTGGCGCGACTGGCTGCCGCCGCTCGACCAGGTCACCCGCACCGGCCCGCGCGCGGCGGCGCGCGGGCTCTGGCTGCGCTACCGGATCATCGCGCAGGAACTCCGCGCCGTCGGAATCGACGGGAACTGCGCGCCGCTGGCCGACATCGCCGCCGCCGCGACGCATCCGTTCCTGCGCAACCGCTGCTACGGCGGCGACCCCGCGACGGTTGCCGAGCGCGGCCGCGCGGTTGCCGAGGCCTGCCTGGCCGGCGGTGTCCTTCCGGTTCTCAAGCACATCCCCGGCCATGGCCGCGCCACCGCCGACAGCCACGAGGCGCTGCCGGTTGCCGGGGCGTCTCTCGCCGATCTGACCGCCTGGGATTTCGCCCCCTTCGCCGCGCTGGCCGACCTGCCGCTTGCGATGACCGCGCACATGCTCTATCCCGCGCTCGACCCGCAGCGCCCGGCGACGCTGAGTGCCGCCGTGATCGGCCATATCCGCCGGTCGATCGGCTTCCGCGGCCTGCTGATGACCGACGACATCTCGATGCGCGCGCTGTCGGGACCGCCCGGCGCGCTTGCCGCGGCGGCCATCCGCGCCGGCTGCGACGTCGTGCTGCACTGCAACGGCGACCGCACCGAGATGGCCGCGGTGGCCGCCGCCGCGGGCCGGCTGTCCCCCGCCGCAGCGTCCCGGGCCGACCAGGCCCTGGCGCGGCGCCGGGCGCCCGGGCCCATTGACATCGCCGGGGCGGAGGCCGAACTTTCCGGCCTTCTCTCGGCGGGGTCGAATGGCTGAGGACACCTGGGAGGACGCCCGCGACCGCATCTGCGCCCGGCGCGCCGCCGAGGCGCTGATCGTCGATGTGGCCGGCTTCGAGGGGCCGCTCGACCTGATGCTCGCGCTCGCGCGCAGCCAGAAGCTCGACCTGCGGGAAATCAGCGTTCTGGCGCTGGCCGAGCAGTATCTGGCCTTCATCGCCCGGGCGCGCAGCCTGCGGCTCGAACTCGCCGCCGACTACCTGGTGATGGCGGCCTGGCTCGCCTGGCTGAAGTCGCGCCTGCTGCTGCCCGACCCGGCCGACACCGGCCCGTCCGGCGCGGAACTGGCCGAACGGCTCGCCCTGCAGCTCGCCCGGCTCGAGGCGATGCGCGAGGCAGCGGCACGGCTGATGGCGCGCGACCGGCTGGGCCGCGAGATCTTTGCGCGCGGCCTGCCCGAAGGCATCGCCGTCCACCGACGGGTCCGCGTCAGCGCGACCCTGCTCGAGCTTCTCGAGGCCTACGCCCGGATCCGCACCCGCGACGCCTTCCGACCCTATGCGCTCGACCGCGACGCGGTGTTCACGATGGAGCAGGCGCTCGAGCACCTGCGCGGGCTCGTCGGACATGCCGCCGACTGGGCGGCGCTCGAGGCCTTCCTGCCCGAAGGCTGGAGCGACGGGCCCGGGCGGCGGCGTTCGGCCACGGCCGCAACCTTCGCGGCGGCCCTGGAACTCGCGCGCGAGGGGCATATCGAGATCCGGCAGCGCGAGGGATTCGCCCCGATCCAGATCCGGCGGAAACCGCGATGAGCGGCGCGGCCGACGACGGCACCGGGACCAGCCCGCCGATGTTCGACCCCCCGGCCCTGCCCGAGCAGGAGCGGATGGTCGAGGCGATCCTGTTCGCAAGCGCCGAACCCCTGCGGCTGTCGGAACTCGCCGCGCGGATGCCGCGGGGGTCCGACCCGGCCGAGGCGCTGCGCCGGCTCGCCCGCCACTACGAGGGGCGCGGCGTGCGGCTGGTGCGCGTGGGCGAGGCCTGGGCCTTCCGCACCGCCCCCGACCTCGGATTCCTCCTGCGCCGCGAGGCCGTAGAGACCCGGCGGCTGAGCCGCGCGGCGATCGAGACGCTGGCGATCATCGCCTATCACCAGCCGGTGACCCGCGCCGAGATCGAGGAAATCCGCGGCGTCTCGATGAGCCGGGGCACGGTGGACCAGCTTCTCGACCTCGGATGGATCCGGTTCGGGCAGCGGAAGCTGGCGCCGGGCCGTCCGGTCACCTATGTCACCACCGAAGGCTTCCTCGACCATTTCGGCCTTGCCAGCGCGCGCGACCTTCCGGGACTGGCGGAACTCCGCGCCGCGGGCCTGCTCGGCCCCGCCCCGTCCGGCGCGGCAGATGGCCCCGGGGATCCCGACACCCCGGACGCGGCGCCCGAAGGCCAGGGCGACATGTTCGATGACTGAATGCGGCTCGGCCGCGGGAGGAGGACGGGATGGACCTTGGAAGAATGCTCGAACGGCTGGGGCGGATGCTGTTCCGCCGGTCCCTGACGCGGGGTCTGATGGCGGGGATCGACAAGGCGGCCTCGAAGGGCAAGCCGAAGTCCGAGATGACGCCGGCCGAGCGCCGGCAGGCCCAGGCCGGCAAGCAGGCCGCCCGGCGCGCGCGCCAGGCGATGCGCGCGGGGCGGCGGATCGGGCGGCTCTGACGGTCCGTTCCGAAACCGGGCGGAGCAGCGGGCACGGTCGCCGGGCGGGGCGCCGACCGGCCCCTCCCCGCCCGCGCAGGGCCGCGAGTGCGAAGCGTTCCCTGCGGGATCGGCCGCGCGCGCGCGCCCCG
>CALDYW010000142.1 GCA_937944395.1 uncultured Paracoccaceae bacterium | reverse complement strand
CGGCGGGCGAGGGCCGGGCGGCGGGAGGGAGGGGCACGCCCCCACCCCGCATCCGGGGATGCCGAAGAATATCGTGCGGCGCGGGTCTGGTGCCCCCAGAGGGATTCGAACCCCCGACCCCCTGATTACAAATCAGATGCTCTACCAGCTGAGCTATGGGGGCACGCACCAGCCATAGCGGCGCCCGCACCCTCCGGCAAGCGCGCCGCGCAGGGTTCGGGGGCGGCGCGGATGCGCCCGCGTTGACGGAAGGGCGGGGCTCGGCTAGCTCTCGGCCGCAGACCCGCAGGGGGGTGCATGCAGATCGTCTATCACCTCGGCGCGCACTGCACCGACGAGGACCGGATCCTCAAGTGCCTCCTCAAGAACAAGGGGGCGCTCGCGGCGGAAGGCATCGCCGTCACCGGGCCCGGGCGCTACCGCAACCTCCTGCGCGACACGCTGATCAAGCTGCGCGGCGGACGCGCGCCGAAGGCGGTGCAGGATCTGATCCTGGACGCGGTCCTCGAACAGGACGCCGCGCGGCGGGTGATCTTCAGCCACGAGCAGTTCCTGTGCCTTCCGACCCGGGTGCTGGGTGAAGGCCGGCTTTATCCCAAGGCCGGCGAGAAGGTGGTCTGGCTGCGCAATGTCTTTCCCGACAACCCGGTCGAGTTCCACATCGCGATCCGCAACCCCGCCACCTTCATCCCGGCCCTCTACGCGACCACGCAGGAGCCCGATTTCCGCGCCTTCGCGGCCGAGGTCGATGCGCGCACCGTCGCCTGGTCCGACACGATCGCGCGGATGCGCGCGGGCGCGCCCGACTGCCCGGTGACCGTCTGGTGCAACGAGGACACGGCCCTGATCTGGCCGGAGGTGCTGCGCAGCGTGTCGGGGCATTCGCCCGGGCTCACGCTTGCCGGAACCGACGACTTCCTCGCCACGCTGATGACCGCCGAGGGGATGGGCCGGATGCAGGCCTATCTCGCCACCCATCCCCCGGTGACCGACGCCCAGCGCCGGCGGGTGGTGGCGGCCTTTCTCGACAAGTTCGCCATCCCCGAAGCGGTCGAGGTCGAACTCGACCTGCCCGGCTGGACGGTGGACCTGGTCGAGGAGGCGACGGCGGCCTACGAGGCCGACATGGCACGGCTGGCATCGATCCCGGGGGTCACCTTCCTCTGCCCCTGATCCGGTCATCGCAGCGGCCGGCAGAGGGGCGGGCGCGGCGGGCCGGCCCCGGCCGGTCGTCGGCGCGGGCCGTCCCCGGCGACGGCCGGCCCGGTCTTGCAATCGCCGCGCATCCGCCGTCATCTCGGACGGCACCGGAACAGGGGGGCGTTCGATGACGGGTCATGGTTACGAGGGCGGGCGGCTCGACCTGCCCTTCGTCGGGGTCGCGACCTTCGGCAAGCGCCCCCTCGTCACCGACTGGAGCCGGATCGAGGCCGATGCCGCGATCCTCGGCGCCCCGTTCGACCTGGGCACCCAGTATCGCGCCGGGGCCCGCTTCGGGCCGCGCGCCGTGCGCGAGGCCTCGACGCTCTTTTCCTTCGGCCATGCCGGCGCCTACGACCACGAGGACGACCGCACCTACCTTCCCGCCTCGGTGCGGATCGTGGATATCGGCGATGCCGACATCGTCCACACCGACACCGAGACCAGCCATGCCCGGATCGAGGCCGGGGTGCGGGCGATCCTCGATGCCGGTGCGCTGCCGGTGGTGATCCGCGGCGATCATTCGGTCAACATCCCCTGCATCCGTGCCTTCCGGGGGCGGGCGGCGTTCCACATCCTGCAGATCGACGCGCACCTCGACTTCGTGGATGTCCGCCACGGCGTCCGCCACGGCCACGGCAACCCGATGCGGCGCGCCGCCGAGGAGGCGCATGTCAGCGGGCTGACTCAGGTCGGCATCCGCAACGTCTCGTCCACGGCGCGCGAGGGCTATGTCGCCGCCCGCGCGATGGGGTCGGACATCCTGTCGGTCCGCCAGGCCCGGGCGCTGGGGCCGGCCGGCGTGGCGGCACGGATTCCGGCGGGTGCGCGGGTCTATGTGACGCTCGACATCGACGCCTTCTGCCCCTCGATCGCGCCCGGAACCGGCACGCCCTCGCACGGCGGGTTCCTCTATTACGAGGTGCTGGAGCTTTTGCAGGCGGTGGCACGGGCCCACGAGGTCGTGGGGATCGACCTCGTCGAGGTCTCGCCCGACCACGATCCGGCGGGAATCACCGCGATCCTGGCGGCGCAGGTGCTGCTGAACCTGCTCGGCTTCGTGTTCGACGCCCGCGCCGCGGCCGGCTGAGCGGCGTGCCGGCAACCGCCCCCCCGCGCCCGCGCACCCTCGCCCCCTCGGGGGCAGCCCTGACCGCAGCAGGTCCGGCACGGCGCGCGCGTCGTGCGCGCGTCGTCCCGGACGGGCCGGCGACCCACGACCGCCGAGGCGGCGCTCAGCTGCCGAGGATCGCGCGCACGTAGCTGCGCGTCTCCGCGAAAGGCGGCACACCGCCGTGCTGCTCGACCGCGGCGGGCCCGGCGTTGTAGGCCGCAAGCGCCAGCCGCCAGCTGCCGAAACGGTCGTACATCATGCGCAGGTAGCGTGCCCCACCCTCGAGGTTCTGGCGCGGATCCTCGACATCCACGCCGAGAAGCCGCGCGGTGGCCGGCATGAGCTGCGCCAGCCCGGTCGCGCCCTTGTGCGACACCGCCCGCGGGTTCCAGCCCGATTCCTGCTGCACGAGGCGCAGGAAGAGATCCTCGGGGATGTTGTGGCGCCGCGCCATCTCGCGCGCGACGGCCAGCCACTCGCCCCGGTAGCGCCCGGCGTAGCCCGGGATCGCCTCGGCATTCGGAATGCCGACCGACGGCGGCAGCAGCCGCACCGAGTTGTTGTACTGCACCGCCGCACGGGTATCGAGCAGCCTCGTCTGGTTCTGGAACAGCGCCATGCGGTTGCGCGAGGACGCGGTCTCGCCCGCGACAGCGGGCAGCGCGGCCGTTGCCATCGCCGCGATCAGCCCCATCAGTCGCGTCATGCCCGGCCTGCCCCTCGGGTCCGCCCTGTCGGAGGCCGAGTTTAGTCAAGACTGCCCCCGCCGCCAACCCCGAACGGCCCCGACCGCATTCGCCCTTCATCAACCCTGTTGGCGTGATGTAACGATACGGGTGCGGTCTGCGGGGATTCGGGGAGGGCGGCACATGGCGGGCTCGGTGAACAAGGTGATCCTGGTCGGCAATCTCGGCCGCGACCCCGAGGTGCGGACCTTCCAGAACGGCGGCAAGGTCTGCAACCTGCGCATCGCCACCTCGGAGACCTGGCGCGACCGGCAGTCGGGCGAGCGCAAGGAGCGCACCGAATGGCATTCGGTCGCGATCTATTCCGAACCGCTGGCGCGGATCGCCGAGCAGTACCTGCGCAAGGGCTCGAAGGTCTATATCGAGGGGGCGCTCGAGACCCGCAAATGGCAGGACCAGTCCGGTCAGGACCGGTACACCACCGAGGTCGTGCTGCGCCCCTACCGCGGGGAACTCACCCTTCTCGACGGCCGGGGCGAGGGCGCACCGGGCATCGACGACCGCACGGTCGGCGACTACGGCGGCGGGCGCGACCCGGGCGGGTCGGCGGCGGGGCGCGACTGGGGCGGTCCGCAGGGGGGCGGGCGCGGCGGCCCGGCCGACCTCGACGACGAGATCCCGTTCTGACCGGCGCCCCGGCAGAACCTTCGCGGCGGGGCTGAGGGATGACATGGTCGTTTCCGATCGGCCGCCTGCTCGGCTCGGAACTTCGGGTGCACGCCACCTTCTTCCTGCTGCTCGCCTGGATCGGGGCGGTGGCCTGGATCGAGGGCGGGGCCGCGGCGGCCGCCGAGAACGTGCTGTTCGTGCTCGCCCTTTTCGCCTGCGTGGTGGCGCATGAATACGGCCATGCGCTGATGGCGCGCCGCTACGGCATCGCCACGCCCGACATCACGCTCCTGCCGATCGGCGGGATGGCGCGGCTGACCCGCCTGCCCGACGACCCCCGGCAGGAAATCGCGGTGGCGCTGGCCGGGCCCGCCGTCAACGTCGCGATCTGGGCGGTGCTGACCTTCGTCTTCGGCGCCGGCCTTGCCGAGGTGGACCGGATCGAGAGTGCGGGGATCGGCTTCCTCGACCGGCTAGCGGCGGTCAACCTGTTCCTCGTGCTCTTCAACCTGCTGCCGGCCTTCCCGATGGACGGCGGGCGGGTGCTTCGGGCGCTGCTGGCGATGCGCATGGCGCGTGCCCGGGCAACGAAGGTGGCGGCGATGCTGGGGCAGGCGATGGCCTTCGGCTTCGGCATCCTCGGGCTCGTCGTCGGCAACCCGCTCTTGCTGCTCATCGCGGTCTTCGTCTGGTTCGCGGCGGCGGCCGAGAGCGGCGACGCGGCGCTGCGCGACGCCGCCCGCGGGCTGGCCGCCCGCGACGCGATGATCACCGAGTTCCAGGCGCTCGCCCGCGACGACCGGTTGATGGCCGCCGCAGCGGCGCTGATCCGCACGACACAGCACGAGTTCCCGGTGCTCGACGCCGAGGGCCGGCTGGCCGGGTTCCTCACCCGCGCGGCGCTGCTGCGGGCCTATGCCGAGGGGCGGCAGACCGACCGCGTGGACTCGGTGATGGCCACGGGGATCCCCACGGTGCCGCTGACCGCGCGGCTCGACGCGGCGCTCGCGGCGATGGCCGAGGCGCAGAGCCCGGCGGTGGGCGTGACCGACCCTTCCGGGCGACTCCTCGGCTACATCACGCCCGAGAACCTCGGCGAACTGATGGCGCTGCGCGCGGCGCGGGCCTAGGGCACGCGGGCCCGGCAGGCGCCCTAGCCCGCCGTGCCCGGCCCCGGCGCCCGGCCGCGATCGGGCCGGGACCGGGTCCGCGAACGGATCGCGGTTCGGGCGCGGCCTTCGCACCCCGGGCCGCCCCCCGGAGGGGAGACGGCCGTCCGGGCACGCCCCCGGCCCGCGCGTCCCCTTCCCCGCCGCCGGGCGCCGGGACAGCCGGCGCGCGACGGTCGCCGGCCGGCCGACGGCGCGGGTCGGGGTCCAGCGGGCAATACGGGCAGGGGAACGGGATGTCAGCCGGGCGGAACCGGCGCCGCCAGCGCCTGATCGAGCACGGCCCGCACGGCATCGGGCGGCACGTCCGCAGCGACGAAGGCCTGCCCGATCCCGCGGGCCAGGACGAAGCGCAGGCGGCCGTCGATCACCTTCTTGTCCTGCGCCATGAGCGCGAGCAGCCCCTCCGTGCCCGGCAGTCCGCCCGGCACCTGCTCCAGCGCCACCGGCAGGCCCATCGCCGCCAGGTGCGCCCGCACCCGCACCGGATCCTCCTGCGGGCAGAACCCGAGCCGGGCCGAGAGGTCGAAGGCCAGCACGAGCCCGAGCGCCACCGCCTCGCCGTGCAGGAGACGACCCGAGTAGCCGGTGGCGGCCTCGAGCGCATGGGCGAAGGTATGCCCGAGGTTCAGAAGCGCCCGCTCGCCCTCCTCGGTCTCGTCGCGCGCGACGATCGCGGCCTTCATCTCGACCGAGCGTGCCACCGCCT
This sequence comes from uncultured Paracoccaceae bacterium, assembly GCA_937944395.1. Taxonomy (GTDB): domain Bacteria; phylum Pseudomonadota; class Alphaproteobacteria; order Rhodobacterales; family Rhodobacteraceae; genus CALDYW01. The sequence goes on along the minus strand of CALDYW010000142.1, from coordinate 4,140 downwards.
GCACGCGCGCCGCCGCATCGCCCGCGGCCAGCGCCGGCCCGACGCCCTCGAGCCAGGCGAAGAACGCGGCATCGCCCAGAAGCCCGTATTTTGCCACCTCCGCGTAGCCGGCCAGGAACTCGCGCCGCGGCAGGGTGTCGAGCAGGCCGGTATCGGCCAGCACCAGCGCCGGCTGATGGAAGGCGCCGACGAGGTTCTTGCCGCGCGGCGAGTTGATCCCGGTCTTGCCGCCCACGGAACTGTCGACCTGCGCCAGCAGCGTCGTCGGGACCTGCACGAACCGCACGCCCCGCCGCAGGATCGCCGCCGCGAAGCCGGCCAGGTCGCCGATCACCCCGCCGCCGAGCGCCAGCACCAGGTCGCGCCGTTCGATGCGCTCGGCGATCAGCCACTCCACCGCGCGTTCGAGCCCGGCCCATCCCTTGGTCGCCTCGCCCGGCGGCAGCGCAAGGGCCGCAGCACCGATCCCGGACCCGGCGAGCGCCGCCGCGAGCTCCGGCAGGTGCCGCGCCGCCACCGTCTCGTCGGTGATCACCGCCACCCGGGGGCGTGCCAGCAGCGGCCGCAGCGCATCGCCCGCCGTGGCCAGAAGCCCGGGTCCGATCCGCACGTCGTAACTTCGCGGGCCGAGCTCCACCCGCACGGTCCGCATCATGCGTCATCCTCCAGAACATCCGGCCGGGTGCGCAGGGCCGCCAGCACCCGTCCGGCCATCGCCTCGATACTCGCGCCCGGCAGCGCCTGCACGCGCAGGTCCGCCAGCGCATAGTAGGGTGCCCGCGCGGCGTGGAGCGCGGCCAGGGTGGCGCGCGGATCGGCGCTGCGCAGAAGCGGCCGCGTGTCCTTGTGGCGCACCCGCGACCACAGCAGGTCGAGATCGGCATCGAGCCACACCGACACGCCCCGCGCCGCGATCGCCGCGCGGTTGCGCTCCAGCAGGAAGGCCCCGCCGCCAGTGGACAGCACCGCCGGCGGACCGTCGAGCAGGCGCCGCAACACCTCGGCCTCGCGATCCCGGAAGAACGCCTCGCCGTCGCGCGCGAAGATCTCGGCGATCGGCATCTGCGCCGCCCGCACGATTTCCTCGTCGGAATCGCGGAACGCAGCAGCGAGGCGGCGCGACAGCGCCGTGCCCACGGCGGTCTTGCCCGACCCGGGCATGCCCACGAGCACGACGGTCTTCCTGAGCCGCGGCGACATCCTGCCTCGAGTTGCCGAATCCCGGACCGGCCGACTGAATGGCGTGAACTCGCGACGAATGCCATATATAATCCGGCCAGGCCGGACCAACGCGGCCCTGAGGCAGGATGACGGGGGAAGGATGGGGCGGTTCCTGAGAGTCTTGCTTGTGCTCGCACTCCTCGGCGCAGCGGCGCTTGCAGGCTATGCCTATCTCGGCGAGGCGAGCTACACGCCCGTGCCCACCGAGCGCCGCATTCCGGTGCCGCTGGATGTGGACTAGGGCGGCCGCCCTCGTGCTTGCGGCGGCGCCGGCAGTGGCCGAACCGCCGCTGTCGGCGATCGACTGGCTGTCGGAGTCGGTGGCCGCCCCGCCTGTCGCGGGCGGATTGCCCGCCGCACCGGAGGCGCCCGCAGCGCCGCCGCCGGCCCCCCCGGTCAGTTCCGGCGCCGTGCCCGACCTGGTGATGACGACGCCGCTCGAAGGCACCACGCCGGATGCTGCCGGGCTGCTGCCGCCTTCGGTCACCGGGTTGCCGCGCGCGCTCTGGGGCCCCGGCGGATCCGAGGCGATCGTGGCGCGGGTCCGCGCCATCGGAACCGACACGCTGCCCGCCGGCCGGGCGCTGGCGGCGCGCGTCCTGCTGGCCGAGGCCGAGGTGCCGGCGATGACCGGCGCGCCCGGATCGCTGCTCGTGGCACGGATCGACAAGCTGCTGGACCTCGGGCTGGTCGAAGAGGCGGCGGCGCTGATCGAACGGGCCGGACCGGGCCCGGCCGAGCTGTTCCGCCGCGCCTTCGACGTGGCGCTGCTGCTCGGCGAGGAGACCCGCGCCTGCGAGGAGCTGCGCGCCCGCCCCGACGTGACACCCACCATTCCCGCGCGCATCTTCTGCCTCGCGCGCGGCGGCGACTGGTCTGCCGCGGCACTGACGCTGGGCACGGCCCGGGCCCTCGGCCAGATCGCCCCGGCCGAGGAGGTGCTGCTCGCCCGGTTCCTCGACCCCGGACTCCACGAGGGCGCGCCGCCCCTGCCGGCACCGGAACGTCCGACACCGCTGGTGTTCCGCCTGATGGAGGCGCTGGGCGATCCCCTGCCCTCTTCGGGCCTGCCGCGCGCCTTCGCCCATGCCGACCTGCGCTCGACCGCCGGCTGGAAGGCGCAGATCGAGGCGGCGGAACGGCTGGCCCGGGTCGGCGCGCTCGACCCCAATCGGCTTCTGGGGCTGTTCACCGAGCGCCGGCCGGCGGCCTCGGGCGGGATCTGGGACCGGGTCGAGACGCTGCAGCGGCTCGATGCGGCGGTGGCGGCGGGCGATCCCGAGGCCGCTGCCGAAGCCCTGCCCCGCGCCTGGGAGGTCTGGGCCTCGGCCGACCAGCTTCCCGTCCTCGGACAGCTCTACGGGCCGGCGCTGGCTGCGCTGCCGCTGGGGGGCGAGGCGCGGCGGCTCGCGTTCCGGCTGGCGATGCTGTCGCCGGCCTACGAGGAGACGGCGCTGGCCTGGGAACCCGCCGATGCCGACGAGGCGCAGATGATTGCCGTCGCGCGCGGCCTTCCGCCGCCGGCACAGGCGGGGCCGGCTGCCATCGTGCTCGCGGGTCTGTCGCCGGATGCCGAGATCTCGCCGGAGGCGCGGGCCCTTCTGGCCGAACGGCGGTTCGGCGAGGCGATCCTGTCGGCGCTTGACGACCTTGCCGCCGGCGCAGCCGGCGACGGCCGCCGCCTCGCCGCTGCGCTTGCGCTGTTCCGGGCGGTCGGGCTGGAGACGACGGCGCGGCGCGCGGCGCTCGAATACCTCGTGCTGTCGGAGGCCGCATGAGCCCCCGGCGGGCCGCTGCCCGATCCGCGGCAGAAGGCGGGGCGGGCTGGATCGGGGCCTTCCTCGAGGCACAGGCGGCCGAGGGCGGTGCGGCGCGCAACACGCTTCTGGCCTACGGCCGCGATCTTTCCGACTTCGCGGCCTGGCTCGCGGGGCGCGAGATGGACCTGGCCGGCGCCGACCAGTCCGCGGTCGAGGCCTACCTCGCCCATTGCGCGGCTGCCGGCCTCGGGCCGGCCACGCGCGCCCGTCGGCTGTCGGCGATCCGCGGGCTCTATCGCTTCGCCGTCGAGGAAGGCTGGCGCGAGACCGACCCGGCGCTGCGCCTGTCCGGGCCGGCACGCGCCCGCCCGCTGCCCGGCACCCTGACCGAGGCCGAGGTGGACCGCCTGCTCGAGCAGGCGACACGGGCCGGGCGCACCACCGCCGAGCGCGCCCGGGCCTGCTGCCTGATGCAGGTGCTCTACGCAACCGGGCTGCGGGTCAGCGAACTGGTCAGCCTGCCGGTCGCCGCCGCCCGCGGCGACCCCGCGGTGCTGCTGGTGCGCGGCAAGGGGGGGCGGGAGCGGATGGTGCCCCTGACCCCACCGGCGCGGGCGGCGCTGGCCGACTGGCTGGCGCACCGCGACGCGGCCGAGGCCGCAGCCCGCAAGGCCGGCCGGTCCCCCTCGCGCTTCCTGTTTCCTTCGCCCTCGGCCGAGGGGCATCTGACGCGCCAGGCCTTCCACGGGTTCCTGAAGGATCTGGCCCTGGCCGCCGGGCTCGATCCGGCGCGGGTCTCGCCGCATGTCCTGCGCCATGCCTTCGCCAGCCATCTCTTGAGTCATGGCGCCGATCTACGCTCCGTGCAGCAAATGCTGGGCCACGCGGATATCTCCACTACGCAGATCTATACCCACGTGCTGGATGAACGACTGAAGGCCCTGGTCCGCGATCACCACCCGCTTTCCAAGGAGGACGCGCCGCGATCGCCTCGCCGCCGCGATGACGGAGACTAAGATAAGCATTTAGCTGGCGCCAAATTTGGTGTAATGCAGCGCGACTTTTTGAATCGACCATCCGATTTTGCAGGGGGGAACCTATGAGTTTTACCATTGTCGAGCAGGCACAACCGCGCCTCAACAGAAGTGAGCTGGCGGTG